>JBKDKG010000249.1:0-8983 GCA_046345095.1 Flavobacteriia bacterium | reverse complement strand
GAATAATTACATCAAGGGCTCAAGTGCACCCATGCAAAGAGTATTTACACTGTTAGAAAAATCTGCAAAGGCAAATATTACAGTTTCAATTACTGGAGAAACAGGTACAGGAAAGGAACTAGCCGCTAGAGCGATTCATTTCAATTCTGACAGGATGAAAAAGCCTTTTGTTGCCATTAACGTTGCGGCAATTCCAAAAGAACTTATAGAAAGTGAACTTTTTGGTTACGAGAAGGGGGCTTTTACAGGAGCGGATCAATCGAAGTCTGGGAAATTTGAAGAGGCCAATCAAGGAACTATTTTTCTCGATGAAATTGGTGAAATGGATTTAAATATGCAGTCCAAATTATTACGTGTTTTGCAAGAGCGTGAGTTGTCTCGTTTGGGTTCAAATAAAACGATTCCAATTGATATTCGATTAATTGTGGCCACGCACCGAGATCTACTAAAAGAAGTAAAAGAAGGACGATTTAGACAAGATTTGTATTACAGATTATTGGGTATTTCAATTGACTTGCCTCCACTTAAAGAACGAGGAAATGATATTGTTATGTTGGCTAAATCATTTATCAGTGAGTTTAGCAAGTTGAACAATTTACCGATCAAAGAGTTGTCTCAGTCGGCAATTGACAAATTACTGAAGTACAATTATCCTGGAAATGTCCGAGAATTGCGTGCAGTATCTGAAGTTGCAGTTGTGATGAGTGAATCAGATGTAATTGATGCCAACGATATTCAGTTTAACCAACGAAATGAAATAGAAGATTTCATGCAAGAGGAGTTAACCATTGATGAATACAACAGCAGAATTATAAATTGGTACCTTCGCAAGTACAACAATAATGTGGTTTTGGTCGCAGATAAACTTAAAATGGGGAAATCCACAATTTATAGAATGTTAAAAGAGGGTAAATTATAATTGGCATGTTTACTTTATCTGAAACAACCCTTCGAAAACTTTTTCCTTTCTTTTTTAGAGTGAATTCTAAATTGGAAATTATTGATGCAGGTGCTGTTTGGGAAAAAATATTCGGTGAATCAATAGGTAAGTCAATCCAAGAAATAATCACGTTTCATAATTTACCTCTTTCAAAAGATGCAGTATTTGATCAGGTACGTGATTTTCAAGATATTAAAGCGGAACCTATTGGGTTGAATATAACTCTTGACTTTAAGGTTGAAATCATAAAGAATGAAACCACTGATGAAATTTTATTTCTGTTCTTTCCTGAAAATGAATCTGTATTAAAATTCGAGCAGTTGGGATTCACTGAAAATGATTTTCAATATTCAAGTTTTTTGAATAATCAATTTAATCAGTCAGATTTTCGGGATGAGTTGAAGGGTATTGGAGAGGAATTAGTGCGCCAACAGGAAGAAATTGTTCGAAAAAATGAGGTGATTGACGAATTTGATAAATTTCAAGATCAAAGTCCTGAACCAATTTTTAGGTTGTCAAAAAATTTCAAGGTCCTCTATGCTAACCAATCAGCTCAGAATATTGTGCTCAGCGATCCAAAAATAGAGGTGGAGGTCCTCGAAAAAATTAAAGTCTCTTACAATCAATCAAATGAAAATTCATTCGAATTAAAAATACATAATCACACCTATGAAGTAACAATTGTTTCTGTTTTAGAAAAAGAATTGTTCAATATTTATTTTAGGGATATTTCAGCTGGCATAGTTTACAGGGATCAGCTTTATCAAACATCAACCCGACTTTACACCTTGATTGATACCATGAATACGGCAATTCTATCGGAATCAGCAGATAGAAAGATACAATTGGTCAACAGAATGTTCTGCGAAATGTTTGGATTAAAAGGTAAACCAGAAGATCTTGAAGGACAAGATTGTTCTTATGCGGCAGCATTATTTAAGCATCTTTTTCAAGATGAAGAGGGGTTCGTAGAAGGAATTGATAAGTGTGTAAAGAATCAAAAAAATGTATATGGTGAAATACTTTATTTGAAAGATGGACGTATTCTTGAACGTGATTTTGTGCCGGTTTTCAAAGATGATCAATTCAATGGACATATTTGGAAGTATCAGGATGTCACGGATATAATGCTTAACAAAGAGAGTCTTCGGATTGTAGAAGATAAATACAGCCGTATCATTGAAAACCTGAATTTTGGACTAGTTGAGGTGGATCTTGAGGAAAACATTACTAAGGTTTACCCAGCATTTTGCGATTTGACGGGCTACAATGAAGCTGAATTATTAGGTCAAAATGCAGTCAAAATATTTTCTTTTCCGGAGGACATGAAAGACTCGAAAGAGTTGAATAAACTGAGACAAACAGGTATTTCGAATGTTTATGAAAGAAAAATTCGTAAGAAGGATGGTGGAATAGCTCATATAATTATCAGTGGAGCCCCGATCTACAATGATAAAAATGAGATTATTGGTTCAATGGGAATTCATGTAGACATTACGGATAGAAAGCAATTAGAGGATGATTTGATAAGTGCCAAAGAAACAGCTTTATCGTCCGTGAAGGCAAAGGAAATGTTCTTGGCAAATATGAGTCACGAAATTCGTACGCCGTTGAACGTAATCAATGGAATGACTGATTTACTTGGGGATTCAATATTAGATGAGGAACAAATGCAGTATTTATCGGCTGTTAAAATATCATCAGATAACTTACTTGTCCTGATTAACGATATTCTTGATTTCTCAAAAATTGAAGCAGGACAATTAGAATTAGAAGAAAATACATTTACCATTAAGGAATTATTTGAACATCTGCATTTGAGTTTCAAAGAACTAGGGAATAAAAAAGGAGTTCATCTTTTATGCGAAGTGGATGCTCAAATAAGTGAATTCCTTAAGGGTGACAGCAACAAATTAAATCAGGTACTTGTCAATTTAGTCAGTAATGCATTGAAATTCACACAAGATGGATCTGTTTTTGTGCAGGCAAAACTTTTAGAACAAAAAGAGTTGACTCAAAAAATCAATTTTAGCGTTAGAGATACAGGTATTGGAATAGATGAAAAAAACCAACAACTTATCTTCAACACCTTTAGCCAAGAGGATGCGACCATTTCAAGACGCTATGGCGGAACAGGTTTAGGATTGTCAATTTCAAAAGGAATTGTTGAAAAAATGGGTGGTGCAATCCATTTAGCAAGTGAAAGGAACAAAGGTTCTGAATTTAGTTTCTCGCTTGAATTTAAAACTGTTCAGGAAGCAGAAGAGAAGCCAGAAACAAAAGTGAATACTTTTCAAAATTTAACTGAGATAAAATTACTTGTTGTAGAGGACAATGAATTGAACAGACTTTTGATTTCTTCTGTCTTGAAAAAGGAACAAATTGATTTTAAAATTGCAGAAAATGGTTTAGAAGCAATTCAACTTTTAGTCAAAGAATCCTTTGATCTTATTCTGATGGATATTCAGATGCCAATAATGGATGGCATCAGTGCCACACGAGAAATTAGAGCAAAATTAAATTTGTCAATCCCGATCATTGCCTTATCTGCAAATGCAACAATTGAGGATACCAAAAAGTACCTGGAATGTGGGATGAATGATCATGTTCCTAAACCATTTAAGAAAGAAGAACTTTTTTCTAAAATCAAAATGGCTTTAGGTTGGAAAGAATCAACACATGATCTTTCCGATGATCAAGAGCCACAACCGTCCGTTGCATTGTATTCTTTGAGAGAATTGGAGAGTATTTCAGGAGGCGACGAATCTTTTATCAAAACTATATTGGAAACATTCTTAGAAAGTGTTCCTGTGCAACTTTCCAAAATATATTCAGGAATTAGTGCAAGTGATTTTCAATCTATACGAAATGTGGCGCATCAAATGAAGCCTTCAATTGATCTATTGCATATTGAATCTGCTAAATCTCTAATTCGTAACATTGAAAAAGAGGCCGAAGAAACTCTTCCAGACATACCGCGCCTTGAAACTGAATTTGAAAAAATGAAAGTTGCATTGGATCTTGTTATGAAGCAAATGCGATTGCATTAATTCCGATTTTCTAGTACTATAAAACCTCGTGATTCATTTTCATCTTTATTCCCAGTTCATTCATGATGTCTTCATGATAAGTTTTACTAACACTAATAAGTTGTTTGTTAACTTCAAGTGAATTACCATTTACTTTTTCAATAGCATCAACATTCACGATGTAAGAGCGATGCACTCTTTTGAAATTGGAAGGAAGTTTACTCAACATATTATCCATCGATGAGTAAAGCATAATGCGTTTCACTTTCGTATGAATCGTAACATATTCACTCGAAGATTGAATGTATTGAATTTCTGGAATTAAGATCTTTTGATAAACACCTTTATCTTTTATGAATAAAAAGTCGTGTTTAGCTGTTTCGTTTCCTAAATTCTTCTGGCTGAGTCGTGTTATGCACCTATTGAATCGAGCAAATGAAATGGGTTTTAGCAGATAATCACTTACTTCAAGATTAAAGCCATTCACTGCGTACTTGTCATTTGAAGAGATAAGGACTATTTCAGCATCTGGTTTGAACTCCTCTAAAAAATCAATGCCATTCATTTCAGGCATTTCTACATCTAAAAAAATCAGATCAACTTTTTCTTTGGTTAAAAAATGTAAAGCTTCCTTAACTGTTGAAAATTGTCCTCCCAATTTTAGTTCAGGTGTTTCTTCAATATACTGTGCTAATAATTCACGAACAACAGCATCGTCATCAATAATGATAGATTTCATAAATGTGGTTTTTTTATTGTATTAACAAGTAGGTATCAAGCTTATTTAGAAGCTGGTACAAAGGTAGGTATACAATGTCGTTGAGCACTGTAAGTTGGTTGAAAAAAAGGCGTTATTCGCTGAATACCAATAAACACCGCTTAATATCATTTGTAATTTTGTCAATAAATAAAGTAATATCGGTCAATAAAATGTATATATCAAGTATTGCATCGGTATTATTAACTTAAACTTGAAAAAACCATCATTGAATGGAAAGAAAATTAAAAATATTTTTAGTCGAGGATGAGACTTCTGCCAATGAGAATTTGAAAGACAGGTTAGTAGGTTTTGGTCACGATGTGATTGGTGTTTCAGATGAGCATGCATATTCAGATATAAATGGGCAAGATGTTGACTTAGTCATTATTAATATTCAACTCTCTAGCAACGTTTGCGGTATTCCTCTGGCCAAAAAGCTAAGTTCATTGATTGCTTTACCTGTTGTTTTTATTACGAAAGAAACCGATGATTTAGCTGTAAGCGAATTGCGAAAACTGGGCGATTTTGATTACATCAGTAAACCAATGAGTGACCAAACTTTAAGAACACACTTGAACTATGTAATGCATAGGCATGAAAATCTTAAAAGGTTGAAATTAGAAAATGACACGTCGAAAAAAGATTTACTGGATACCGAAAAATTCTTTGAACAGGTCGTTTCGAATGTAAGTGACATTATTTTTAGACTCGATTTAAATGGCTTTTTTACCTACTTAAATCCTTCGGCTATTGAAAAAACTGGATACTCATTCGAGGAATTGGCCCTATTAAAATATTCGCATTTGATCAGAAAGGATTACAAAAGAAAAACAGAATATTTTTTTCGTCAAATGTTGAAAAACGAAAAAAGTGAAAGTTACCTGGAGATCCCCATTGTTTTAATTGACGGAACAGAGGTGTGGATTGGCCAGAACATTCATTTACTTACAAGAAATGATAAAACTGTCGGATTTCAGGTTGTTGCACGTGATATCACAAAAGAAATCGAATTCAAACAACAACTCATCCAAGCTAAAAAGGATGCAGAACACGCTTCAGAATTAAAGGAACAATTCCTTGCCAATATGAGTCACGAAATACGTACACCTTTAAATGGAATCGTAGGAATCGTGAAATTGCTCGAGCGTACCAAGTTGAATGAAAAGCAGCAATCTTATTTGAGGGCAATTTCTGCTTCTTCCGACCAATTAATGGGAATCATTAATGATATCCTTGATCTTTCTAAAATCGACTCAGGAAAGATGGACATCAATGCGATTGAATTTAATTTCAAGGAATTAATTAAGTCTATTACCTCTGTGATGGAGCTGAAAGCCGTTGAACGTGGCGTAAAAATTTCGTACAAATTCAGTGATGATGTTCCTGATATTTTAATTGGAGACCCTGTTATTCTGAATCAGATTCTTTACAATTTAATAGGAAATTCATTGAAATTTACTTTTGAAGGAGAAGTGCTATTGGGTGTTGATATGATTGCTAATTCAACAGATGACCAATTTGCTGAAGTGGATATTTATGTGAAAGACACCGGTGTGGGTATGAAACCAGAAGTCCAAGAAAAGATTTTTGACGCATTCACACAAGCAGAAAGTTCAACAACAAGAAAATTTGGCGGTACAGGCTTGGGACTAACAATCGTCAAAAAACTAATTGATATACAAAACGGTACACTCTATTTAAATTCTGTTGAAAATGAAGGTACTGAATTCAGGGTGCGTCTGAAATTTAAAAAGCCATCGGATGAGTTTATTTCCATTGAAGAACAACAAGATTCTTCTTTCGAATTGATAGCAAATAAAAAGGTGCTACTCGTTGAAGATAATTATATCAATCAGTTAGTTACAAAAGACCTGCTCGAAGAATTAAAGGCAGTAATTGTGGTCGCAGACAATGGAAAGATTGGATTGGATAAACTGGATAAAGAACATTTTGACATTGTATTGATGGATATGCAAATGCCAGTTTTGGATGGGTATCAAACAATGAAAATTATTCGTTCTGAACCCTTGTATGCAGACCTTCCTATTCTTGCGCTTACAGCAAATGCAATTGATAAAGAAATTGAGAAATGTATGAAGAGTGGTGCAAGTGATTATCTTTCAAAGCCCTTTTTACCTGAAGATTTGTTTCGAAAAATAGAGAGATTATTAGTAGTCGATAAAACAATTGATCTTAAAAATGAAAAGGTGAATGTGGAGACGCTTAAAACCTTTACGGGATTCAAACCTTCTTTGATCGATGCGACATTAAGGGAGTTGATTAAATTGATTAAAGAAGAAGAAGTTGATTTAAAGAAAATTGTCGCAAAAGAAGATGAAGTTAATTTAAAAGCCAATATTCATAAGCTGAAACCAAGCTTTCAAATGGTTGGATTGAATGGGATGGCTCAGATGTGTGTAGAAATTGAGCAAACTGAAGAGGGTGATGGAGTCTTTAAAAAAGCAGAAAAAATTATTTCTAGATTGCCAGAAATAGTGGATCAAATGGATCTTATTTTAGAAGATATGAAAAAGTAAGTATTGAATCTATTACTTGTTATAACGAACTGATCATAAGTTGAATCCTTTGGATAGGATTTCTTCTTTTGGTATTAAATCATTCTTTTGAATCAATTGTTGAGTCTCCTGATCAATTAACACTACTGGTATCATCTCCTCAATACAGAGATCAATGTCATGCGTGGAGAAAAGGATGCATTTGTTTTTCTCGAGGGCAATTTTCTTTAACTCGTTAATTAATCTTTTTCGATTACCATAATCTAAAAAAGCAGTAGGCTCATCCAATAAAATTATTGGCGTATCTTGTGCTATAGCTCTAGCAATTGCTGCAAGCTGTCTTTCTCCATCACTCAGTTCTGAAGTATCCGTATTATGGTATTTGTCTAATCCAAAAAGTGAGATCGCCTCTGTTGCAATTCGCCTATCCTCTTTACTATTTCTACCACAGGCATCTGTATAAGGAGATCTTCCTAATAAAACATAGTCCTCAAGCCGAAGGTATTGCACGCCAGAAAAAGAAGATTCTACAAAAGCGATTAAGCGGGAGCGTTCTCTCTCTGAAACAGTGTTCAAATTCCTTTCAGCGATTGAAATTTCTCCTTCTAACAACTTGGTTTTTCCTGTAAGAGTGTTCAGTAAAGTCGATTTTCCTGCGCCATTTGCTCCAATTAAGGCGTGAATACTGCCAGACGGAAGGTGTAAATTCTGAATTTCAAGAAGCACCTTTTTATAACCTATTTTTCCAGCTCTTATGTCAATCATGCCATTCGTTTGAAAATGATGAAAATGATAATTGGAGCTCCGATAATACTTGTAAAGGCATTGAGCGGCAATAGGAAATGACTTTCACAGAGCTGAATGATTGAATCTACAAAAAGCAGAAACAATGATCCTATTAACATGGTTCCAAAAAGCAAAATGTGATGAGAAGTCGTTTTAAACAGCATTTTTGTCATGTTTGGAACTGCTAGACCAACAAAAGCAATTGGTCCACAAAATGCAGTAATGACTCCAGTTAAAATAGCGGTTGTTACGATAGTTAATACGCGCATTCGCTTAAGATTGAAACCCAGTATTTCAGCTGATCGTTCTCCAATAACTATCGCATTCAAAGGTTTGATTAGGAACATAGTTAGCACCAACGCTCCAGAAAAAATCAATAGAAATAACGGCAATTGATCAAAGCGTGTCTGTTGGAGTGAACCCATTGTCCACATTGTGAATGCTTTCAGTTGTTGTGCGGAAGTTGTTGCTTGTATAGCAGTGATTATTGCTCCTGTAAAACTTCCAAGCATAAGTCCAATAAGCAAAAGAGCAACGTGTGAGCGAACAATCATAGAGAATCCAAGAATGATAAATCCAAAAATGGTTGCACCCATAATAGCTGTTAAAAGTAGACCAGCATCTGATACGAAAAAACTGAAACCTGTCATCGTACTTGCAGCGACAAATAAACTTGAACCTGTATTGATGCCTAAAACGTATGGTCCAGCCAGTGGATTGTTGAATAATGTTTGCATCAGAAGTCCAGCCAGTGATAGTCCGGCGCCAGCCATTAGTGCAGTAAACATTCGTGGAAGTCTGAATTCTCGGGCAATCAGTTGCGATGTATTTGATTTGTCAAAATCGAACAAAGATTGCCAGAAATCGCTTAATTGAATAGTCAATTGTCCAGAAAAAAGATGCAAAACAATGAAACCCAAAAGTGCAACTGAAAGTCCAATGAACAATATAC
>JBKDKG010000248.1:0-8502 GCA_046345095.1 Flavobacteriia bacterium | reverse complement strand
GTGTTGTGAATCAGTTCGTAAAATGTTTCAAAGGTACCTGAAGCACCAATAATGATGTCTATTTGCTTCTCATCGAAGTAACCATTTGCTTTTGCTTCTAGCCAATTTTCAATGTTTTTTGCATCATCAACGGTCAGAGGATCACTTGTTTGAAATTCCTGAAACATTCTTGAGACACCAATATTTAAACTGATTAAATCAAAGATTCCATTTTTATCAGCAAAGATGAATTCGGTACTTCCGCCACCTATGTCCATTATCATCGCTGGGTGCTGGAAATGATAAGTTAAACTTACTCCGCGGTATATAAGTTCAGCTTCAGCTTCGCCACTAACGATCTCAATATCAATGTTTGTTAATTCCTTTACTTTTGCTAGAAAATCAATCGAATTTGTTGCGTCTCTCAATGCAGATGTGCCGATGGCATTTATTTGAACAACTTTCCAGTCTTCGCAAATTTGTTTGAATCGATTCAATGTTTCCAATCCTCTTTCAAATGCATCAACGGCAATTCGTTTTTCATTGATACCACCCATGCCCAATGCAACCCCTTCTTTTCCGGACCAAAGGACCTCAAAATAATCTTCCTCTATGCGGGCAATGAGTAAATTGAATGTGTTTGTACCTAAATCAATAACTGCTTTGATCATTATTTAGGATTTTCTTACCCATTTCAATAAAGTTGCTATTCGCAGTCGGTGACCAAATTGTAGAATTCCATTCTTATACAATCTACCAGCGAAAGAAAGCAGCAGCGCAGCAGATACAAGCAATATAAGTAACGATAACCAGATTTGATAGCCCTGACCAGGTTCATATCCTTGGGATAAGCGCACCATCACAACAACTGGTGATGTAAAAGGTAAATAATGAAACCAACTCGTTAATTCTGCTGCTGGATTTTGCAATGTATAATAGCCAGCATAAAGTGCAAGTGTAAGCATGAAAATAATGGGTAACACGAATTGCTGTCCATCACTTTCAGAACCAGAAGTCGAACCAATTGAAGCAAAAAGAGATCCGTAAAATAAATACCCGCCAATAAAAAAGAGCAAGAAGAAACCAGTCATGTTAACGAACTGGATGCGCTCAAAAACCAAGTTTACAAATTCGTTATACTCCTTACTTGTGAATAGTTGATCAGCATTCGTTTGTGCATCTTTTGTCAATTGGACAATATCGAAATTGGAGGCATTGAGCATATCAGGGAAAAGCGTTTCACGCAAATAGTATAAACCCGCACCAACGATAATCATCCAAACAGCAAACTGCAAAAATGCAGCAAGCCCAATTCCAATTATTTTTCCTCCTAAAAGTTGGTTTGGTCTCACCGTAGCAAGCAATACTTCGACAATTCGATTGCTTTTCTCTCTCGAAATACTGCGCAGAATTGTCATTCCAAAAAGGAAAATAAAAACAAAAATGATAGTCCCAAAAAACAATCCAACCCATCCTCGAAGATCTGATGCTTCATCAAAAGGATCATTGATGTTTCTGAAAGCAACATTCAAAGGTTGCTTGATTTTTCTAAAATCGCGCAGTGAAAGCTTTGTAAACCGCTTCACCATAACTTCCTCAATTCTTCGTTCAATTTGAAATTGAACACGCGTTTGCATCCTCACAGAAGGTTTTATCCTAAAAAAGACAAAGGCTGTTTTATTAGATAGTATTTTTTCATTGATTTCAACCATTGCATCAAATGAGTTGAATTGCTTGGCATCACGGAATTCTTCCATTTCAATGTAACCATCTGCAAAGGAATAACTCACAGCTTTATCTTCATGTGCCATGATTTTGTTGTCCATTATTCCTGTCGGATCGGCAATTAAAATATTCCAATGCTGTTTTCCTTCTCCGCCAAAGGCAAATAAAAGATAACTGACAATTAAAATCAGCACAGGTCCTGCGATAGACATAAATAAAAAGGATCTTGAGCCAACCCTCTCTTTCAATTCACGTAAGGCGATCAACCAAGTATTACGCATCTAAAGCCTCCTTTCTTTCTGAAACTAATTCAATAAATATATCTTGCATGGAAGGTAAAACTTCCCACGCTGCTTCAATGCGCACTTGCCCAATGAGCGCCCTTAAAAGATCTTCAAAGTTGTTTCCTCCACGCATTTTAAGTCGTGCTATGAATCGGTCGTCACCCAATATCTCTTTGTCAATCAGCTCAAATCCTGTCCAAAGTGCATTCACAAATGCAATCATGCTTCCTCGAAATTTTACCGCGTATTCACCTTTTTTATGGGCCTCTTGAAGGTCAGCTACTTTTCCCTCCATTATTTTTTTTGATTGATGAATCAATGCGGCACGATCACAAATTTCATCGACACTTTTCATATTGTGCGTTGAAAGGATAATAGTTTTTCCGTTAGCTTTCATCTCAGTCAACTCTTGTTTGATTAATTCAACATTGACGGGATCAAATCCACTCAATGGTTCATCAAGTATCAAAAGTTTAGGGTCATGCAAGACTGTGCAAATGAATTGTACTTTTTGAGCCATACCCTTCGACAATTCCTCGATTCTTTTTTTGCGCCAATCGTTGATTTCGAATTTTGTCAACCAGTGTTCTAATTGAATTGAAACATCCTTTTTAGAAAGACCTCTTAGTCTACCTAAAAACAACGCATGATCCTCTACGGTCATGGTTTTATACAAACCTCTTTCTTCAGGTAAATAACCAATGGAATCAAGATGCCGATCAGTCATAAGTTCACCGTTGATTCGAATCTGGCCGCTGTCTTGCTCTAAGAGGCGATTAATGATACGAATCAAAGTGGGTTTGCCGGCACCATTTGGCCCAAGCAAACCAAAAATTTCGCCTTCATTGATGAGCAGTGATACGTCATCAAGTGCTGATTTTCGGTAAAATGATTTCGAAATATGTTGGATCTCAAGCATCCATAATAAATTTAATTCGGTTAAAACTACAATTTTTTACGACTGCTTATTCGCAGTTCTTTATTGACTTTTACCATTGAATTTGTTAACAAATCCCCATTCATTTTCGTGGCGAACCATCAATTGCAAGTTCTTTGATATCTTTATCCCAAACTAATGAAAATGGCAAGAATACTAATTGTTGATGATGAGCGTGCAATCAGAAGAGCGTTGCGTGAGATTTTAGAGTTTGAAGGATTTGAAGTTGACGAAGCTGAACATGGAAAGGAGGGCGTTGAGAAGGCAACGAATAAATTATACGATGTGATTTTTTGTGATATTAAAATGCCACAGATGGATGGTATGGAAGTATTGGATGCCTTGAACAAAGCAAATGTTGATTCGCCAATTATTATGATTAGTGGCCACGGAAATATAGACACGGCTGTGCAAGCAATCAAAAATGGGGCATTCGACTTTATTGAAAAGCCATTGGATTTAAACCGCATATTGGTAACACTAAGAAATGCAAAAGACAGAACGGTGTTGGTTGAGGAGACAAAGCAGTTAAAAACAACGGTTAAACGTTTCAAAGGAAGTTCTATTATTGGAGAAACAGAAGGTATTCAGCGTATTAAGGAGATGATTGAAAAGGTCGCACCTTCTGATGCTAGGGTGCTGGTTACAGGTGGCAATGGTACTGGAAAAGAATTGGTTGCACGTTCTCTTCACGATAATTCGAATAGAAGTAAAATGCCATTTATTGAGGTGAATTGTGCAGCAATTCCATCTGAATTAATTGAGAGCGAATTATTTGGCCATGAGAAAGGTGCTTTTACTTCAGCAGTGAAAGATAAAAAAGGGAAGTTCGAACTTGCGTCAGGTGGAACCTTGTTTCTAGATGAAATAGGCGATATGTCGGCAAGTGCCCAAGCAAAAGTGCTGCGAGCGTTGCAGGAAAATGTAATTCAAAGGGTTGGGGGTGAACGCGATATCAAAGTGGATTGTCGGGTAGTGGCTGCAACGAATAAAGACTTGCGCAAGGAGATTGAAGAAGGGCGTTTTCGCGAAGATTTATACCACCGATTAGCTGTTATTTTAATTCATGTACCTTCCTTAAATGACAGGAAAGAAGATATTCCATTGTTAGCGGAACATTTCTTAACGATTGTTTGTGCGGATCATGGTGTACCAAGGAAATCCTTCACTGATGATGCATTATTGGCGTTGCAACAGACAGATTGGACTGGGAATATTCGTGAATTGCGGAATATTGTCGAACGATTAGTGATTCTCTCTGGAGCCATTATTAACGGTCAAGATGTCCGAATGTTTGCTAATCCTGGAAAGTGAATTTGGATTCAGTTGTTTGCACAATTTATTTAAAAAAGTATTAATATTTCCATTACATCGTAAAAATAAGTATTAAAATTTCTAGTATAATATAAAAATAAGTATTAAAATTTCCATTACAAAGGAAAAAATAATACTTTTGAAGAATGAACGTAAAGGAAAGAATAGTATTTTATGTGTTTGAAAATTGGTTATTCAAACGAAAAACACTCATTTTGACCGGTGCTCGTCAGGTTGGTAAGACAACCTTTTTGCAAGAAATCTTGAAGGGTCGTGAGGATGTACTTTTTGTTAATGCTGATGAGCAAAGAGTGCGACAGCTTTTTGAAGATGCAAGTATTCCCAATTTGAAAGCAATAATTGGTTCAAATAAAATCCTTGTTATTGACGAAGTGCAACGAATTGAAAATCCTGGGCTAGTATTAAAACTATTACACGATTCTTTTCCAGATAAGCAGATTATTGCTACAGGTTCTTCTGCATTAGAAATTTCAGATCGCATTTTTGAACCATTAACGGGGAGGCATCTTCTCTTTCACATGTATCCATTTGCATTATCAGAACTATATCCAAAGAAGACTTCATTTCAGGTTGCTGAAGATTTGCCTTTTCATTTAGTCTATGGGATGTATCCAGAAATAACGCAAAATAGAGGTTCTGCGGAATTACTTTTAAAAAACCTTGCAAATCAATATTTATATAAGGATGTGTTGATTTGGAAGGATATCCGAAAGCCGGATATATTGCAGAAACTTTTACAGCTTTTGGCTTATCAAGTTGGAAGTGAGGTGTCTATCCATGAACTTTCTAAGACACTAAAGATAAAATCGGAAACAATAGAAAATTACATTGATCTTTTGGAGAAATCTTTTGTAATATTTCGCTTGGGTGCATTCAGTAATAACCCTAGAAAGGAAGTTTCAAAAATGACCAAAATATACTTTTGGGATAATGGAATACGAAATGCAGTGATTGAAGATTTTGATTTATTGCCATTAAGAAATGACGTAGGGCAATTGTGGGAGAATTTTCTCATTAGTGAGCGCATGAAAATGAATTCATTTCTTGGAAAAAATAGGAAGGTCTATTTTTGGAGAAACTATAATCAAGCGGAGGTTGACTTTATTGAGCTTGATAAAAAACAGTTGAATGCTTTCGAAATAAAATGGAAGATTGATTCGAAGGACAAGATCAGTCGAGCTTTTCTTAATTTATATCCGGATGCAGTGACAAAGGTGCTGCATCCCAATAACTTCATGGAATTTTGTGGAAAAGACGAGTTTTAAGCCTCAATTAATCGAATGAATTTTCTTGCCAAAGCACTGGACGAATAATCATCTAAATTTTCCGCTTCATGGAATAACTCTTTTGACTTGAATTTAGCATAAGATGAAAGGATGAAATCTTTTACTTTTTCTTTTTCCTCATAACCGGCGAAAAGTCCGGCATGTGTGTTTTCCATTGCATCTCCGAGATCACTGTTGATTTCTCCAATGGCAAGAATTGGGCGTTTCGCGCCAAGGTATTCAAAGAATTTTCCTGTTAGAATGCCTTTTACATTGCCAGTTCGATTTGCAACCAAGAGTAGTACCTGCGTTTTAGATTGCATTTGTATGCTTTCGGAATGCGTTACTGCTGAAATGTGCTCCAAGTATGAAGTTAGTCCAGCATTTTCAACTTTTTCCAATACATTGTAATCAACTGGACCAATCAAACGAATCTTTAAGTCAGATGTAATGCTCGGATTTTCGTTGATGATAGCTTTTAGTGCATCCCACAGAACTTGCGGATTTCTGGCAAATGGCATCGACCCGAAATGTGCAACTGTAAATTGTGGATCAAGAACTACTTTTTTTGCATCGAATTCAGGAAAAATGAACCCATTGGTAATAATTTCAATTTTTCGATTGCCAATGCGCTCGAGGTCCTTGGCGCCAGATTGGCTTATCGTCACCACTTTGTCGGCTTCTTGAAGCACTTGTTTTTCTAATTTTTTATGACGGTTATCTGCCCATTTTCCTGGAAGCAGGTCCTGGTAAAAATCAATCTCTGTCCAAGGATCTCTGAAGTCAGCCACCCATTGAATGTGCGGATGATTTCTTTTAAGTTTTCGAGCGATCAAGTGCATGCTATGAGGAGGGCCCGTAGAGATAATTGTATCAATATTCGGATGCTTCTTTAAATAATTATTTAGAAAACGAAAACTTGGTTTGATCCAAAATGCACGAGCGTCTGGAATGAATAAATTGCCCCTTACCCAAATAATAAAGCGTTGCAAGAAACTCCCTTTCTTTTGCTGTGTAATGCCCGAACCTTGATTTGGGTTGTTCTTTTTTCCCAGGTATTTATGCGGCTCGAAGATTGATTTTCGTACAATCGTTAATTCATTAGAAACATCTTGTTCAAGGGATGCGTCAAGTGTTGGCCATGCAGCATTATCTGGGCAATAGACGTGCAAGTTCCAATTGTTTTCTTTAAAGAATTTTGAGAAGCGCAACCAGCGATGAACACCTGCACCACCTGCTGGTGGCCAATAATAGGTGATAAGCAAAGCTGATCGTTCTTTCGCCATCGTTAAAGTTTCGACTTCACTTCTGAAATAGCAGTCGCTAAACCTGAAGAATTTTTACCACCTGCTGTAGCGAAGAACGGCTGGCCACCACCACCACCTTGTATGTGTTTGGCAACTTCACGAATAAGATTCCCAGCATTTATTCCTTTCTCGGCAATTATTGAATCTGAAGCAATAATGCTAAGTGTACATTTATCACCTTCATTTCCGCCAATTACGCCTACGAAATGATCTACTTCTCCTTTTAATTGGAATAGAATATCTTTTATAGATCCTCCATCGAGCGGTACAATAGTTCCAAGGAAATTTATACCGTTTATTGTTTCGATTTTATTTTTTAAGTCACCTTTGACATTCAGCGCTTTTTCTTTTTGTAATTGCTCAATTTCTTTGGTGAGTTGATTGTTCTTTGAAAGAAGATCTTCTACCGCCTTAACAATGTCCTTTGGGTTGCGCAGTGTGAGCGCGATGGTGTCAAGTAGTGTTGCTTTTTCTTTGAAAAAATTTTCTGCAGTAACTGATGTGATAGCTTCTATTCGTCGTACGCCTGCAGCAACAGCTGATTCTGAAGTGATTTTAAACAGGCCAATTTCTCCTGTTGACAAGACATGCGTGCCACCGCACAATTCAACAGAGTTTCCAAATTTGATAACTCGAACATTGTCGCCATATTTTTCTCCAAAAAGTGCCATTGCGCCTAATTCCTTAGCAGTGTCCATCGGCACATTCCTTCTTTCATCCAATGAAATATTTTCATGAATGGCAGCCGAAATCAATGCCTCAACCTTTGCGATTTCTTCATCTGTAACTTTCGAAAAGTGTGAAAAATCGAAACGTAAATTCGAGGGATTTACAAGCGATCCTTTTTGTTCCACATGGGTTCCAAGTACTTCGCGCAAAGCATGATGAAGTAGGTGGGTAGCCGAGTGATTGCTTGCTGATGCAACTCGTTTTGATTCATCCACTACGGCTGTAAAATTGGCAGACACATTGTTCGGCAATTTCTCACATAGATGAATAATCAAATTATTCTCTTTTTTGGTATCAAAAACAATGATTTTTTCATCATTAGACGCTAAATAACCCTTGTCGCCAACTTGACCTCCACCTTCAGGGTAGAAAGGTGTTTTGTCTAGTACAAGTTGATAAAATGTTTTTTGTTTTTGACTTACTTTTCTGTATTTGAGAACTTTTACATCTGATTGAAGTTCATCGTAACCAATGAATTCGGTTGTTCCATGAGATGAAATTTCAACCCAATCATCCGTTTCAATAGCTGTTGCCGTGCGAGATCTGTCTTTTTGTTTCTGAAGTTCTACATTGAATGCTTCTTCATCAATTGAAAGCTCATTTTCACGAGCGATTAGCGAAGTTAGGTCTACAGGAAATCCATAAGTATCGTACAATTCAAATACTTCTTTGCCATCAATGACCTCATTCATTGACTTTTTAGTCACTTCAATTATTGCATCAATGCGCTTTAATCCTTGTTCAAGTGTGCGGAAAAAACTTGCTTCTTCTTCACGAATAACTTTTTCAACTAGTTCTTTTTGTTGCACTAATTCATGGAATGGATTCCCCATTAAATCGCTTAGCACAAATGACAAATCGCAAAGAAAAGGTTCTTTTAATCCTAATGTTTGGTAGCCGTAACGCACAGCTCGTCTAAGTATGCGGCGAATGACATACCC
>JBKDKG010000247.1:0-5322 GCA_046345095.1 Flavobacteriia bacterium | reverse complement strand
ACACAAGTGCGTAGGCTCCAGATTGTGTTTGACTGTATGAAAGTCCTGCTATGTCAAGCTTTATTTTATTCATTTCAAAAATTGCATTCGAGTATTCTAATAAATTAGGGAAGCACTAATGCTTCCCCTAATTGCTGAACTATCTTAAAAGTACGACTTTAAAAAAATTAATGCCCAGAATTTTTTAATTTCTTTACTGCTTCCGTCAATCGAGGCAATACTTCAAAAGCATCACCAACAATTCCATAATCAGCAGCTTTGAAAAAAGGTGCTTCTGGATCAGTATTTATAACAACCATTATCTTGGAACCGTTTACTCCGGCAAGATGTTGAATTGCTCCAGAAATACCAGCCGCAATATAAAGGTTAGGACGAATAGCGACACCTGTCTGTCCAACATGTTCATGATGAGGTCTCCAACCAATATCAGCAACAGGTCGTGAGCATGCCGTTGCAGCGCCTAAAACTTTTGCTAAATCTTCAACGATCCCCCAATTTTCTGGCCCTTTCAAACCTCTACCTGCTGAAACTACTAATTCTGCTTCAGGAAGTGGAATTTCTCCTTCTGGTTTTTTGGTGCTTAAAACTTTTACCTTCGATTCACCTGCATTACCATTGAACTCCTCAACAGCACAATCAGATCCCGTTTCTTCAGGTTGAATACTATTCGGAAGTAGTGATATTATTTTTGCAGTTGAATTAACTTTAACTGAGCTAAATGCTTTTCCTGAAAATACATTCACTTTGACTGTTCCGTCTGCATTTGGCACTTCAGTAGCACCTGAAACAAGACCTGCTTTCAAACGAACAGATAATCGAGGAGCAACAGCTTTTGCTGTTAAATCATGACTGAAAATGAGTGTTGATGCATTTGTAGCAGCTGTAGCACTTGCTATAATACGCGTCAATTGTTGGTCATCATCTCCTTGTAAAGAACGATCTACAAGTACTTTGGAAGCACCATATTTTCCAAGGCTTGCTAACGCCGTGGCATCTGCCGCTCCTGAAGTTATTACTGTGACATCGCCACCAAGTTTTTTTCCATATGTAACGGCTTCAAAAGCTGATTTATGAAGACCATTATTGCTATTAATGTATACTAGAACTGACATTTTAATATTTTTTGAGACAAAAGTCGAAGATTAATAAATTTTTGACACCTGCATCTGTCAACTAAATTAGATGACCTTTGCTTCGTTATGTAAAAGTTCAACAAGTTCATCCATGTTGTTCGGGTCAATCATTTTACATGCCGATTTTGCAGCTGGCATTGTATAAGCAACAAATTCAGTTAAATTATCAACAGAAACAGGCGCAACGACTTGTAAAGGTTTTGTGCGAGCTGCCATAATACCTCTCATGTTTGGAATGCGCTGTTCAGCCATTCCTTTTGCACATGAAACTACGGCAGGAAGATTTACTTCAACAACCTGCAATCCTCCGGCAATTTCTCGTTCCAATGTGAGCGTGCTTCCATTCACATCAAGCTTAGAAGCCAAAGAAATGAAAGGAAGATCCATTGCTTCTGCAATCATACCTCCAACTTGAGATCCGTTATAATTGATTGTTTCTTTGCCGGCAAGTACAAGATCAAATCCGTTTAATTTAGCATATTCTGCAATTTGCATCGCAGTATAATAAGCATCAGTTGGATCAGCGTCGATACGCACAGCCTCATCGGCACCAATTGCTAGGGCCTTTCTAATTACTGCCTCATCCGTTGCAGTTCCAACAGTAATAATTGTAACATTTCCTCCACTTGTTTCTTTGATCTCAAGTGCTCTGACCAGGGCGTACCATTCATCATAAGGATTTACAATATATTGCACGCCATTTTCATCAAATGTTGAATTATTATTTGTGAAGGCAATTTTTGAAGTAGTATCAGGGGATTTGCTGATGCATACAAGTATTTTCATGTAAGTAAGATTTTCAAACGATGACAAATTTAATGAATAATTCCTTTAAAAGCTGAGTCCTATGTGATTTTTAGAATAGGACGAATTCCTCCTCTTTTAAATAAATTTAACATATTGTTTATCAGTAAGATGTAGTCAAAATGAATCGAAATTCAATTAATAATGCCACTTTCGACTATAATCGTTAATTTTGGCGACCGAATTTTTACTTTTTAACACATGAAGACTGTACAATTCAGAGAAGCGTTGCGAGAGGCAATGTCAGAGGAAATGAGAAGAGACGAAAGTGTTTTTCTTCTTGGTGAGGAAGTGGCTGAGTACAACGGAGCTTATAAGGTTTCTCAAGGAATGCTAGATGAGTTCGGAGCAAAACGTGTAATTGATACCCCTATTGCAGAATTAGGTTTTGCAGGAATTGCAGTTGGAGCTTCAATGAATGGCTTGCGACCAATCGTTGAGTTTATGACTTGGAATTTTGCGATCCTAGCAGCAGATCAAATTATAAATAGTGCTGCAAAAATGTTGCAGATGTCAGGCGGTCAATACTATTGTCCAATCGTTTTTAGAGGAGGAAATGGGACTGCTGGTCAATTAGCAGCAACGCACTCTCAATCTTTTGAAGCGTTTTATGCTCATGTGCCAGGTTTAAAAGTAATTACACCTTCTAACCCATACGACGCAAAAGGCCTTTTGAAAGCAGCTATTCGTGACAATGACCCCGTTGTTTTTCTAGAGTCAGAAAAGATGTACGGTGACAAAGGTGAAATTCCAGAAGGTGAGTACATTATTCCAATCGGAGTAGCAGACATAAAAAGAAAAGGAAACGATGTTACGATCGTTACTTTCGGGAAGATTATTAAAGTGGCTCAGGCTGCCGCTGAAGAACTAGAGAAGGAAGGTATCTCTGTTGAGATAATCGATCTTCGCACGATTCGTCCGATTGATTATAATGCTGTCGTTGAATCTGTAAAGAAAACAAATTGTTGTGTGGTTGTCGAAGAATCGTGGCCATTGGCTTCAATTTCTTCTGAGATATCCTATCATTTGCAGCGTTATGCTTTTGACCATTTGGACGCTCCAGTTATGCGGGTTACTCAAACAGATACGCCCTTTGCATTCTCACCAACATTGATTGATGAAGCATTGCCAAATGTGGAGAGAATTGTTAAAGCGGTGAAAAGCACTCTCTATAGAAATTAAGTTCTAAATAAAATAGGCTTTAAAACTCCCTCAATCGGGGAGTTTTTTGTTTTCCAACCCCCGCAATTGACACCATCGTCGGAAAAGTATCAGTAAGATGTAAACACTCAGTTGTGAAAAAAACGCACTTTTTTTTGATAACTTCTTGGTTTGTACTGAAAATCTAGTATCTTTGCACCCCCCAAAGTGTTTTTGGGCGAATAATATATTATAAAAATTAAGAGTATTTTATGCCAACTATCCAACAATTAGTTCGCAAAGGAAGAACAGCGGTAGTCAAGAAAAGTAAGTCTGCTGCACTTGATTCATGTCCACAGCGTAAAGGGGTTTGTGTAAGGGTTTACACAACTACTCCAAAGAAGCCGAACTCTGCTATGCGTAAAGTAGCGAGGGTGCGTTTGACAAATGGAAAAGAAGTCAATGCGTACATCGGTGGTGAAGGTCACAACTTGCAAGAGCACTCTTTGGTGCTTGTGCGTGGCGGAAGAGTTAAAGATTTACCAGGGGTTCGTTACCACATTGTTCGTGGTGCAGAAGATACAGCTGGAGTAGAAGGAAGAACTCAGCGTCGTTCTAAATATGGAACAAAAAGACCTAAAGCGAAATAATCAAAACTTTAAGAGATGAGAAGAAGAAAAGCCAAAAAGATAGCGATTCTCCCGGATCCGAAGTTTAACGATGTTGTGGTAACAAAATTCGTTAACAATTTAATGTACGACGGTAAGAAGAGTTTAGCTTTCAAAATATTTTACGATGCAATTGAAATCGTAGATAAAAAAATTGAAGATCAAGAAGGATTGGAAGTTTGGAGAAAAGCATTAGAAAATGTAACTCCGAGTGTTGAGGTTCGTAGCCGTCGCGTAGGTGGTGCAACGTTCCAAATCCCTACCCCTGTTCGTGAAGACAGAAAAGCTTCTTTAGCAATGAAGTGGTTGATTGGTTACTCACGCAAGCGCAATGAGAAGACTATGGCTGGAAAGTTAGCTTCTGAAATTATCGCCGCTTCTAAGGAAGAAGGCGCAGCTTACAAAAAGAAAGAAGACACATTAAGAATGGCTGAGGCAAACAAGGCATTCTCACATTTTAGATTCTAAATACGATGGCTAGAGATCTTAAATTTACAAGAAACATTGGTATCGCTGCGCACATTGATGCGGGTAAAACAACTACAACTGAGCGTATCCTTTACTATTCTGGTGTAAACCACAAAATTGGTGAAGTACACGAAGGTGGTGCAACCATGGACTGGATGGAGCAAGAGCAGGAGCGTGGTATTACCATTACTTCAGCTGCAACTACAGTAAGTTGGAACTACCGAGGTCAAAAATACCATATCAACATTATTGATACCCCAGGACACGTTGATTTTACGGTTGAAGTAAACCGTTCTCTTCGCGTATTGGATGGATTGGTTTTCCTTTTCTCTGCGGTTGACGGTGTTGAGCCACAGTCTGAGACAAACTGGAGATTGGCAAACAACTACAATGTTCCACGTATAGGATTTGTGAACAAAATGGACCGCCAAGGTGCGGATTTCTTAAACGTGTGTAAACAAGTGAAAGAAATGTTAGGTAGCCATGCATTACCATTACAAATCAATATCGGTGATGAGGATAACTTCAAAGGAGTTGTTGATTTAATTAACTTCAAAGGAATAGTTTGGAATGATAGTGATATGGGAATGACTTTCCAAGAAGTAGAAATTCCTGCCGATATTATTGATGAAGCAAGACAGTTAAGAAGCGAATTACTTGAAGCAGTTGCTGAGTTTGATGAGACCTTGATGGAGAAATTCTTCGAAGACGAGAATTCATTGACTGAAAGAGAAATCCTAAACGCTTTGCGTGCTGCAACGATTTCTGGTAAGGTAGTACCTATGATGTGTGGTTCTTCTTTCAAGAACAAAGGTGTACAAACCGCTCTCGATGCTGTGTGCCGCTACCTGCCTTCACCGGTGGATATCGATGCAGTCGAGGGAACCAATCCTGACAATGGTGAAACCCTGATCCGTAAGCCGGAAGCCAGTGAGCCATTTGCAGCACTCGCCTTCAAGATCATGACCGATCCATTCGTAGGTCGTCTGGCCTTCTTCCGTGTATATTCAGGACATCTTGACGCAGGGTCATATGTGTTGAACGTGAGAAGCGGAAAAAAAGAGAGAATCAGCCGTATCATGAAAATGTTCGCCAACAAGCAGAATCCA
>JBKDKG010000246.1:0-2172 GCA_046345095.1 Flavobacteriia bacterium | reverse complement strand
ATAAACTCAACATATGTACCATTTACCTCGTCCGTTTTCGACACTGGCAATTCCTCCACTAACTCTCCTTTCGAAAAGGACGCTTGTTTCTTCTCTCCATCACGAACAGAATAGACCATGAAATGAGTCGATAGCGCATTAACAGCTTTCGTACCCACACCATTTAAACCAACTGACTTTTTAAAAGCCTTCGAATCGTACTTACCTCCTGTATTGATTTGAGAAACACAATCAATTACTTTTCCCAATGGAATTCCACGCCCATAATCACGAATAACAACTTTTCCATCTTTCACTTTAATATCCACTCGCTTGCCATTCCCCATCACAAATTCGTCAATACAATTATCTACCACCTCTTTAACAAGAATGTAAATACCATCGTCAGCGGCAGCACCATCACCCAACTTCCCAATATACATACCAGGCCTCAGGCGAATATGCTCTTTCCAATCGAGTGATCGAATATTGTCTTCTGTATATTGATTTTCAGCCATTTTAAACGGATTGAACGCTTTCTAACAAATTTAACGATTGAACACGCTCAAACAACAAGTAATTATCATGACTTTTGAACGATTTTAGGTTGAAAAACCTAGGCAGAAACAAGAAATTTCATACCATCCTCCACAACCTCTGTTTTATCAAAGAGTTCTGCGGCTTCAGACAAATGAAAAGCAGTTGATTCATAACGAGCGCTTAAGTGACCAAGATAGAGTTTCCCCACATTTGCGCGTTTGGCGATATCTGCTGCTTGAGCTGCTGTCGAATGAAATGTAGCTTTTGCCCGCTCACTGTCTTTGTTTGTAAAAGTAGCCTCATGGTACAACACCGAAACATCTTTTACAAAAGGTACAATTGAAATGTCATATTTAGTGTCAGAACAAAATGCATATGAATACGACGGTTTTGGCGGGAATGTGAAATCTTTACAACTATATAATTGACCATCTTCAGTCAAAATATCCTGACCTTTTTTGAGTAAATGAAAATGCTCAATCTTCAATCCACTTTCTTTAATTGCCTCACTGTTCAGATTAAATTCCTTTGTTTTCTCGCGAATCAAAAACCCTGTCGTTGGAATGCGATGTTTTAAAGGAAAAGAATGGATTTCTATAAGGTTATCTTCAAATATTAATTGTGGATTTTTAGGGTCTGTTGCAATAAATTGAAGGTCAAAATCCAATTTAGCACCACCTATTTCAAGTTGACTTTTGATAATTGACTCTAACTCAGTTGGACCATAAACCGTTATTCCTTTATCACGTCCCATCAGGTGCATAGTACTTAAGAGTCCGACTAGGCCAAAAAAATGATCGCCATGTAAATGTGAAATTAAAATATGACTTAGTCGTTGGAAACGAATGCCATAATTCCGAATTTGCATCTGAGTTCCTTCTCCGCAATCAATCAGGATATGACGATCATTGCAAACAACATATTGCGAAGTGGGATTTCTTCTTAGAGTAGGTACAGCAGCGCCGCTACCTAGGATTGTTACTTCAAAATTCACTGATGAATTAAATCCTGTGCTTCTTTTTGATCTTTTGAAATTGACAAGACTTTGTCAAGCTGAGCAATTTGAACCAATTTTTGAACGTTTTCTTGAAGTCCACACAAGATAAACTTACCATTCGTATCCTTACACAATCGGTTAGCAGTCAAAATAGCACTCAAACCTGATGAATCACAATATTTCGTAGCCGACATATCAATGATAATCACGTTAACCCCTTGTTTGTTTAACAAAGTAAGTTCAGCTTTAAGTTCTGATGCGTTTGAAGCGTCAAGCTTCTCAACTTTCGTCTTGACAACCGCTTCGTTTTTTATTTGTGACGTCTCGAAGTTCATTGTGTTGTGTTTGGTCAAATGTAATAAAATTTATTAACGTTCGATTTTCGATGCAAGCAAATAAATAACTGCCATTCTAACAGCAACACCATTCTCAACCTGCTGAAGTATAATTGACTGTTTAGAATCTGCCACATCACTTGTTATTTCCACCCCGCGATTGATAGGCCCAGGATGCATTACAATGATTTCTTTACCTAAAGAATCAAGTATTTCTTTATTCAACCCGAACTGCATTGAATACTCTCTCAATGAAGGAAAGTATTTAATCTCCTGACGCTCTAATTGAATTCGAAGCATATTCGCTACATCACACCATTC
>JBKDKG010000245.1:0-2379 GCA_046345095.1 Flavobacteriia bacterium | reverse complement strand
GTTGTGAATTTATACGTGTAAACGCCACCTGTAAGCTCTTTGCCGGAAGTGTCATTTCCATCCCAATTATTTTGGTAATTCGCTGAGGAGAAAACCGCATTTCCCCAGCGATTGAGAATGATCACTTCTGTGTTTTCAGGTAAATTTTCAATTTCATACAGATCGTTTATGCCATCGCCGTTTGGTGTGATTACATTGGGGAAGGTAAATTCTACTATGTTACTATCCGCTGGATCTTCATTCGCACAAGGCAAAACAACTATCTGATCACTCCCCAATCCGCATGTGCTCGTAACTGTAGCGCTGAAAATTCCAGGACTGGTTACGGTATAAAATTGACTTGTATTGGTAGATGCATCTCCACCCCACGACCAAGATGTTCCTTCACCAGCATTTAACAGAAGTGAGTCTCCCGGACAAAGATACACGGTGTCGGGTCCAAACTGTATGTGTGCTTCGTAACTGTTGTAAAAAATCCAAGATGGAAAATTGGGGAGAGAGAAAAAACCTATCGAAGTAATGGGATCATTCTCATAGGATAAAACACTAGAACTGACAGTTGGCACTGAAGTATTTGGGCAATTAATCGTTCCCAAAACCGTAGTAAAACCGAAACTTTGTTCCGTGAAATAGATTTTTCCATCCGAAGCTAACTGCATAAACAAACCATTGAAGTTTGGTTCAATAACTTGTGCGGTTGATTCCACGGTTTGTCCTGTTTGAAAAGGGGCAAATACATTGTATTGCACTAATTGATTAGCGGAGGAAATTTGATCGAATATGGATGCATACAAATAAGCCCCATTAGGAGAAAACTCAAAATAGTTAGGCGATGCAGCGCCCAAATCACTTTCAAGGGTGAGTACACCTGTCGACAAATTGAAGTCATAAAGTCCCGCGGATGTCATCACTTTGTTGCAACAAGGTGCTCCAACTCCACTCTGGGTTGGGCTAGACTTGATGATGCCAAACCCACTGTAAAATGCTGGGTAAGGATAGACTCCAGCAAATTGAACACCGTTCTGAGTGACACTGTAAACTCCGATACCGCTTGTATCTTGATTGATTAAAATCCAGTAATCTGTTCCATTTGAATGGCGAATCGCACAAATCCCTTCGTACGAATAATCAAATACTTGAACATCTGCTTCAACAACATCTCCCAAACCACCATTTAGAGACATGTCGATTTTAAAATAGCGCAATCCTTTGCCATTAGGTTCTGAAGGAACTACACCGTCTACATCAAATTCGAGTTCCTCCATTGTAAAAAGATAGAATACATTGGGCTCTCCAGGAGCAGGCACGACAACAGATGACTGTGCAGCGCTCCAACCCCCGCCTTCCGTCCCTTGCATGTCGTACATGACCTGATTGTTCTTGTTCCAGATTTTACCGCCGTCTTGTCCACTCGCTGGTAATCTTCCTCCTCCATTTGAATAGAAAAGCAAGTTGCCATTTTCATCACAATAGGATGTGCATCCTTCGAAAGTATACATCTGACTACCTGATGTTTGTACGGGAGCACCACTATTAAAATCTAGGCTATTACCTATTCCAAAATGCCAAACATTGGCTTCCTTTTGGGTATATGACACTCCAAAAAAGAGTAAACATATGAGTGTAACACGAAGATTCATCGAATTAAATTTACATGACCAGAAATTGATTTCGGTTGGTCCTGGTTTTTAAGTTTGTAATTCAGATTGTACGTGTAAGTGCCAATTGGTGCCATTTCTAAAGTGTTGCCATAACTTCCATCCCACCCTTTTTCCGGATCCTTTGACACAAAAATCAATTCACCCCAACGGTTGTAAATTTGTAAAAGAAAGGTATACGGGTCAATTCCATATCCAGAAACCTCAAACAAGTTATTGTACTCATTGCCGTCTGGGCTAAATGAATTGGGAACAAACAAGGTATAATTTTCGATAACCGTAATAGTTCCAACTATTGTATCTGCACAACCATTAGAATTACTCACAATCAACTCAACCACATAAGCACCTCCAACATCATTTGGAAATGAAAATTGGGGGTTTTGTTCTGCACTTGTTTCTTCTGAAGGGGGGACATAAAAAGTCCAATTCCACGAACTAATCTCACCCGATGACTGATCTGTAAAAGATACCAGAGGATTGTCTACTTCAACAATAGTAGGTGTTGCAGAAAAATCTGCTTCCGGAGACGGCAAAGAAAGAAGGGCATTTGAAACAAGTGTATCGTACACACATCCAAGCGAGTTGGTCAACTGAAGTTCAACGGAATAAGTTCCAGGTTGGCTTGGAGTGAAAACAAATATTTCCTCACCGGGATACGGCACATCATTCACAAGCCATGTTTGCGAGGTAAACGTATTCTGATTGGTTTCATTGATCA
>JBKDKG010000244.1:0-1898 GCA_046345095.1 Flavobacteriia bacterium | reverse complement strand
ATTCACATGCTTCAAACCTTATCTGGAAGATCTCATCAAGTTATTACCGGATTAGTTATTCAGTCTCTTACTAAAAAAACTGTTTTTTCAGTAACTACACATGTTCATTTTCAGCCCCTATCTATAGAAATGATTGAGTATTACATTGACGAATACAAACCCTACGACAAAGCAGGCTCTTATGGCATCCAAGAATGGATTGGAAGTGTCGCTGTGAAAAAAATTGAAGGTTCTTTCAATAATGTAGTTGGATTGCCAACATTGGAGCTTTACAATACACTTATCGCGTTTCAAAAATAAAAAAGGGCCTATCGGCCCTTCTAATTTCTATCTATTCTGTTCTTATTGAACTTTAAACGTTACTCTTCTGTTTCGAGCCATTTTTAAATCCTCTTCATCAGAATCCAAATTTTCCTCATTCGGAAGTGTATTACCTTGAGGCGATGCGTTCAAACGATCTTCAGCAATACCTTTCTCAACCATGTATTGAATCACGGCATTCGTTCTCTTTTCAGCCATATTTGCATATTGAGGTTTTTGAGCACCAACTTTGTCTTCTTCCGCATCACTATGACCAATAACATCAATTCTTAATGTCGGATCAGCTTTTAGTTGCTCTGCTACGAAATCCAATGCTTCTTTTCCGGACGGAGTTAAGGTTGTTCTTCCAAATGCAAAAAAGGCTACTTGAGCTTCTAATTTCTCCTTAGAAGACATTTTATCATTTACAATGATTGCCTTCTGGTAAACCGTTGCAGAATATTCATTCACCTCTTCTTTCATGCAATCGCATTTTTCTCCTTCATTAAGAAGTATCACTGAAACATCATCTAGATAATAGTATGCTGCTATGATTTGATCATTTTTCATATCCTTCGGCTTCTTGTTGTTCTCCGACTTCGTTTGATCATCCGCAAAGAAATTACCCAACGTCAAAAACTTCTCTCCACCTTCTGCTTCATAAACTCCACAGATTTGATACCAACTATATGTTTGATTTATTTTTTTAGCATCATTTTCAGCAGAAAGCACATGTGTAATATCTTTGATTGTCGACTTTTCCTCAGTTGCAAATGGTTTTTTAGAAAAATTAGCACCAACATTATTAGATGCATATTTAGACGCTTCAGCCAAAGACACATAGAACTTCACACAATATTTCATCCCCTTTTTCAAAGGAGCGGCAAGTCGTGCAGTTAAATAGGTTCTAGGAATTTTATTTCCATATGAGAAAGCAACAATACCAGCATAATTTACGCCCTCACGAGCATCCTCTTTTCCATACAAATTCTCTGGAACATTGATTTCTGCTACTTTTCCGGGAACGTATAAATCAGCCCTTGCACCAGTTGGAGAAGTCCAACCAGTAGCACTTTCAATCATACTCAACTTTTTTGCTTTTCCGTCGGTAGACTCAAAACTTCCATTTGGAACCAAGTTCTCCCCTTCCTGTGCTGCAGATGTAAATAGAATTCCGGCGAAAAATAAAGTTGCGATTTTTTTAAAATCAAAGATTACGAAATTCATAGTTTTTAACTGTTTTAATAAATGTTTTAACTTTTTCTGGATCAATATCCGGATACACTCCGTGGCCCAAATTTACAATATGTCTTTTACTTGTGAACGTATCCAACATTTTAATTGTCTGACGTTCAACTTCTTTTTCCGAAGAATACAATGCACAAGGATCCAAATTACCCTGAAGCGTTTTTGATTCTCCGATCGCTTTGCGAACCTGAGCTACATCCATGTTCCAATCTAGTCCGACCGTTGCACAATTCGTTTTTGCAATTGCTTCAATTGAAGTTATAGCTCCTTTAGAAAAAACTGTCAATGGAACTTCAGTGATTGCATCCGCAATTTTACTTATATATTTCAAACCAAATTCAGCATATTGC
>JBKDKG010000243.1:0-998 GCA_046345095.1 Flavobacteriia bacterium | reverse complement strand
AAGTATTGCTACTATGTCACGTTACAGCTTGGATTTAAAGAAGAACATCGAATAGAATACATGATGCGGAAAATCCAGCGAAAAATGGTGGAAAAAGGTGAATTGACTGGTGAAAGTGTGTTTGAAAGTGTAAGAGGTCAGTTTGAAGAAGCTGATTTCAAATTCATCGTTTTAAATTCGCGCGTAGCTACAGATAATAAGTTGACCGCATTCCAGAACATGTGTGTTAAAGGATATCGCTTTGTTAAAGCTACAGGATTGAAACCAGCAGAAGACTTTGGCTTAGATAAAACAAATGTTATGGTGGAATACATTCCAATTAGTGTGACTAAGCAGTACGAGCAGGAAATCATTGAAGATTACGAAGACTATTCCCGCAAAGAAAGTGTTCGCTTAACACGAGGAGAAGAAAACAATTAATAAATTATTGAACATAAAAAAACCGGAAGATTTCTCTTCCGGTTTTTTTATGAAACATTTTCATTACTTCTTATCATTTACCTCTTCGAAGTCAACATCAGTCACTTCATCTGCAGGATTTCCTGTATTTTGCTGGGCGGCACCATCTGTACCACCTGCATTTGCTGCATTGTACATGTCTTGAGAAGCGGCTTGGAATGCAGTATTTAAGCGCTCCATTGCAGGCTCAAGGTTTTCTACATTTTTCGCATCAAACTCCTTCTTCAATTCAGTCAGTGCATCCTCGATTGGTTGTTTTTTCTCTGCAGGAATTTTATCTCCATATTCCTTCAACTGACGCTCAGTCTGGAAAATAGTAGAATCAGCTTTGTTGATCAATTCTACTTCCTCACGACGCTTTTTGTCCGCATCTGCATTCGCTTCAGCTTCTGCCTTCATACGTGCTATTTCATCGTCAGACAAACCAGATGACGCTTCGATTTTAATCGATTGCTCTTTTCCAGTTCCTTTGTCTTTCGCAGAAATATTCATGATTCCATTTGCATCGATATCAAATGTCACCTCAATTTGAGGAACAC
>JBKDKG010000242.1:0-2464 GCA_046345095.1 Flavobacteriia bacterium | reverse complement strand
GTACAATACAAATCCACTAGTAAATGCATTTTCAGCAGGAATTATAGATACCAAGAAAATTATTTCTGCGAAAGCAAAAGGCCCAGGGAATCCAGTGTTTATCGTTGGTTCTGCAACAGGTAAAGATGGTATTGCGGGAGCTGCATTTGCATCCAAAGATATTACGGAAGATTCAGCAAATGATTTGCCATCTGTTCAAGTTGGTGATCCATTCATGGAGAAATTACTTCTTGAAGCAACAATGGAGTTGTCTCAAACCAATGCAATTGTCGGAATGCAAGACATGGGTGCGGCTGGAATAACGTGTTCTACATGCGAAATGAGTGCTGGTGGAGGTGTAGGGATGGATATTCACTTGGATCTTGTTCCTACTCGTCAAGACAATATGCTGCCTTATGAAATATTACTTTCTGAGTCGCAAGAGCGAATGCTTGTTGTGGTTAGAAAAGGAGAAGAGGAGAGCGTGAAAAGAATTTTTGACAAATGGGACCTTCATGCAGAAGAAATCGGTGTTGTAACAGAAGGTGGGCGCGTGCGTTATTTTATGAACGGTGAAATTGTGGGCGATGTGCCTGCAGAGTCACTTGTACTTGGAGGTGGAGCACCGCAATACACAAGAGATTATAAAGAACCAGCATATTATAGTGAGTATAAGAAATTTGACATTGATCAAGTGAAACAGCCATCCAATTTGAAAGATGTTGCGTTTAAATTGATTCAATATCCAAATATCGCTTCGAAGCGCTGGGTTTACGAGCAATATGATTCAATGGTGGGAACAAAAACGATGACCACCAACCGCCCATCAGATGCTGGAGTTGTAAATATTAAAGGTACGAACAAGGCATTGGCAATGACTGTGGATTGTAATTCTCGCTACGTTAATGCTGATCCTGAAGTTGGAACAATGATTGCGGTTTCTGAAGCAGCGAGAAATATTGTCTGCGCAGGAGGAGTGCCGAGTGCAATTACCAATTGTTTAAATTTTGGAAATCCATATAACCCAGAATCTTATTGGCAATTTGTTGGAGCCATTAAGGGTATGTCAGCAGCGTGTTTGAAATTTGAGACACCAGTAACAGGAGGAAATGTATCGTTCTACAATCAAACAGTTACGAACGGTGTTGAGGTTCCTGTATTCCCAACACCAACAATTGGAATGATTGGTATAGTTGAAGATAAGGATCGCGTCATGACTTTGGATTTCAAACAAAAAGGTGACTTGATTTTTGTGGTTGGAGACTCAGTAAATGACATTTCTTCTTCAGAGTATTTGGCATCTTATCATGGAATTAAAGCTTCTCCAGCACCTTATTTTGATCTTGAGAAAGAATATGCGATGCAGCACATGGTGAAAGGTTTGATTCAAAATGAATTGGTGAATGCCGTACATGATGTTGCTGATGGTGGCTTGTTTGTTTCCCTGGTTGAAATGTCCATGCCTCGTGAACTTGGATTTGACATAGTAACTGACTCCGAAATCCGTGAAGATGCTTTCTTATTTGGTGAGGGTCAAGGAAGAGTAGTGGTAACCGTGAGTGAGGACCAAGAAGAAGAATTCATTGAATTTATGATGGATTCAGGTGTGAATTTTACACTTTTGGGCCACGTAACGAAAGGAAAAATGATGGTTGATGATGAACATTATGGATTCATCGCTGAAGCAAAAGAGTTGTACAACAATGCGTTGGGCAAACATTTGGAAAACTAAATTTTCCGCAAAAAAGTAAGTATGGAATACAATACAACCCGTGGTCGTTTAATTTTACCTGAGTACGGTAGAAACGTTCAAAATATGATCGCTCATGCAATGGAAATTGCGGATAGGACGGAGCGAAATCGCGCAGCTCAGGCAATTATAGAAGTGATGGGACAACTCAATCCTCATTTGAGGGATGTGGATGATTTTAGACATAAATTGTGGACACACCTTTTTGTTATGTCTGATTTTGAGTTGGATGTTGATTCCCCTTATGAAATTCCAAAGCAAGAGGTTTTGAATGAAAAGCCTCAAATAATGGATTATCCTAAAAGCAACATACGTTACGGACATTACGGACATTACACACAGAGTATTCTTGAAGCGGCAAAGGATGTTACGGATGAAAAAGAAAAAGAGTACTTAAAAAGTACGATGGCTAATTTCATGAAGAAACAATTTCTTGCACACAACAATGATGCAGTGGAAAACAATGTCATTGCTCAACAGCTAAAGGAATTGTCGAAAGGCGAATTAATCCTTGAGAATCCAGATGAATTGATCAACACGAATACCATCTTGCGTTCCATGGGACTTGGTCAAAATCAAGCCAAGCGAAACAAATCGAATTTCAAACAAAAGAATCAGAAAAAGAAATTTATTAAAAAACCATAACGAATGGCTTCTTTTGAAATCCATGGTGGTAAACCATTAAAAGGTGAATTGGTGCCTCAAGGCGCTAAAAATGAAGCATTGCAAGTGTTG
>JBKDKG010000241.1:0-2684 GCA_046345095.1 Flavobacteriia bacterium | reverse complement strand
GTGCCAAGTAACAGTGGACAGGATTGGGATCAATTAAGAATTTCAATTAGAAAATCAGTGATTGATAAGCTATCTCGCCTCCTTGATGCCAATATTGAGGATTTAATCGAAGAAGAGGATTATCTTGATCCAGTGCGGATTGAACAACGCACTTCAAGTCATGCTGGTGCGCTTTATGGAGCCAGCTCGAATGACCGAATGGCTGCATTTTTCCGTCATCCAAATTTCTCAAGTGTTCAAGGACTCTATTTCGTTGGCGGAAGTGTTCATCCAGGTGGAGGAATTCCATTGTGCCTTTTGTCTGCGAAAATTGCTACTGAACTTATTCCTGAGGCTTAAGGAAATTTAATTCAACTTCATTTCGATAAACATCTTCTAACTGTTCTCTTTTTCGAATAAGATGCGCTTCACCATTTATCACAAGAACCTCTGCGGGGCGCAAACGCGCATTGTACTGATTACTCATTGTAAAGCCATAAGCACCCGCATTTGAAATAGAAAGTACATCACCCACTCGGATTTCACTTATCAAACGATCGTAACCGAGGGTATCGCTTTCACATATATTACCCACAACAGAATATAATTTTTTCTCTCCTTCTAAATTGCTAATATTATCAATTTGGTGGTACGAATTATAAAACATTGGCCGAATCAAATGATTTTGTCCACTATTTACCCCTGCAAAAACAGTTGAAGTGGTTTGCTTCACCACGTTAACTTCAACTAACAGTTTTCCAGCCTCACTCACCAAAAATTTACCGGGCTCAAACCACAATTCCAATTCGCGACCATAGCTTTTGCAAAATTCAGAAAATGATTCACTGATTTTTTTTCCAATCATTTCGATATCAGTGACAATATCCCCTTCTTTATAGCTAACCTTAAATCCACTACCGAAATCCATGAATTGCAAGTCTGGAAAAAAGTTGGCAGCTTCATAAAGTAATTGAGCGCCACGCAAGAATACGTCACCATCAATTATGTCACTACCTGTATGCATATGTAAACCAACAACTTGAATGTCGTAATGCTTTACTATACGTTCAATGTGACGCAACTGATGAATTGAAATCCCAAATTTTGAGTCAATGTGACCAACAGAGATGTTAGCATTTCCGCCCGCCATAATGTGTGGATTCAACCGCAAGCAGCAGGAGACTTTGTTTCCATATTCAATTCCGAATTTCTCCAAAATTGAAAGATTGTCAATGTTAATATGAACACCAATATTCACTGCTTCTTTGATTTCTTCAAAAGCGACACAATTTGGTGTATACATAATATGATTTGGAGAGAATCCTGCACGAATACCGAGATATATTTCTTCTATGGAAACAGCATCTAGTCCAGCGCCATTATTTAAAAGTAATCTAAGAATGTTTACATTATTTAATGCTTTCAAAGCATAATGTAATTTCACATTTCGATCTTTAAATGCATTTTTCAGACGATCATATTGTGTTAAAATTTTCTCAGCATCATAGACGTATAATGGAGTGTCGAATTGACTGGCAATACGCGCTAATTGTTCAGGATTCATTCAGTAAGTGATTTTGGTTACACAAAGATAGAAATTGTAAAAGATGTGTTGTGAAATATAAAACATAAAGTTAAAATAGTGGTGATGACAAATGAAGAGGGGGTTCGTATAGGATTGTAAATTTTCTTTTTTAAGACAATAATTTTCTCCGTAATTTGGCGTTCTCTAAGTAGGTATGCATAAAATAGTTTTTTTGTTTTTCTTTTTACCAGTGCTTTTGCTTGCTCAACAGCAAAATCATCGTTCACGTTCAGAATTGGGATTATTACTTGGCGGGTCTAATTATTTGGGGGATTTAAATTCAATGAATCCTTTTTATAAAATCCAACCGGCAGGAGGGTTAATCTACCGGTACAACGTTCATAGCCGATTGGCATGGAGAGGTTCACTTTTTTATGGGTCCATAAAAGCAGCTGATTCAGATGCAAAAATGGAGATTCTAAAAAACAGAAACTTGAGCTTTGAATCTGAAATTTACGAGCTGGCTGGAGGGTTAGAATTTAGTTACCTGCCATTTCAAATTGGACATGATAAATACCGGGGCACAGCGTATCTATTAGCTCAAATTGCAATTTTTCGTATGAATCCAAAGACTGAATACAATGGTGAAATGATTGAATTGCAACCGCTTGGAACAGAAGGTCAAGGCAGTAGTTTGACTACAAAAACACCCTATAGTCTCACACAGATTTCAGTTCCTTTGGGAGTTGGTTTTAAATTGTCACTCGGGAAGAGGGCAACAATTGGTTTTGAATATGGAATTCGTAAAACTTTTACGGATTACATTGATGATGTTGGAAGTAACAGTTACATAGACGAAGATTTGTTGGTGGCTGAAAATGGTCCACTTGCAGCTTCATTATCGAATAGAAGTATCAATAGTTCTCGATATGGAAAGAGAGGAACAGCGGTCACCAAGGATTGGTATTCATTCTTTGGAGCTACTTGTTCATTTCGATTGGGTAAACCAAACAAATGTTTTAACCATTAAAAAAGCCTCCGTTTCCGAAGGCTTTCATTTCTAGATGATAGACTAGTGATGGTGACCGTCTCCTTCAATATGTTGGTGAGGTGCTTCAGCTGCTTTAAGATCCAAAACTTCAACATCGAAAACTAAATCAGAATAGGGAGGGATTGCACC
>JBKDKG010000240.1:0-10889 GCA_046345095.1 Flavobacteriia bacterium | reverse complement strand
GAGCGGTACCATTGTACCATCGGAATAGGGAAGGGTAGTAGGTCTCCATCGTATGAGATTCCTGAAAATCCAAATTGAAATGCTTTGCCCTCTGATTGATGCCATCGAATACCTGGAATAAAAAGCCCAAATCCTGGTTTGCGATCTTCAATTGTAGTTGTAACTAATTGGTTTTCATAATTTCCAGTGTTTGGATTGTAAACATAGTTCAGAGTTTGTTCAGTGTGTGTTTTTGTCGTCCCTTTTATGACAATAAATGAATCGAAAACCAAGCTAATTCTAGAACTCACTTTTATCATACCTGCGATGGAGGTGATGGCGCGTCCATCAGTATCACCACTGTCCCAAACTACACCATATCCACCAGAAATAGAAAGATTTGCTCTTCGATCGCCAACTGAAATTGTGCCAAATGGAAGTGCACCGCCCGCATTGCTGTCTCTACCTAATAGAGAAATCCATGATGTAGTGCCTACCATAGTGCCAACAGCAAATTGAAATTTATGACCCAAATCGAAACTGTATTTTGCGGTGCCAATTATTGGAACAGCTAACCAACTTGTCATAACACCAAGTCCAAAGTGATCTGTTACCGCAAATTGAAAATCTGGCCCGAATAAGTTCCATTGCACATAGTTTTGGCCCTTCTTCATAGGTAAACCATTCGTCGTAATGAAATAGCGGGTCGAAAAACGGTCTTCTCCAATGAATTCCCCTTTTTGTGAAAGATCTTCGTCTTTGACAGCAATAATTTCTTTAACGATGTATTGTGGCACAATGATTACTCTATTGTCACGCATTTGAATGGAAAGTTCTCTTTCATTCTCTTTTAAGATATGACCTATTAGTTCACCCCCATCCGTTTTAATAATGCGATAAAGCAACGTGTCTGAATGTTGATGAGGTTCCTGAGAAAAAAAAGCTGGGCATTGACTTAAAAGCAATAGAATCAAAAGGTATTTCATGGTGTTCGTTTTTTTCTTGAAACTAATTTCGAACATTGATATCTCGCTTATTATATCTACGAATAGAGAATTAAATTAAGCAGACAAGGTGTTTTTGGAGAATTTAATACTTCCAACCACTTTCAATCAAACAAATGTTGTCCGTTGCTTTTTAAATTTCCAATTGGTTATATTTTGAGGTTGAAATGTTGATATTTGTGATAAAACGTTTAAAAATGAACAAAAGATGAATAAATGGTGATAGTTCAATTAAGTCATTTTTAACGAGGTACTGGTATGTCAAAAAATGCAACTTAGTTAATTATAACACATGCATTTATCTGATTTTAAGGGGTTTATTTGGATTGGATAAGATCATTTCAATGTGCATTCGGTTCCCATCTATAGTTTTATTCTTGTTCTTATTGAGTACTACTTTTCTAATATCGAGTAAGTTAAGTTGTCTTAATAAAAAGCTTTTTTTTCTAATTTCGTACTAGAATTTGGCAACCTAACTAAAGGTATTGCGTTTAATTTCAAAACTCTACAAATAATATATGTTTCGTTACTTCATTCATACCTTTTTAGTTTTCTTTTCAATCATTTCTTATGGTAGTGCACAAACTGCTATGACTTGTGGTGGAACATTGAACCAATGCGGTGGAACGGTACTTGATCCGGGAGGTTCAGGTAATTACGCTGCAAATGCAAATTGTACACAAACTATTTGTCCATCAACAGCAGGACAATGTGTAACACTTCAGTTTACCTCGGTTAATCTTGAGAATAATTTTGACATTTTAAGAATATACAATGGAAGCACTGCCACAGGGACACCTTTAGCTACAGTAACAGGGACTTCTTCTCCAGGTAATGTGACATCAACAACGGGTTGTTTAACATTGGTTTTCACTTCTGACGGTTCTGTTAACAATCCTGGTTGGCTCGCAAATGTTATTTGTCATCCGTGTGGATCACCGCCGCCGCCGCCTCCAGGCCCAGTTATTGCATCCGATTGTTCAGGTTCTGTTAACATATGTACAAATGCATCTTTTCAGGTAGACCCTAGTGGATTTGGTACTGTAGACGAATTGAATGGTTCAACTTCGAATCCATCAACAAACCCTGGTTCTTCGAATTCAGGATGTCTTTTATCTGGGGAATTAAATAGTACTTGGATGATTGTAAATATAGCTTCTTCCGGCACCTTAGAGTTTTCAATTGGCGCTGACAATGCCACAGGCTGTTTGGACTGGATCATGTTTCCGTATGCCGGACCAACTACCTGTACTCAGATTCTTGGAAACTCTATTTCTCCAATTCGGTGCAATTGGAATGGGGCTTGTGAAGGTTTTACTGGACTTGCATCACCTCCACCAACAGGTGGTGATGTTTCGAATTTTGAACCCGAATTAAATGTAACTTGCGGGCAAAAGTATTTAATTTGCTTATCGAATTTTAGCTCTCAAAGTACCTCGTTACCTCTTAACTTCTTTGGAACCGCAACGATAAGTTGCACCACTTTTACACCAATTACGGTAAATTCCGCATCAATTTGTCCAGGTCAAAGTGCAACACTAACAGCAACAGGTGGAAATACCTATAGTTGGTCACCTGCCACAGGATTGAGCGCAACGAGCGGTGCCACTGTTACAGCAACACCAGCTGCAACAACAACTTATACGGTCACTGGAACGGGTTCATGTGGTTCAGGAACCGCCACATCAACTGTTACTGTTCTTGCTGCGGGTGATCCTGCATGTAGCACACCAACTTGTTCAGCAACAGCAACGAATACAGGCCCATACTGTCCAGGAGCGACTATTCAATTGAACAGCACTGGTGGTGGAACTTACAGTTGGACTGGACCAAACGGATTTACATCTGCTGTTCAAAACCCATCTATTCCTTCTGGAACAACCTCTGCATCAGGAACATACACTGTTACAATCAATGTGAGTGGCTGCACAGCTACTGCATCTACGACAGTTACAGTCAATGCTGCACCAATCATTGGAGCAGGTAATGATGTCCCGATTTGTGCTGGTGCGAATACAACATTAACCGCCACAGGAGGAAATACGTATACATGGTCACCTGCAACTGGACTCAGTGCCACAAATACAGCTTCTGTAACTGCATCTCCAAGTTCAACAACCACCTATACAGTTACAGGAACAAGTGCCGCAGGATGTACATCAACCGATCAGGTTGTGGTAACCATAAATGCTGCACCAACAATTACTTCTTCTCCTGTAACCATCTGTTCAGGTTCTTCGACCGCAATTGCTGCATCTGGAGGGACAACTTACACTTGGTCACCTGCAACGGGCTTAAGTGGTACAACAGGGGCTAATTTAACTTTTAATGGAACAGCAAGTACAACCTACACAATTACAGGAACAACATCTGGTTGTACTGCTACAACAACTGTTCTTGCAACTGTGAACCCACTTCCAGCTGTAACATCGACGAATACAGGAGTCTGTTTATCTGGTTCAGTGAATGTTACTGCTTCAGGTGCTTCGAGCTATACATGGTCACCTGCAACAAACTTAAATACAACAACAGGTGCTACCGTGTCATTTACAGCTGGTACTACAACGACTTACACAATAACTGGTACAAGTGCGGCTGGGTGCACATCTACAGCATCAGTAACTGTGACCGTTGGTTCACCTCCTACAATTTCTGCTGGGAATGATCAAACTGTATGCGCTGGAACGCAGGTTACCTTAGTTGGTGGAGGCGGATCAACCTATAGCTGGAACAATGGGATAACAAACAATACAGCATTTACACCTTCTGCTGGAACAACGACTTATACCGTTACTGGCACAAATGCAGCAGGTTGCACGGGGACAGATCAGGTTGTTGTTACCGTGAATCCTAACCCAATTATTGCTGCTGGAAATGATCAAACGGTTTGCTCGGGAACCGCTGTAACATTGTCAGGTTCCGGAGGAATAAATTATACGTGGTCAAACGGTGTAACAAATGGCACATCGTTTACGCCATCTTCAACTACTACATACACTGTTACAGGAACCAATGCGGCAGGATGCACAGGAACAGATCAAGTCCTCGTTACCGTGAATCCAATACCAACTGTTTTTGCAGGAAACGATGTTATAGTCTGTAATGGTCAGACTGTTACTTTAACAGGTACAGGTGCAAGTACATACTCATGGAACAATGGCATAAGCAATGGAATAGCATTTACGCCAACTTCTAATGCTATTTACTCTGTGACGGGAACCTTAGCTGGTTGTACTGCCACTGATCAAGTATCTGTAAGTGTAGAAACTGCTCCCAATGTTGCTTTTGCACCTGACATTACATTTGGTTGTTCACCGTTGACAGTAAATTTCACGAATAGCTCTACAAATTCTGTAAATTGTGTATGGCAGATGGGTACAGGAGCAACCGAAACGGGATGTGGTGCAGTAAGTCATACTTTTAATCAAGCGGGATGTTATGACATTACATTGACTGTTACTTCAGCCGGAGGATGTGTTAGTTCACTAACAGCTGATGACCTGATTTGTGTTGAGGCTTCACCGATAGCATCTTTTAGTCCTTCAAATTCCATGCTAACTGAGTTTGATACCGATGTCAATTTCGAGAATAACTCTTCCAACGCATCAACTTATTGGTGGGATTTTGGCGATTCTTCGCCAACGAGTATTGAAGAAAATCCACAACATGATTATGTGGGAATGGATATTGGAACCTATGTAGTGACATTAATTGCTACATCGCCTTCTGGTTGCGTCGATACAACTCAATCAATTATTCAAATTTATGAGGAATTGATTTTCTATATCCCGAATACCTTTACACCAGATAATGATGATTACAACCAGACATTCCAACCCATTTTTACTTCTGGATTCAATCCTTCAACGTTCAATATGAAAATATATAACCGATGGGGCGAAGTCATTTATGAAACCAATGATGCGGAAATTGGTTGGGATGGTTCTTATGGTTCAAATGGTGAAGTAACAATGGTGCAAGAAGGTGTTTACACTTGGAAAATTGAGTTTAAATTAAGCAAGAATGATGAACGCCGTATGGTGAAAGGTCACTTGAATATTCTGAGATAAAAAAACTGGTTTTGGTTAGCTCAATTTGCGCTGACCAAAACCACCAACTACATTGTACCGTAAGAATAATTCAAATCCTCCAAAGGATTTTGTAGCGCTGCGAAGTTTGGACATATTGTATTCGTAGGCACAGCCAACCATTAGTTCCTTGTATTCAAACATTGCTTTTATAATAATTGCATCGGCAAAACGATGAAAAACACCACCATAAATCGCAATTGGTTTGTAGAACGCAGTTTTTTGAGATCCATCATTCAGCGAATACCTGTAATTCGATCCAAAAAGTATTTCCATCGAAGAGGCTTGACGGTGTGCATAAACGGCAGGCATTAAAATCCCATCTGTATTTTTAATTGCAAAAGCTGAATTGAAAAATGCAGAAAAACGCATGTTTAATTTTTCATTGCTGAGGTTGATGTATGAATACATCGGTTGATTTAGATGGTATGCAGAAAGCCCGATATCAAATCTTTTTGTAACACGCTGCCTCATATACCCGCCGATTTTATCAAATGAATAAACCATTCCAGCACCAACACTGAAATATGAAAAAAGGTAATTTGAAAATGATTCTCCTCCTATAGAGGCATTGTAGGCCATTCCATCGTATTGATTAGGCAATTGCGCAGCAGCTCTATTCATTCCCCGCTGACCGAACAGACCATAAATGCCGACACCTAATTTACTGAGATTACCTATTTTAAGATGGTAAGCCATATTCAAACTAACTGTGCTCGTGAATATTCTTAAATCGCCTGCTTTATCATTTGAAAAATTCATCCCTGCAGCCAAGAATCCTTTTTTATTCGCTGTCTTTTCATTTACGCGACCATCAATAGATGCTGCAATCGTTTGATAGGGTGAAAATATACTACTCCATTGATTTCTGTAATTTGCCGAAGCATGAAGTGTTGCGTGTGCCCCTGCCAAAGCTGGATTTAATGTTAGTGGCGAATATTCAGGCATCGAAAAATGAATATCCTGCGACATTGAAATACTGTTGAAAGATATGCACAACAGTAACAACTTATAACCGTGATTTAAATACTTTTTCATTCTGTGTTTATTACCTTACTATTGAACAATTTCCTGATTTCTCAATAACCTCTGCGTCCCACATTACAATTTTCAAGCGATAGAAGTATACCCCCGAATTCAATTCAAGATCTTGGTAGGTACCATTCCAGCTGGTCTTAATATCATCTGTTTGAAACACTTTTGTCCCCCATCGGTCATATACTTCAAATTCATATTCATTTATACAATCCGATTTTAATCCCCCAATGGTCAATTCGTCATTCATCAAATCACCATTTGGAGTAAATGTATTGGGAACATATAGTTCCCCGCAAACAGGATTTACATTAACTTTTACAAGTGCATTTCCAGAACATCCAATCTCATTGAATCCTTCAACAACATAAACAGTAGTAACACTTGGAGATGCGATTGGATTTTCACAATCATTGCAGCTTAAAGATTCACCATTTGTCCATTGATAAGTTAATGCGCCAGTGGCTTGAATTTGCACAGTCATTCCATCGGAAATAGTGGAGACAAATGGGTCAGCATAAATTGTAAATGTACCAATTGTCTCTACTTCAAAAGCTTTTATTAGCTCACAATCATTTGCATCTGTTAAGGTTAATGAGTAATTACCAGCCGGAATACTTGTTAATCCACTACTTGTTTCACCACCGGGTAACCATGCATACTGAAAAGGTTGTGTACCGCCTGTAACAGAAGTGGAAATAGCACCAAATGCTGATGTTTCACAGTTAGGACTTGTGACGGATCCTAACACTTTTAATGAGTCAGGCTGTGTAAGTGTAACTGAAATTGAGGCAGTACAACCACCATCATCAGTTACTGTAATTGAATAGGTACCGAGAGAAAGATTAATAGCTGAATCTGCAACTGAAACATTAGGAATCCATGTATATGAATAGGGGCTAGTTCCGCCAGAAGCAATAACTTTGATGCTGCCATCATCTCCACCTGCACAACGCACATTTTCTTTGTTCTCAATCGCAATAGAAGGGAAGTTCGAAGGAGCATCCACACTGACGGTAACAATACCTGAAGAAATACAACCGGTATTGCTGTTTTTTACTGTAATGTTATAGCTTCCGACATTAACTGAAGAAAATTGTGGTGAAGATTGGTAAGTTGCACCATCGATACTATAGAGATAAATAGGTGATAACGGCGCCGTAATTTCAATTGTTCCAGTTGAAAGATCGCAAGTTGGCTGCTGTGCAACACTTGCTGTAGGATTGGAGGGATTATTTGGCAGGGCGCTAATTGAACCGGCAGTTGAATTTGATGATGTACAGCCATCTTGATTTGTCACTGTGAAACTGTAAGATCCTGAAGGTGCCAAATTGTTAAAGCTGTTTGAGGTAGAAGTACCTGTTACAGTTGTGCCAGATGAAGTTTCTGTAATTGTATAGCTGCCAATTGGAAGATCAGTTAATTCTACACTTCCGAATGGGGTAGAGCAGGTTGGTTGAGTAATGTTCCCAATCAGCGGAGGTGTCGGTGTTTGAGGTGCAGCAATCAGCGTGATGTCTGAGGATGGAGGAGATGTACACGTACCGTCTGAAACTGTAAAATTATAGGTGTTTCCTGCAGCAATAGTTACAAGTGTTGCTGTACTCCCTGAGCCATTGGTAATTATGCCATCGGGATTGGTAGTAATTGTCCAACTTCCAGCGGGCAAACCGCTCAACGAAACGCTACCAGTAGCTACTGAGCATGTGGGTTGAATTACACCATCAATAATTGGCGGGTCGCATTGCGAAAAAGTCAAATGACTAAAAACAAGAAAAAGAAGGGATATAATTAGATGCACATTTTTCATAATGCTAGTAGTAAGTTCATTAGTAAAATCGAATCAATTTGCCCGATTCTATTGTTTCCAAAGGATGAAATATATTTATTTTACTTAAGAAAAGGGATAATTAGCTAGAGAATTTTTCATTTAAGTGTATCTAAAATGGATTGCATGTGTTGAACTAAACCTTGGACAGTAGCCTGCAATGTCCCCAAATCATTTTCATAATTTTTAAAATCACTTGTTACTTTATTTACTGATTCCCATTCGTTTGAGCAGGAGTAAACTTTGGTTTTTCCATTTGTTTGATTCTTAAATGAAGTCGCTGATTCTTCTATCTGGAGGCGAATTCCTATCAATTTCTTTTTTTCTTCATTTAGTTTTAAAAGGTCATTTTTTAATGCTTCACATTTATCGGGAGAACTTCCGTTAAATCTTAAATTTATCCTTGAAACCTGGGTCTCATATTTCTTGAGTTGTACAATTAATTCTTGTTCATTTTTCTCAAGATTTGTCTGAATTTGAGAGAACTTCACATTGAATGCATTGATGTCGCAATATTGAACAATTGGTACAATATTTTCTGCGACATACTGATTGAATTCAGTAGCGCTTTTAACAGTTTTGTTTCCTTTTTTTTGAAGTTCACCGACAAGTGATTTCATTTTTTTCTTCGTGCCTTTTAATTTCTTCCATTCTTCCGTACCCGAGCTAATTTTGCTTTTCCCTTTCGAGTAAGATATGAAATTGGCATACTCATTATTGATTTCGGTGCGTATTTGATTCATCTGCTTTACTTCAGCATTAATTCCCTCTAATTTTGTTTTCGCGTCGCTGAATGGCGCAACTTCTGTTTTACACTTCAAGGCCAAATATTCCTTTTCCATGTCGGCAACTTTTGTCAAAAAGGATGACGAATTGCTATTTACACTTACTAGTGAAGATTTCAATTGAGCATCGATTTCTGCAGTAGTAGTATATAGGGTACAACTAGAAAGCAAGACGATGTAAAGTGCGCTTATAAATGTAATTCGCTTCATGAAATTCTTAAATGAAAAATTTGAATTTAGAAAATTTTAATCAAGATGTAAGTCTTGCATCTAAAAGATGTGGTTTTAATAGGAAAGTAATTGTTCTAGGTAAAATGAAAAAAGCCTTCGAAGAGAGGGCTTTTGGTGGGCGATAGGTATGAAATATCGATCTTTTTGAGGGAGGATGTGGAGCGAATTGTGATGGAATTAGGAAAGTGAATGATTTATACATGAGAAGGTCATCGTGTATAATTATATTCAATATCTTTACATGAATAGAAGGTAAAGTTAAAATACTATACATGACAAAAAAAAGAAGGAGCGTAAAAGATAATTATGAGATTCCATGTAATGATCTGCCCATTTTGCCTCCTGCAAAGGAATTTATTGAATCCGTAACTATTTTAAAGCAATTGGTGAACTCCTCAGTTGCACTTGCTGAATTAAAAGGAATAATAAATATTTTACCTAATCCAGAAATTTTACTTAATGCGGTTATTCTAAAAGAAGCAAGAGCAAGTTCAGAAATAGAAAATGTAATCACTACTCAAGATAAGTTATATCAAGCATTATCGGCAAAGGGTGATCAAATCGATACTTCCACCAAAGAGGTTTTGAGATACAGGGAGGCCATGTTATTTGGATACAGAACAATTCAGAAAAAGAAGATCCTGACTGTCAATTCGATTATTGAAATCCAGCAAATTCTTGAAGAGAATAATGCCGGGATAAGAAAACTACCCGGAACTGCATTGAGAAATTCAGTAACGGGAAAGGTTATTTATACCCCGCCTGATCAAACAGATGTTATCAATTCGCTATTGAGCAACATGGAAAAGTTTATCAATCTTGATGAAGACGAAATTCCTCATTTGATAAAAATGGCTATCCAACATTATCAATTTGAGAGCATACACCCATTTTATGATGGGAATGGACGCACTGGACGGATTCTTAATATTCTCTATCTGATAATGACTGGTCTGCTTGAACAACCCACGTTGTTTCTTAGCGGTTACATCATTGAAAATAAGTCAGAATATTATCGATTACTCCAAGAGGTACGAAGGAATAACAACTGGGAAGACTGGATTCTTTATATCTTGAAAGGAGTTGAAATAACTGCTAAAGCGACTATAAACCAAGTAACAGAAATTAATGCGCTTTTCGAACAGACCAAGGAAAAGGCAAAGAAGGAGATTCCGAAAATATACAGTAAAGAATTGATCGAATTGCTTTTTGAGCACCCGTACAGTAAGAGTGAATATTTGGAAAATCGATTGTCTATCTCACGTATTACTGCAGCAAAATACCTCAAAGCACTTGAGAATATTGGAGTTCTTCAGTCAAAAAAGGTTTGGAAGGAAACACTTTATATCAATACTGCACTTTTTGAACATTTAAGAAAACATTGACATTTATTATAGTTTTTAAACGAAAAAGCCCCTTTTTGAGGGGCTTTTAGGGTGATGTGGGCGAAAGGTCTGAAATATCGAACTTTTTGAGGGAGGATGTAGAGAAGGTTGCTGGGGATCAATGGTTATGCTAAAAATGGTTAATATTAAAAATGTAATGCTCCCCACATTTAGGGCAGGATTTTGATTAAAGTTAAGGTGTATTTTCATGCAACATTTTGTTGGTCAAAAATAATTCTTGCGGTGTTTTATAATCGTGCGTCTGGTGTGGTCTTTCGTGATTGTAAAAACTGATGTATTTGTCCATTCCACGATAGAGTTCGACACCACCATTGGCTGGATTTAGATATGCATACTCGTATTTCACGCTTCTACACAACCTTTCAATAAAGACGTTGTCGATCGCACGACCTTTTCCATCCATGGAGATCCTAATATTCTGTGATTTAAGCGCTCCTGTAAAGTGCAAAGAAGTAAACTGACTTCCCTGGTCTGTATTGAAGATCTCAGGTGTTCCGTGCATTTCGATGGCTTCGTTTAGTACTTCAGTGCAC
>JBKDKG010000239.1:0-7232 GCA_046345095.1 Flavobacteriia bacterium | reverse complement strand
GAAATCGGTTGGGATATTGTGAAATTAACTAAAAGCCCGTCTTTAAGTTAGAAACATAGGATTTGCCGCTACAAAATTTTAATTTTTGAATTTAGGCCATTGATTATAACCGATTTCCGGATTGTTAGATTCATATTTAGCTATGAATTCAACCTCTTTCTGATTTACGATAGAATTCTCACAGTCTTCACATTCCCAAAGGATTTCTTTACGTATTGAAAAATCTTTTTTCGAGGATTCGTTGAAATCTTGCTCTATCAATTTGCTATTAGCACTACCGAAATAATTTAATGTTCCGGTTAGGTCTTTACCGATATATATTCTTCCGTTGGGGTAAGTTATTTTGTAAATCTGTTTCATAAATACTTCTGCTTCTCGGGAATCACTCCCCTCACACCACCTCTTGGATCTTTCATGTCTCCTTGATACCTCGGAATCACATGACAGTGAAAATGAAAAACAGTTTGTCCGGCGGATTCACCACAGTTCATTCCTATATTGTAGCCGTCTGGATGGTATTCTAATTCAATGAGCTCCTTCGCTTTTTGAATCATTTCAGGCAGTTCTGATAACTCTTCTATAGAAAGTTCGAAGTAATCTTTTTTTAATTCACTGGTAATGATCAAAATGTGCCCGGGAGAAACGGGATATTTATCTCGGATCAGGATAAAATGTTCTCCGCGATGAATGATTTGATCTGGGGGGATATTCTGGAATATGCTCATTTCAATTTCATGAATTGAAAACCGTTGTTGTGTGCAATCGTGATCAGAGGTTCGATATGTTCTCTGTACCTGTCTTTATTCAGATTTAAGTCGTGAAAGAAATTGAGATAATCCTCTAAGAATTTGTTTTTTGGTTCTTTCTGTTTTATAATTTTCACGGCTTCATATTGTAATAAATAAAAATCATTAAAGTAGGTATCTAAAGGTGGTAACTTGTCACTTTTACTGCTATTGAAACTCGAATCCGCAGGAATCAAATTCCACATTAAGTCATGAGAAAGAAATTGAAAAGGGATGAAATGCTCAACGGCATATTCACCTATGTAAAGTGACTTGTTGGTGTAGATACATTTCACCGGACCAGTTTCTTTCAAAACGATATCCCAAAAGTCCTTTTTATGTTTAGTTAGACTTGTTCGTTTTTCCGGCCGCATTAATTTTGATGGAATATTTGGAATGTTTGGATTCCTGGTTTGTAGGAACAAGGTCAAGTTCCAAAAGCAGAAATCTTTTAAAAGACCGCTATTTTTTTTGAAATAATCCATCCATGCAGGTTGAATCAAGATTCTATCTGAATATAAAGCATATGGAGGGAGATTCCAGTTCTCCTGCGACATTCGATACATCTCTTTTTCACTATGTGTTCCTAACCACGGGCTTAAAAACTTGTAGGGTACATTGGCATCAAAATGTTTTAATTGCTTTACAATTTCCCTGTTCGAACTATTCAACAATCCATTTAACAGAATTTGTTTCTTTTCATCCAACGCAAACCCTTCGATTGCTTTGATGCGTTCAACTGCCTCCTGTATTTTATCTTGTTTTCCAAACGAAATATGAAAGTAGTTAACAGTGTACCAGGCATTGGCAATCATTCGGGCAAAGAGTTCCCTTTTCTCGATTATATCCTTTCCTTCTTCAACACACTCAATAATTGAGAGAAACCAATAGAATTTATAAGTTGCAACGGTATTATTGAACACTGAGCTCAATAAACTTACATTAACGCTTTGATCCTTTGGTAGCTGCATAAGCGAATATAACTAAAGGTGATAAAAGATGTATTGTTCAAAGTTCAGTATTTAACCCTCCTCGGTCAAATACTCATACAAATGGTCTTCCACTCGATGTTTTAAGGAGTATTTGAAATGTACAACCGGTTCTTCAGATACAGACATCTTGTCTTGCTTAATGCTACCTGGAACTATTTCAACTTCACCAATACAATAAAAGTCAGTTCCTTCACCATCCGATTTCTTTACAAACAGGAGAATTAATTCGGAATTGATTACATTTTGGATTTCTGAACTTTCAATCCTTCGATTTGATCTTGATTCCCATGCAAAAGTTTGTGGATCGATAAAATGGTCGTTGTATTGGGTGCTATTCGAGATGCTATCGGATTTTTTATAAGTAACAAAGCAAGGGGTAACCCCATTAACGGTCTTGTAGCCATATACTACGCTACTTATATCTGTAGGCCAATTGAGGATTCGACATGCATCTTTACGTGAGTATTTTTCACTGATTAAAAAACCGTGGTTGTATTTATCAACTTTGAATTTTTGATTATACACATGAATTGAATAGCAAATTGAGTCTTTAATAAAATCTTTGAACAGCTGATCTTCCATCAATTTCTGAAATCCATCCTCAAGTTTTATTCTTCCAATTTCTATTGAGACAATCTTTTTCGGTTTTTTTACAAATTCAAAATTGAGATTGCCTAGGACCGAGTTTAAACTTTCATCTGTCAAATGAACGCTGTATTTTTCTCTCAAAGTATGCTCAAATAAAGAAGTTTCTAGCTGGTTTGAATTTAGTATATAATTCATTAGTAAACTTTCTTCAATACGTTTACCATTATTGATTTCAATGCTAAACAATTCAAGGAGTTCAATTTGTTCTAGGTTAAGTGCTCCTTTAAAATCATCATCGATACTTTTCAAAAAGTTATAATAGGACTTAGAATAGGATACATAGCTGAAAGGATCGCGTGAACCATGTTCAATAAAATCCATCATCATCGGAATCCGCCCTAGTTTAAACTTGAGTAATTTATAATCATTCACCAAGTCTTTTTTCATCTGCATGTTGGCAGAATCAATAGCCAAGAAAATCTTTTCCTTGGTAATTTTATCGAAATTGATGGTGGAAGAACCTGGCATCAGCTGACTTCCGGTGGAAAGCAAATTCCGCAAGGTATCCTTGTTGTAGGTGGTATCACCATACAAAGCAATCGGTACCAAGTAATTGTTGCTATAGTTTCCGATAAAGTCAATAACCGTGAGGTAGTCTTTGTTGTTCACTTTTCGTAATCCACGACCCAATTGCTGAACAAATATGATCGCAGATTGCGTAGGACGCAGCATGATGATCTGGTTGATTCGGGGAATATCTATTCCTTCGTTGAAGATATCTACTGTGAAAATATAATCCATTTTTTCTGCTTTCTGATCACTTTCCAATCTTCGGATAGCGTCTGCTCTTTTTTCTTCGGCATCGTCGCCGGTCAGCGCTATGGTTTGGTAGCCACGGGCATTAAATTCCACCGACAAAGCATGCGCCTCTTCTTTGCGTGAACAAAAAATCAATCCGCGCACATTGCCGTCATCGCATCCATAAAGTTCGGCCTTTTCCAATATTCGGTTCACGCGTTCTGTTGCCGTAAGTAGGTTGAAGTCCGCTTTGTCTTCGATGATTTGTCCGTTAATGCTTAAATCCGTTACGCCATAGTAATGGAAAGGACTGAGCATGTCTTCCTCCAGCGCTTTGTGCAAACGGATTTCGTAAGCGATATTGTATTCAAACAGTTTGAATACGTCAAGTCCATCGGTTCGCTCCGGAGTGGCGGTCATCCCCAAAAGGAAGTCCGGCGTGAAGTGATCCATGATCTTCTGGTAGGAACTGGCTCCGGCGCGATGCGTTTCATCAATCACGATGTAATTGAAATGGTCTTTGGCAAACTGCTTAAGGTGCTCATCTTTTGAAATCGTTTGTATGGTAGAAAAGATAAAATCCGCATCCAATTCGCGCACATTTCCGGAGTACAAACCCATTTTAAAAGTGGAACCAAACAGATTTTGATAGGTTTCCATGGCCTTCTTCGCAATGTTTTGGCGGTGGACAATGAAAAGGAATTTCCGCGGCTGAAAAGCTTTTACATCAAAGGCGGATAAATATGTTTTACCGGTGCCGGTCGCAGAAATAAGTAACGCTTTTTTCTTTCCACTTTTACGTAAATGCTTTATATTATCTAATGCCTCACGCTGCATTAAATTTGGTTTTACTTCCTTAAATTCAGAGGGATTAAGCTTTTCTTGAATTTTTCTGTTGTATTCTAACTGACTTCTGTAAAATAGATCGTATTTGACCAGCCACTCATCAGTAACAATTGTTGCGCGCTCAAATTCATCATGGAATTCCTTTACCGTTTGAACAATCAATTCACTCTCCTCAGAGGCTGTAACTTTTAAATTCCATTCTTTATTAGAGCACAGTGCATTTGCCGTAAGGTTGCTGCTCCCTATAATGAGGTCAAACAATTCGCCCTTGCGAAATAAATATCCTTTTGAATGAAAATCACCATCGGTAACGATACGCAATTCAATGTTTTTGAATTTTTTAATGCGCTTAAGCGCCTCGGGTTGTGTGAAATTTAAATATTGTGAAGCCAACAATTTTCCAGGAATTCCTCTTTCCTCTAGGTCGAGCAAGGTATTCATGAGTGTGGCTAATCCACTTGTTGTCATAAAAGCAACAGAAAACCAGAATTCATCACATTTTCGGAGTTCTCTTTCTATAGTAGTGAGTACCTTTTTTCCATTTCCCTTGTCGTTAACAAGTAGTTGAGGACGGTAATCCTTTTGAGATTGAACGATACGGTCAACAAAACCAGTTTGTAGACTTTGACTTAAAGCATTTTTATACCAAGTCATTCTTCTAACCTCTTAACTATTGGTATATCAGCTGCTGCCCAATCCAATTCGGCTAGTTCAAATTTTGAAAGCCATTTGTAATCGGTATGTTCCGTGAGTGTTGGCTCAGCTGTATTGGTATGACACAAAAAAGTATCCATTGTGAGATGGAAATCTGGGTAGGCATGATTAACAGTAATCAGAAATCCATCAACTTCAATTTCCATATGAAGTTCCTCTAATATTTCCCTCTTAATCGCCTCAATTTTCGTTTCATTCTCTTCTACTTTTCCTCCTGGGAATTCCCATTTTTTGGAAATGTAATCGTACTTGGCAGGACCACGCTGTACACAAAGAATTTTGGAATCTTGAATAATAACGGCGGCTACAACGGAAATCTGTTTCATTGGCTTTTTCTGTGATGGTTAAAAATAGGAAATGGAAGTCAGCTGACCAGGGAAAAGTTGATTTTATTTGTTGGAATGCCTAGACTCTGAATTACCCCCCATCATCTCGTTCAATGGTGCCTGCAGTTAGGTTGTAGTGATCAAGGATTACGAGCGCATTTGTGTAGACGAAGAACACATCTGGGTGGTTTTTTAATTAAGTGCAAGAATCAGCTTGTGAAACTAAATCTTGAAGCTCTTGTCTTTCTCATTTTTAGTTGAAACTTTATTATTGTACCGTTTTAGTTAGTTGAGAACATTTTGAATAGTATATTATTCAAATATAGATAATTTGCGTTCAAATGATTAATATATTATTCATTTTAAGTGTACTATGTCCCCTAAAAATACGCTCCATACTTACGGGCGGTGAGTTCGGCGTCCAGCTTCAGGTATTTGAGAAAGCTACGTTCTGATTTGTGACCGCTGAACTTCATGATGGCCTGAGCGGGCATCCCTTTAAGAAATTTGAGCGTGCAAAATGTTCTTCGACAGGAATGAACACAGGAAACTCTTATTCCTGCGTAGAGAATGGCGTGTCAAAATCATTCGATTCAAGTGGAACTTATAGAAATTTGGTAAAAAGCAGTTTGATCACTCAACGTATGTCTCGAAAAGGAAATTGTTAGTCCAGTGCTGTTGCAAAGAGCTTTTTTCAAACCTTAATGAGCTCGTGTATGAGGGGCATATCTGTCTCGAAATGATGCTAAAATGAATCTTTTTCAATACACCGAGGGTTGAAATAACATAAGAAGAATCCACAGTACAAACAAAAATCGATTTGGCAGATACATGGAATCGAAAAAAAAATTTACATTAGCAAAATAGCTTAACTTGTTGTAATTAAAAGTTGGGCAAGTCCATTTTGATCGTTCATTTTTTTAATGAAAAAGAACGACTATGAAAATAAAAGTAATAAACTTACTCTTTTGGATTTCTTTGAGCTATTTTGTGCAAGGCCAACTTGTATTAAATGAAGTTTCGATTACCAATATCAGCACGTTAGCTGACGAAGAGAACAACTACGAAGACTGGTTTGAAATTCGAAACGCGGGTTCCACTGCAATAAATATCAATGGGTATGGTATAAGCGATGATCCAATGGTTCCTTTCAAGTGGACTTGTCCAAACTACTTGCTTCAAAGTGGAGAACATAAGATTATTTTTGCGAGCGAAAAAAACAGGAAGCCAAGTATCGACCATTACGAATCCATTGTACTTGCTTCCGAAAGTTGGAATTATTTGTTGCCTCTTTCTGAACCTGATCCTAGTTGGAAATTACCTGGAGCAACCTTAAGCGACTGGCTCGAAGGAAACGGTGGATTTGGCTACGGCGATGGCGATGATGGAACAGAAATCAACCCAACATCAAGTGTTTACTTGAGAAAAACCTTTGTTCTTAATTCAGTTGATGACATCGAAAGATTACTTCTGTATATGGACTATGACGATGGGTTTGTAGCCTATATAAATGGTGTAGAAGTTGCTCGCGCGAACTTAGGAACAATGGGAACACACGTATCATTTGACATGCTTGCATCTGACCATGAAGCAATTGGATATCAAGGAGGACAAATAGATGCTTTTACCATCGATCTAGAACAATTTGCTGACTTATTATTGATTGGAGAAAATGTTCTCGCGATTCAAGTGCATAATTCAAACATAAGCTCTTCTGATTTAACGAGTAATGCCTACCTTGTGGCAGGATTTACGAGCTCCACAATTACATTTTCTGCAACTCTACCTTGGATGAATTTAATTCCAAGTACAAATTGGCATACTAATTTTTCACTAAGCACTGGAGAGCAACTGCTGATTACTTCATCAGACACAAGCATTTCGCTCAATGTCACAATTCCTCAACTTCCAGTAGATCACTCTTTCATCAACAATGTTTCAGCCTGGTGCATAAGTCCTACACCCACTCCATCGAGCGCAAATACGGGGACATGTTTCTCTAGTTACTTAGATAAACCACTATTTTCCAAACCAGCAGGAATTTATGCGTCAGGTTTTAAAATTGCACTAACATCAACAAATCCAAATGCAGAAATCAGGTATACAACAAACGGGGACATACCCTCCATAAATTCGCCCTTGTATCAAGATTCACTCAATATAGATGAAACACACATCATCTC
>JBKDKG010000238.1:0-4114 GCA_046345095.1 Flavobacteriia bacterium | reverse complement strand
ATACTGTGTTTTTGAGATTAGCACCATGAAAGTTGGCTTGACTAAGATCACACTCCGTAAAATCAACTTCTTCAAGTGAGCAATTACTGAATGGGGTTGTTTTTAATTTTAATTGGAAAAGTGAACTAAAATTTAATGTGCAAGAAGCAAATCTCACTGAAAAAAGAAATGAATTACAATCTTCAAAACGAAGACCGAGCATCTTACAATTTTCAAATGTTATGTCGCGAAAAGTGGTATTGGTCAATTGGCAATTGCTTAAATCGCATTCCTCAAAAGTGCATTCCGAAAATATAAAATGTGAAAGGCTTGTACCACTGAATTTACAGTTCCGAAAAGTACAATTTTCGTATTCTCCCATTTCCAGTCCGTCCAGAGAAAAGTCTTCGTTTTGGAAATCGTTGTCGCTTGTGTATTTTTTTTTCATAAGTAGTTAAACAAGTTCTTTCAACGCTGTTTTCGTCCCGATTCTTTGGGTGATATAATCTTTTCCCAACTTTGGACTTCTAGCCGGAGAATATTCTCTGCCATAAAAAATGATCTGCAAATGGAGTTTGTTCCAAAGTTCGATGGGGAATAGTTTTTTAGCATCTTTTTCTGTTTCAACGACATTTTTCCCGGAAGTAATTCCCCAGCGTGTGAGTAAACGATGAATGTGCGTGTCAACTGGAAATGCGGGAACACCAAAGGCCTGCGCCATCACTACCGATGCTGTTTTATGTCCAACACCCGGCAATTCTTCCAATAAGTGCATTTCATTCGGTACTTCACCATCATATTTTCTAATTAAAATGGCCGATAATTCATGAATGGCAGCTGATTTTTTTGGAGATAATCCACACGGTCTGATGATTTCACGAATTTCCTCGACTGTAAGAAGTACCATGTCAAAGGGCGTTTTAGCGCGACGAAAAAGGTGAGGGGTAATCTTGTTGACACGTTCGTCGGTGCATTGGGCAGAAAGTAGCACAGCGATCAACAATGTATAAGCGTCCTCATGATCAAGCGGAACAGGAGTTTCCGGATACAATCGCTCCAATTCTTCGATAATGTAAATGGCTTTTTCTTTTTTGGTCATAATTTCACATTTGGTTAACCCACTACTGGCCAAACATTCTTATTTTTGAGAATGTCTGCTAAAATTAAGGTCTTTCCGCAATACAGAAAACTATCGAACGAAAAGTCGTTCTATGAAATTTTGAGCGACAAAGAATTTATTGAAATTCAGTTGATTGGTTCTCGGTCTGTGGTTCACAAAGTTATTGCCAATCAATATCCTGAAATGCTGCGGATTATGGACATGTTGGCGGCTGAGGAGCCTTATGTATTTTCCAATCAAAACGAATTTAAATCCCATGCGAACGGAAATGATTAAGAGCCACAATCTGTTTTTTTTACTGGTCATGCTGCTAGTTTCAGCCTGCACCTTGAATTCCGAACAAGAACGCAGGTTGAACCAATCACTTTCGGATTATCTATTAGCGAAAAACGAATGCCGAATGGTGAATTTGGTGGCCTTTACATATCCCGAGCTTGTTGCATCAATAAGAGCTGAAGGAGATTCCTCTTTTATGGCCTATTTTAATTGTTCATCGGACTCAGTTTACCTCGATGATCCCACTATTTTGACCAGTGTCAAGAAAAGTAAGGAAATTCAGGTTTGCTATGAGCTGAGAGGTCGTAAAATGAACAATGTCGAATTCGGAACATTCAAAGAACAGTTGGTTGCTGTTTCTCACGACAATGGAAAGTCATGGTTTTTCTTGTCCAAAAAAGATTATATGGATAAATCGAGAATATCCAAACTAAAGAAATTGATTGAATAAAAAAAATCCAAATCATTATTTTTGAACATGTTAAAGAATATATTTTTTTTACTGATTTTCGTTCCAATGGCATGCTATTCACAAGGTTGGTTGCCAATGGGAGGTAGGTCTAATTCCATGGCCAATGCAACTGTTGCTTTAACGGATGCATGGTCTTATCACCACAATCCGGGGGCTTTAGCGGCTATAACGAGTACCACATTTGGTGTGAGTTATGAAAATAGATTTTTGCTGCGTGAATTGCAATCCCAAGGATTGACTTACGCCCAGCCACTGAAGAAAGGAGTGATTTCTGTTGGTGCACAGACTTATGGATTCACTGCCTACCGAACATATAGAGTGGGAGCGGGATACAGTATGAAACTGAGTGAAAAATTCATGGCCGGTGTGCAAATGAATTACCAAGGAATTCGCTTGTCTGAAAATTATGGATCAAAAAATACAGTCACTGCTGAAGCTGGAATTTTATTTCTGATTACAGACAACTGGAAAGTAGGAATGAGCGTGTTTAACATTGGTAGAGCGAAGTTGGCGGCATTTGCCGATGATCGTTTTACAACACTCATGCGCTTAGGAACCAGTTATAAAGTTTCGGAAAAAGTACTTGTGGTGGCCGAAGCAGAAAAAAATATTGACTATCCAATTCGTATTAAGGCGGGGTTGGATTACCAGCTTGTTAAGAATTTTTATTTCCGCGCTGGACTCGCCACTCAGCCAATTGAAGCAACATTTGGATTTGGCTACAAAATGAAAAGTCTGCAGTTAGATCTTGGGAGTGCTTATCACCAGCAATTGGGTTGGTCACCACATTTTTCATTAACATTTACGGGAAAATAAGAAGTGAACGTGCGAAAGATTGTCATAGCGTTATTGTTTCTCTGCTTAGGAATTTCGGCCTTTTCCCAAGAAAAGAGTGAAGTGGTGCAACAGCGTATCGAATTTATTGCGGAACAACTTGAAACAGAGGAAATTGATTTAACCAATGTCGTAGAGCAATTAAATTATTACTTCGATCATCCTCTTAATCTAAACGGCGCCACAGCAGATGAATTAGAGGAGTTGAATCTATTAAGTGATGTTCAAATCAGTGATTTATTGCTCCACATTAAGTTATTTGGGAAACTCATTACGATATATGAGCTTCAAAGTTTAGAGTATTGGGATTTACAAACAATTCAGCTGGTTCAGCCTTTTGTGAAAGTAGATGACAAACTTGAAAGTCTTCATATTTCGTTAAAGGAAGCTGTCAAGCAAGGAAATTATGAACTTTACATGCGCTATCAGACTACTCCTGAAGAAAAAACTGGTTATCAGCAGGTACCTGATTCTGTGTTGCAAGCGAGTAACAAGTACTATTACGGAAATCCAGATCGCTACTATTCTCGATTTAGATACAGTTACCGGACAAATTTGAGCATTGGTGTGACTGGTGAAAAGGATGCTGGCGAACAGTTCTTTCGAGGTGCTCAAAAAGATGGATTTGATTTTTATTCAGCGCATGCATTTTTCAAAGGAGGTAAGTATTTAAAAGCATTAGCTGTTGGTGATTATCAAGTTCAAATTGGCCAGGGATTGAATCTATGGTCAGGTTATGCTTTTGGCAAAACGGCTGATGTAACCAACATAAAGAGATCAGCGAACCCGATTCGTCCCTACACATCTGTTGATGAATCGCGTTTTATGCGCGGAGCTGCGATTGATTTAGGGTTTGGACCTTTCTCACTTTTAGCATTTGCATCCATGAAAAAAGTCGATGCATCGGTTTTGGCTGATTCATTGTATGATGACTTAGAATTTGTTTCAAGCATCAACCTGTCTGGCTTGCACCGCACGAACTCTGAAATTCAAAGGAAGGATGCCTTGACTGAGAAAATGGCCGGTGCCAATTTTCGTTACAGGAACAGGAATTTTCAGTTGGGAATTGCAGGCGTTTATCAGGGGTATGATAAAGATTTTAATAAATCCATTCAGCCATATAATCAATTCGATTTTAGAGGTAAGGAAATGGTTTCATTGAGTGGAGATTATTCCTATGTTATTCGGAATTTCAACTTTTTTGGAGAAGCTTCCCGATCTTCATACTCAGGAAACTGGGCCAATGTTCACGGTGTGTTGTTTTCACTGGATTCGAGGGCTTCATTCAGTTTGCTTTATCGAAACTATCAGAAAGGCTACCAATCTTTTTACAACAATGGTTTTTCAGAAGGATCGAATACACAAAATGAAAATGGGATTTATGCCGGATTTAAATTGAAACTTTCATCGGCTTGGACACTTAATACCTATGC
>JBKDKG010000237.1:0-5093 GCA_046345095.1 Flavobacteriia bacterium | reverse complement strand
TCTTTGGAGAGGGAGTAAGGCGTTGTATTGAGCATGTCGAAATGGAGAGGAATTGAACCCTTGAACTTTTCTTGAACCTTTTGAATCATTCCGCCAATCTTGTGATTTTTCAGATCATTCATGCGATGAAAAAATGACACACTTCGAAGACAATCGAGTGATTTGTCGTTAGAAAAATTGTACCGAGATTGAACCCATCGAATATAATTTGTATATAAAAAATATATAGAATTCCACAACTAAGTTTCCCTCTTTGGAGAGGGAGTAAGGCGTTGCATTGAGCATGTCGAAATGGAGAGGAATTGAACCCTTGAACGTTCTTTGAACATCTCCACCAATCGAGTGATTTTTCATTTGAAAAATTGTACCGAGATTGAACCCCTCCCACGCCCCCAAATATTCGCCATTCTCCTCCCTGGCATTTCATGAAATGTTTTTTCTGTCGCACTGAAACGCTTAAAAATGGAGAAAGCTCCATCGGAGATCATCGACATTTTAGCGAATTCAGAAGAGTGAAAAATGACTCACTTCGAAGCATGATTATTGGCGCATCAAACGATTTGTGAGTCAAATTGAATGAGAAGCCTTGATTTTTTTGGTTACTTCCCGGCGCTAACGCTTGGTCTTCACAAGCAGTGCTTGTTCTTCATCAAGGAAAAAAGTGACAAAGAATTTAAAATATCCCAAATAGGAGTGAGCTAGCTCGCTCCTGAGAAAAAAAAGGAAAAGTAGTTTCTTTTCTGTCACTTTTTCCAGGCGGAAAAAGTAACCAAAAACGCCTTTTAAACTTTTACAAGGAGCTTGCCTTGGTTCCACCGTGTTTCACCAGGCAACGCTGACGAACCCTCGCTGCGTGCTATGGCTCTAATACTCGGACTGCGCCTTCGCGAGCCGCATCTCCGCTCAGTTCGCAGCATAGCTCTGTGTAAAAGTTTGGGTTTTTGTAAATCACATTATTTTCTGGGCATTGAACCTTTGAACATTCCTTGAACTATTGAACCCATTCATCCTTTCTACAATTAAGTTTCCCTCTTTGGAGAGGGAGTAAGGCGTTGCATTGAGCATGTCGAAATGGAAAGGAATTGAACACTTGAACTTTTCTTGAACCTTTTGAATCATTCCGTCAATCGAGTGATTTTTCAGATCATTCATGCGATGAAAAAATGACACACTTCGAAGGCAATCGAGTGATTTTTCGTTAGAAAAATTGTACCGAGATTGAACGTTCTTTGAACACCTCCACCAATCGAGTGATTTTTCAGATCATTCATACGAAGTAAAATGACTCACTTCGAAGGCAATCGAGTGATTTTTCGTTAGAAAAATTGTACCGAGATTGAACTTCTTTGAACGCATTGAACGTTCTTTGAACATCTCCTCCAATCTTGTGATTTTTCTGAGCATTCATGCGATGAAAAAATGACACACTTCGAAGGCAATCGAGTGATTTTTCGTTAGAAAAATTGTACCGAGATTAAACCTTCCCATTTACCTCTTTTCCTCCCTTCTTTTCAAAAACAATCGTGCAAACTTGCACATGTACATCTATTCTTCTACTTTTGCGCCCGACTAAATTTTATACAAAAATCAATTTTATGGAGTCAATGATGATTTATGTGCCGATAGTGATGGCAATAATCGGTCTACTTTTCATGTGGATCAAGAGATCTTGGGTGTTGAAGCAAGACGCAGGAGATGGTAAAATGAAAGAAATTTCTGATTACATCTACGAAGGTGCACTTGCATTCTTGAAGGCTGAGTACCGTCTTTTGGCAATTTTCGTGCTTGTTGCGAGTATTGTTTTGGCTGGAATCACCTTTTTACCAGGAGTTAAAACACATTTGTTAATTATAGTAGCATTCATTTTTGGAGCTGTATTTTCTGCATTGGCGGGTAATATGGGAATGAAAATTGCGACGAAAACAAACGTTAGAACCACACAAGCCGCTCGTACGAGCTTGCCGCAAGCGTTGAAAGTTTCTTTCGGTGGTGGTACTGTAATGGGATTGGGTGTTGCTGGTCTTGCTGTACTTGGTTTAACTGCTTTCTTTATTATTTTCTTCCAAATATTCATGAAAGGTCAATGGACGAATACAGAAGATATGACAGTTGTATTGGAGACATTGGCTGGATTCTCTTTGGGAGCTGAGTCAATTGCTTTGTTTGCACGTGTTGGTGGTGGTATTTATACGAAGGCCGCTGACGTTGGTGCTGATTTAGTTGGTAAGGTTGAAGCCGGAATACCTGAAGATGATCCACGCAACCCCGCTACAATTGCAGATAACGTTGGAGATAACGTAGGTGATGTTGCAGGTATGGGTGCTGACTTGTTCGGTTCGTATGTGGCAACAGTTTTGGCTGCGATGGTACTTGGTAACTATGTGATTAAAGACAATGGTGGAGCAATCGTTGATGCATTCAATGGTATCGGACCGATTTTATTGCCAATGGCAATTGCAGGTTTCGGAATTTTGTTCTCGATTGTTGGAACATTGTTGGTGAAGATCAGCAGCAACGATGCGAAAGAAGCACAAGTTCAAAAAGCGTTGAATATTGGTAACTGGGTTTCTATCATCTTAACTGCAATCGCTTGTTTTGCATTGGTTCAATTCATGTTGCCTGCAAAAATGAACATGGATTTCTTTGGTGAAGGATCGAAAGAAATTTCTTCAATGCGTGTATTTTATGCTACAATCATTGGTTTGATCGTTGGAGGTGCTATTTCATCCGTAACTGAATACTACACAGGTTTGGGTACGAAGCCAGTTTTGAAAATAGTTCAAAAATCTTCTACTGGAGCAGGAACGAACGTAATCGCTGGTTTAGCAACAGGTATGATTTCTACGTTCCCAACAGTAATCTTGTTTGCAAGTGCAATTTGGGGATCGTATGCATTGGCTGGTTTCTATGGGGTTGCATTAGCTGCTTCAGCAATGATGGCAACTACAGCAATGCAGCTGGCGATCGATGCTTTTGGACCGATTTCTGACAATGCTGGAGGTATCGCTGAAATGAGTGAGTTGCCAAAAGAAGTGCGTACGCGTACAGATATCTTAGATTCAGTTGGTAATACAACTGCTGCAACAGGTAAAGGTTTCGCGATTGCATCAGCTGCCTTGACTTCGTTGGCTTTGTTTGCGGCTTACGTAACGTTCACAGGGATTGATGGAATTAACATTTTTAAAGCACCTGTATTAGCAATGTTATTTGTTGGTGGTATGATTCCTGTTGTTTTCTCTGCACTTGCAATGAATTCAGTAGGAAAAGCAGCAATGGACATGGTGTATGAAGTGCGTCGTCAGTTCAAAGAAATTCCAGGTATCATGGAAGGAACTGGAAAACCTGAATACGGTAAATGTGTAGAGATTTCTACAAAAGCTGCCCTACGTGAAATGATGTTGCCAGGAATTTTGACAATTGGTTTCCCTATCGCAATTGTATTGATCGGAAAATTGGTATATGGTTCAAACGATACGTTAATCGCTGAAATGTTGGGTGGTTATATGGCTGGTGTAACAGTATCAGGTGTTCTTTGGGCAGTATTCCAAAACAACGCAGGGGGTGCTTGGGACAATGCGAAAAAATCTTTCGAAGCAGGTGTTGAGATAAACGGAGAAATGACGTACAAAGGTTCTGATGCTCACAAAGCGGCAGTAACTGGTGATACAGTAGGAGATCCATTCAAAGATACTTCAGGTCCTTCAATGAACATCTTAATCAAATTAACATGTTTGATAGGTCTTGTAATTGCACCAATCTTGGGCAGTGGACATGGGGACAAGAAAGAAGCAGGGTGTGGAATGGATACGTGCAAAGGTAAAATGGAATGTAACGCAGGAATGAAAGCGGGTCATTGCGAAAAATCTGAAGCATGTGAAGGTAAAAACATGATTGGCAAGTGCGACATGTCTGAATGTTCTAAAATGACAAAAGACGAATGCGCTAAAATGTGTGACGAGAAAGGTTGCTCTCCAGAAGAGAAAGCTGCTTGCCTAGCACATTTCGGACCTGATGGAAAATTCATCGCTTCAGCAAAAGAATGCAAGAAAGAAGGAGATTGCTGCAAAAAGAAGTAATTCAATCGAAATAGTTTGAGAAAAGGACGTCAATTTTGATGTCCTTTTTTTGTGCCCAAAAGAGAAGCTAAAACAAGTTCAAAGTAGTTCAATCTCGGTACAATTTTTCAAATGAAAAATCACTCGATTGCCTTCGAAGTGTGTCATTTTCATCGTATGAATGCTCTGAAAAATTAATCGATTGACGTAGCTGTTCAAAAGGATAAGTCTTTTTTCTTTCGTCTTAAGGTCCTAAAATCCTAAAATCTTGAAGTCTATAAAGTTCAATTCGTTCAAAAGAAACAAGTCTAATGTCTTTCGTCTAGCAGTCTTTTGTCTTAAAGTCCTAAAATCTTAAAGTCCTAAAATCCTAACATCTAATCTTAATACCGCATAATATCATCCAATCCTTGCTTCAGTGTTTTGTATTCTGCAGAAGAAATAGTTCCAATTTTTCTGAGCAATCGATCTTTGGAAATGGAACGTATATGAAAAACCATAATTTCAGAAGCTTCAGTCAATTTATTTGTTTCGTTTGGAAGCAAAACCACATTTCCTTTGTAATTTTTAATTTTTGTGGTGAGCGGACAACATATCACCACGTTTAAATAAGTGTTCATTAAGTTACCGCTGACAATAACAACAGGACGCATTCCAGCTTGCTCACTGCCCTTGACAGGATTTAAATCTGCATACCACAATTCACATTGCTTCATCCTCGTCGCTACTCAGTTGTGAGAAATAATCAACCATTCCTTCTTCAGCAAGTTGCATAAAGTCAGCATCTTCATCCATTCGTTTGTATGATTTCACGTAAGCTGCCTTATTCAGCTGGTCTAGGTAAATTCTCAATGCATTTTCGATTAACTTGTTTTTTGGAACATGCAATTCTTTTGCTTTCGTTTCTAATAACTTAAGCAGATCTTCCGGAAGTGAACTTGTGAATGTTGTCATTTCGTATTTATATTTTATAAATATAAAAAATAAATACTTGAAATCAAAAACAGCATGATAATATACTTTATATATGTAATATGG
>JBKDKG010000236.1:0-9645 GCA_046345095.1 Flavobacteriia bacterium | reverse complement strand
ATACCACCCAATCCATCTGAGTTATTGATGAGGGACCGTATGTCAGTACTTTTTGATTTAGTAAAAGAACGATTTGATTATGTAATAGTCGATACAGCTCCAGTTGGATTGGTTTCCGATACTCTTTTAGTTTGCGGATATGCTGATTTAGTAGTCTATGTTGTAAGAGCAAATTTTATAGATAAAAGAAATCTTTACTTACCACAAAAACTGCTTCAAGAAAATAAATTAGGTACTATGGCTGTCTTATTGAATGGCGTAAACAAGAATGGTAAGGGATATGGATACGGATATGGTGTTTATGGTATTCAGAATAAAAAACCTAAAAAATGGTTTTTCAAGAGGAATTAAAATGGTTTGATTAAGAACAATCAAAAATGAGAATCCTTCTTTTATTAACGCTCTTATCAACGTTCTCTGTTTTTTCTCAAAGAAATGTAAGAGATTCCATCATTGGCACCCCTATGATTGGAGTGCACTACGGTGCTAATTGGACCGCAGGAGATCTTTATCAGCGCTATGGTTTTATGAATCACATTGGGGTTCTAGCGGGGTATAAAACAAGCCGAAACGTCTTTTTGGGAATGGATGCAAATTTTATGTTTGGGAATCAAGTCAAAATGAATGGACTTTTTGATCATTTGGTGGATTCTTACGGTAATATTACTGATGTCAATGGCGACATTGCTATGGTTTTGGTGTATTCACGAGGTGTGAATGTCAATTTTGCTGCGGGATTTATTCTTCCTATTTTGAGTCCAAATGAGAACAGTGGGATATTCATTCATGGCGGTGTCGGATATTTGTTGCATCGATTGAGAGTAGAAACTCAAGATCAAGTTATTCCTCAGTTAGAACTAGAATACAAAAAAGGGTATGATCGACTCACAATAGGTCCGAATCTTCACCAATTTATTGGTTATTCCTTTCTAGCTAATGGAGGTTTTTACAATTTTTATGGTGGGTTTTATATTCAAGAGGGTTTTACAAGAAACAAGCGAACAATCTTTTTTGATCAACCTGAAGTTCCTGTTTCAACTGATACGCGCATTGATATTCAGTACGGCGTCAAAATAGGTTGGCAAATACCTTTCTACAAAAGACAGCCAAAGGATTTTTATTACGATTGATGCGCCCCTTTTACACTTTTGGAATCCGTTTGTACACATTGGCAATACGTGTGTCAGCTATTTTCAATTTGAAAGCGAAAGCGTGGGTCGCAGGTAGGAAAAATCAATTTATTGGTTTTCCCAAAGTGCATGACAAATATGTTTGTTGGTTTCACTGTGCATCCCTTGGTGAATTTGATATGGCTTTGCCAATCATGCGCGAAATAAAAAATAGACGTCCGGAAACATTTTTGTTGGTTACTTTCTTTTCTCCATCTGGGATGCAACATTACAACAAACGAGAACATTGTGTAGACTTTGCAACCTATTTACCTTCAGATACATCCATTAACGCGCGTAAATTCATTGCTCACTTTTCTCCTAAAATGGTCTTTTTCGTGAAATACGAATTTTGGTCGAATTATATTTTTGAAGCAAAAAGTAAGGGTGTAAAAGTATTATCTGTTTGTACGCTTTTGAGAAAGAACCAGCGATTTTTTAAATGGTATGGTGGCTTTTTTCGAAAGACACTTCGATCAATAGACTTTTTCTACACGCAGAATATCCAAACATCTTTGTTATTAGCAGACCTTGGAATTACGTTATTTCAAACAGTTGGTGACACTCGTTTTGACAGGGTTATTCAATTTAAAAATTCTTTGCATTCAGATGCACGGTTAACAGATTTCCTTTCTGGAGAAAAAGCAATCGTCCTTGGAAGTACATGGCCAGATGACGAGAAAATGTTGATTCCTTTTATTTTAAAAAATCCTTCGGTAAAATTTATTTTGGCACCTCATGATATTCGAGAGGAACGAATTAGAGAAATTGAAATGAAACTTTCAGGCATTACTTGTCGATTCACTGACCGTCAGTTGACTAAAAATGTGCTTATACTTAATACAATTGGCCATCTTTCTGGAGCATATTCATTTGGTAAATGGGCATATGTAGGCGGCGGTTTCTCTGGCAAACTGCATAACATTCTCGAACCTTCTGTGTTTGGATTGCCAGTCGTCTTTGGTCCGAAATTCAATCGTTTTCCAGAGGCTGAACAATTTGTTAAAATCGGAACAGCATTTTCAGTTAAGACATTGGACGATTTAAATCAAGTTGCAGCACACATTGAATTAAATAAAGAAATAATCAGTGTAAAAAGCATAGAAAATGTATACAAGAACGAAGGTGCCGCTTCTAGAATCATAGATCACATGATTGGTAGATTTCAATTATAGGCGCTCTTTATATCTGTTTTTCACGCATTTTCGCTTTCAAAAGGTGTCAAAGTTTCGTTAAGTTCAATTATCTTTGGGCCTTTAAATTCGGAATTTTGTACCCTGTTATGAAGAAAATCCAAATGGTCGATTTGATTTCTCAATACGAGAATATTAAACCCGCTGTAGATCAAGCAATTCAACATGTTATTTCAAATGCACAATTCATCAATGGACCGGATGTTTCAGCATTTCAATCGGAATTAGAAACTTATTTAGGTGTTAAACATGTTGTACCATGTGCGAACGGTACGGACGCATTGCAAATAGCTTTGATGGCTTTGGGCTTAAAACCAGGAGATGAAGTAATTACACCATCTTTTACCTATATTGCTACAACAGAGGTGATGGCTCTGATGAGTTTGAAGCCTGTTTTTGTTGAAGTAGATGCGGATAATTTTTGTATTGACCCAGAAAAAATTCGTGCAGCGGTAACAGATAAAACGAAGGCAATTGTTCCTGTGCATCTTTACGGTCAAGCGGCTGAAATGGATGCTATACAAGCGATAGCAAAAGAATATGGTCTTTTTATTGTTGAAGACAATGCGCAAGCGATAGGAAGTGATTACCACCATGCAGATTTTCGAATTTCGAAAACAGGAACATTTGGAGATATTGGGTGCACTTCCTTTTTTCCATCAAAAAATCTAGGTTGTTATGGTGACGGTGGAGCAATATGCACGAACAATGATGATTTGGCTTCCAAAATGCGAATGATTGCTAATCATGGACAAAGCAAACGTTATTACCACGATGTGGTGGGATGCAATTCCAGATTGGATACAATTCAGGCAGCCGTTTTGAGAATTAAATTAAAAGAATTAGATAATTATATAGATGCCCGCCGTAAGGCAGCAGATTTTTACGATGATTTTTTTGCTTCAATTCCGCAAATTAAAACACCTGTAAGAAATTTGAAATCCAAGCACGTTTTTCACCAGTATACGATGCAGTTAGAAGGAGTTGATCGAAATGCTTTAAGTGCTTATTTGGCCGAGAAGGAAATTCCTTCAATGATTTATTACCCAGTCCCTGCGCACCGACAAAAAATGTTTAGCTCATTCGGGAGTGAAAATACAAATCTGCCCATAACAGATTGGCTTACAGAGCGAGTTTTATCATTGCCAATACATACTGAATTACAACATGAGCAATTGGAATACATCTGCAATTCAGTAAAAGAGTTTATTAATTCATCGAACTGATAGTATGAAAAGAATTGCCGTAGTTGGAACTGGATATGTGGGTTTGGTTACTGGTACTTGCTTCGCTGAAACAGGTAACCAGGTTATATGTGTAGATATTGACGCAAAGAAAGTGGAACGCATGCGTCAGGGTGAAATTCCAATTTATGAACCCCATTTGGATGTGTTGTTCGAACGAAACATTAAAGCTGGTCGACTTTCATTTACTACAAACTTAGAGGAAGGTATAAAAGAGGCAGAAATCATCTTTCTTGCACTCCCAACACCTCCAGGTGAGGATGGCTCTGCTGATTTGTCCTATATTCTTGGTGTTGCAGGTCAATTGGGGAAAATAATTGAAGATTACAAAGTTGTAGTTGATAAGAGCACTGTACCTGTTGGCACAGCAGAGAAAGTTCGAGTTGCAATTGCAGCAAACGCTCAAGTTGATTTTGATGTCGTATCAAATCCTGAATTTTTGCGGGAGGGCTTTGCTGTTGATGATTTTATGAAACCCGATCGCGTGGTGATTGGTACTTCATCAGCAAAGGCGATTAAGATAATGGAACAATTGTATAAGCCCTTTGTACGTCAAGGAAATCCTATCATTTTTATGGACGAAAAATCTGCGGAATTAACCAAGTATGCAGCTAATTCATTCCTGGCAACAAAGATTACCTTCATGAATGAAATTGCTAATTTTTGCGAATTGGTAGGGGCTGATGTGGATAAAGTGAGGATAGGTATAGGTTCTGATGATCGAATTGGCAAACGATTTTTATTCCCCGGCATTGGTTATGGAGGCTCTTGTTTTCCTAAGGATGTGCAGGCACTTGTGAAATCTGGGAATGAAAATAGTTTTTCATTTGAAATTCTGAAAGCCGTTATGGAGGTCAATGAATCTCAGAAAACGATACTTATGCCTAAGATTCGAAATTTCTTTAGAGGGAATCTATCTGGAAAGAAAATAGCAATCTGGGGTCTGGCATTTAAACCAGATACAGACGATATTCGTGAAGCACCTGCGTTGTACATAATTGATGAATTGCTAAAGGATGGTGCAGAAGTAGTTGCATACGACCCAGAAGCAATGGGCAATGTGAAAGCTATTTTAGGGGATAAAATTGGCTTCGTTGAAAACGAATATGATGCAATTGATAAGGCGGATGCTTTAGTGATTTGCACTGAATGGGGTGTTTTTAGAAATCCTGATTTTGATAAGATAAGTAATATGCTAAAAGACAAAGTTATCTTTGATGGTAGAAACCTATTTGATTTGAATGAAATGACAGAGAAAGGCTTCTTCTACAGCTCCATTGGTAGATCAGTAATTTCAGCAAACACTCAAATTGACTGATGATGGAAAGAAAAAAACGCATATTAATTACTGGGGCGGCTGGATTTTTGGGATCGCACCTTTGTGATCGATTTGTAAAGGATGGTTACCATGTAATCGGAATGGATAATTTGATTACAGGTCGACTTAAAAACATTGAGCATCTGTTCAAATTGGAGAATTTTGAGTTTTACAACCATGATGTCTCCAAGTTTATTCATGTTCCTGGTGAGTTAGATTATATTCTGCATTTTGCTTCACCTGCAAGTCCAATTGATTATTTAAAAATTCCTATTCAGACCCTGAAAGTTGGTTCATTGGGAATCCATAATTGTTTGGGATTAGCCAAAGCAAAGGGTGCACGTGTACTTATTGCTTCAACATCTGAAGTATATGGTGATCCAAATGTACATCCACAAAATGAAGATTATTGGGGAAATGTAAATCCGGTTGGACCTCGAGGAGTTTATGACGAAGCGAAACGTTTTCAAGAAGCCATCACAATGGCTTATCATAATTTTCATGGAATAGAAACTCGAATTGTCCGTATATTCAATACCTACGGTCCGCGCATGCGCTTGAATGATGGTAGGGTTTTGCCAGCTTTTATTGGGCAGGCACTCAGAGGAGAAGACTTGACCATTTTTGGTGATGGTTCGCAAACACGTTCTTTTTGTTATGTTGATGATTTGATTGAAGGGATTGTGCGTTTATTGAAAAGCGATTATGCACTTCCAGTGAATGTGGGTAACCCTGATGAAATAACGATAAGTGACTTTGCAGAAGAAATAATCAAATTGACAGGCACAACGCAAAAAGTAATATATAAGGATTTGCCTGTAGATGATCCTAAACAAAGACAACCGGATATCACACGAGCAAGAGCAATGCTAAACTGGGAACCAAAGGTTGGACGTGCAGAAGGATTGAAAATTACGTATGATTATTTCAAAAGTTTGTCACAGGAAGAATTGATGCAGACGGAACACAACGATTTTGATAAATACATTATCCGCTGATGAATTATTTTGCACACGAAACAGCTGTTGTTGACCAAGGATGTCACATAGGAGAAGGCACAAAGATTTGGCATTTCTCGCATATTATGCCTAATTGTGAAATTGGTGAACGTTGCAATATCGGGCAAAATGTGGTTGTTTCTCCGGGCGTTAAACTTGGTAACAATGTAAAGGTGCAGAATAATGTTTCCATTTATACAGGCGTAGTTTGTGAAGATGATGTTTTTCTTGGCCCTTCGATGGTTTTTACGAATGTGACCAATCCTAGAAGTGCAGTCAACAGACGCGAACAATATGCTGCAACAAAAGTTGGAAAAGGCGCGAGTATCGGTGCCAACGCAACGATTGTTTGCGGACACGATATAGGTGAGTTTGCGTTCATTGGTGCAGGCTCGGTTGTAACGAAAACGATACCTGCATTTGCTCTTGTAGTTGGCAATCCAGCGCGTCAGATAGGGTGGATGAGTGAATACGGCCATCGATTGGAATTCAATTCAGAAGGGCATGCAGTTTGTCCTGAAAGTCAGCAAGTATATTTGTTGGAGAAGGGAATAGTAACTAGAATTAAATAAATATTATCCACTAAGGTGGAATTTGAAAAATAGAAGTGTATGATCAAAACAGATCAAAAAGTGAAATTTGTTGTTGTGGGTTCAGGCCACATTGGCAAGCGTCATGCTGAAATGATTCGCCGAGACGACGAAGGTGAATTGGTTGCAATGATTGATGTTCGTTCGAAGGAAGAATGCGATGCGGTTGATTTTAACGTTCCTTTTTTCTCAAATTTTGATGAGTTATTAGCATCAGGTCTTGACTTTGATGTTGTAAATGTTTGTACACCAAATGGTTTTCATGCAAGTCAAAGTTTAGCGGCTCTTGAAGCGAAAAAACATGTAGTATGCGAAAAGCCAATGGGATTGTCGAAAGACAGCTGTGAAAAGATGATTTTCAAGGCACTTCAGGTTTCCAGACAAGTATTCTGTGTGATGCAGAATCGCTATTCTCCGCCTTCTCAATGGATCAAGGAAGTTGTTGAATCTGGTACGATTGGAGAAATCTATATGGTGCAGTTGAATTGCTACTGGAATCGTGATGATCGTTATTATAAAAAAGGGGGCTGGAAAGGAACCAAAGACTTGGATGGTGGAACGCTCTTTACACAGTTTTCTCACTTCATAGACATCATGTATTGGCTCTTTGGAGATATTGATAATATTCAAGGAAAATTTGCTGATTTCACGCATCAAAATTCAACCGAATTTGAGGACTCTGGGTTTGTGAGTTTCGATTTTGTAAACGGAGGTATGGGATGTATTAATTATTCTACTGCTGTTGCGAATCAAAACTTGGAGAGTTCGATTACAATCATCGGTGCAAATGGAAGCGTTAAAATCGGTGGACAATATATGAATGAAGTTGAAGTTTGCAACATTAAAGACTATGTTATGCCAGAATTGGCACCTACCAATCCAGGAAATGATTACGGTGCATATAAGGGTTCTGCAGCAAACCATAATTATGTTATCAAAAATGTAATTGATACCCTTAAGGGAAGGACATCTGCAACGACCAATGCGTTGGAAGGGTTAAAGGTGGTTGAAATTATTGAAAGAATTTATAAGGTAAGAAATGAGCAACTCGATCTATAATAAACTGTTAGCGAAGGAAGCTAAATTAGCGGTAATCGGACTAGGATATGTTGGATTGCCAATTGCACTGGAATTTGCAAGAAAAATTAAAGTTGTTGGTTTTGATATCAATCAAGAACGCATCGACTTAATGCAAAATCATATTGATCCAAGCAATGAGTTATCTGCAGCTGATTTTGAAGGATGCGATATTCAGTTTTCCGCAGATATTCATGATCTCAAGGATGTTCAGTTTTTTATTGTGGCCGTTCCAACTCCAATTGACGATTCGAATTTACCGAATTTAAAACCTTTGTTGGGTGCAAGTTCAACTGTTGGTAAAGTTCTGAAACAAGGGGATTATGTTGTTTTTGAATCTACCGTTTATCCGGGTTGCACAGAAGAAGATTGCATTCCTGTATTAGAGGCTCAGTCGGGATTGAAATTCCAAACAGATTTTATGGTGGGGTATTCACCTGAGAGAATTAACCCAGGAGATAAAGAGCATACATTGCAAAATGTTATAAAAGTAGTTTCTGGCTGTTGCGATGAATCTTTGGATGAAATTGCCAAAGTATACGAATTGGTTGTCGCTGCTGGAGTTCACCGTGCAGCTTCCATAAAGGTAGCTGAAGCGGCAAAAATAATTGAAAACACACAACGCGATGTAAATATTGCTTTGATTAATGAGTTGTCAATCATATTCAATAAGTTGAATATTAACACATTTGAAGTTTTAGAGGCTGCGGGAACAAAATGGAATTTCCTGAAGTTTTCTCCTGGTTTGGTTGGTGGGCATTGCATCGGAGTAGATCCTTATTACCTTACACATAAAGCGCAACAAGCCGGTTATCACTCTAAGGTTATCACGAGTGGCCGATATGTCAATGACTCCATGGGTTTCTATATTGGAAAACAGACGGTTAAAAAAATTATTGCGCAAGGGAAACACATTCAAGATGCTAAGGTTCTTGTAATGGGTGCAACTTTCAAAGAAGACGTGAGTGATATTCGAAATTCAAAAGTGATTGATGTTGTAAATGAATTGAAATCATTTCAAGTGCATGTTGATCTAGTTGATCCACATGCTTCATCCGCAGAAATGGAACACGAATACGGCGTTGGTTTATCAGCCATAGCTAGCAACGATTATGATGCAATTATTGTAGCGGTAAACCACAAGGAGTACAAAAATATGTCTGAGGCTGAATTCAAGTCTTTACTAAAGAATGAACAGGGCGTTTTTGTGGATGTAAAAGGTATTTTCAAAGGAAAGATAAAGGACTTAGAATATTGGTCTTTATAAGTGATGGAAGATTTTAAAAAAAGAATTTTAGTAACAGGAGGAGCAGGATTTATTGGTTCCCATGTAGTTCGATTATTAGTCAATGAATATCCAAACTACTTGATAGTTAATTTTGATAAGTTAACGTATGCAGGTAACCTTGAAAATTTGAGAGATGTTGATCTAAAAGATAATTATCGTTTTGTAAAAGGAGATATTGTAAATGCTGCCGATGTTCAAGCTGCGTTTGAATTATACGATATAACTGACGTCATACATCTAGCTGCGGAATCCCATGTTGATCGTTCAATTGAAGGTCCAATGGATTTTGTTATGACAAACGTGGTTGGTACTGTCAATCTTTTGCAACACTCAAAAGAAAAATGGAACGGCGAAGAAGGACATATTTTTCATCATGTTTCTACGGATGAGGTTTACGGTAGTTTAGGAGAAGAAGGTCTCTTTAGGGAGGACACTCCTTACGATCCACGCAGCCCATATAGTGCTTCAAAAGCTTCATCTGATCACTTTGTTTCCGCATACTATCATACCTATGGTTTGCCTGTAAAAATGTCAAATTGTTCGAATAATTATGGCAGCCATCATTTTCCAGAAAAGCTCATTCCATTAATGATTCACAACATTCGAAACAACAAGCCGTTGCCAGTTTATGGTAAAGGAGAGAATGTGCGGGATTGGTTATGGGTAGAGGATCATGCAAAAGCAATCGTTGCAATCTTCCACAAAGGTAGAATTGGAGAATCATACAATGTTGGTGGCTTGAATGAGTGGACGAACATTGAATTAGTG
>JBKDKG010000235.1:0-2068 GCA_046345095.1 Flavobacteriia bacterium | reverse complement strand
ACATAAACCTATAATTTTAGATTGTATTCGCAAATTCACTACTTTTTATGCGATTTAACTCTAAAATAATAGACTATTAAAAAGGTGCACTTGAATAAAATTTAGGGAATAAATTCAAAAAAAACAGATTTTAGGGAATGTGATAAGAATGACTTAAGACAACTTCTTCACAGGTTGAACAAACCAAAATGTTTTGATCTAGATTCGTGCTATTTCCTGATTCAACAGAAAAAAATAGTTAAGTTCTCATTCGAGGAACACAATTCACAAATTTGGCCACTACGAGCCATTAAACTCTCCTTCAAACTTATTGTTTTAACTGCTTATCCAAGGCAATATGCAAGCCCATACCACGCAATTCTTGACCTTTTGCAACGATAGTGCCTTCACCATCCACTAAAAAACCTGAAGGTATCGAATAGACTTGGTACAATTTAGATGCTTCACCATCCTTGTCCCAACCATGGTTTTTCCAAATCAACTTGTCATCAGAAATTGCCTTTTTCCAAGCCTCTTCATTCTTATCAAGCGATACACTAAAAACCTCAAACCCTTTGCCGTTCAAAAACTTCTTGGATTTGTATTTATTGTAGGCTTCTAAAACATTTGGATTCTCTCTCCGACATGGACCACACCAAGATGCCCAAAAATCGATCAGTACCATTTTGCCTTTTAACTTGGAGAGTTTTATTTTCTTTCCAGAAGGAGAAATCAATTCAATTTCAGGAGCTTTTGTATTACCATCACTTGTGAGAGTTCGATTTTTTGAAGTATTAAATGAGGACAGTGTCGGAACAAGACACAAAGCACAAAGAACAAAGAGGAATGCCAATTGAACAACTCTGACAGTTTTGTTTTGGACCACAACCTTTGAACGATTGAACGATTTAATCCTTTTCATTATCCTACTCTTCTGATATCTGCACCAAGATTGTTCAAACGAATTTCAATATCTTGATACCCTCGATCTATCTGCTCGATATTGTGAATAACACTCTTTCCTTTTGCAGACAATGCAGCAATCAATAACGATACACCGGCACGAATATCTGGTGATGTCATTTGAATTCCTTTCAAAGAGTGTTGTTTATTTAATCCTATAACTGTTGCGCGATGCGGATCACATAAAATGATTTGTGCACCCATATCGATTAATTTGTCTACAAAGAATAATCTCGATTCAAACATTTTTTGGTGAATCAAAACAGAGCCTTTTGCCTGCGTTGCAACAACCAATACAATGGAAAGTAAATCAGGTGTAAATCCTGGCCAAGGCGCATCAGCAATTGTTAAAATAGAACCATCGATAAATGTGTCTATCTCATAACTTTCCTGAGCAGGAATAAAAATATCATCTCCACGTCTCTCCAATTGAATTCCCAATCGTCTGAAGACATTTGGAATAATGCCAAGGTTTTCCCAACTTACATCTTTGATCGTAATTTCAGAGCCCGTCATTGCTGCCAGACCTATGAATGAACCAATTTCAATCATATCCGGAAGAATACGGTGAAAACAGCCACCTAATTCCTTTACTCCTTCTATGTGAAGCATGTTGGAACCAATTCCTTCAATTTTTGCACCCATTGAGTTGAGCATGTTGCACAACTGTTGCAAATAAGGTTCACAAGCAGCGTTGTAAATGGTTGTTTTACCCTCTGCTCTCACTGCAGCCATCACAATATTTGCTGTTCCAGTAACAGAAGCTTCATCCAAATGGATATAAGTTCCTTTTAATTTTTTCGCTTCAATTGAATAGAAGTGCTCGCCTGCGTCATAATTGAATTTAGCCCCTAGCATTTGAAAGCCTTCAAAATGGGTATCCAGTCTTCTACGACCAATTTTATCGCCGCCTGGCTTTGGAATAAATCCTTTCCCGAAACGCGCTAAAAGTGGACCAACAATCATGATTGACCCGCGCAAGGCACTGGCTCTTTTTTTGAAATCCTCCGACTCTAAATAGGCAAGATCAATGTCTTTTGCTTGAAAAATAAATGTGCCTTTTTCAACCTTTTCAATCTTTACACCCATTGTCTGCAAGAGACTGATGAGTTTATTTACATCGATG
>JBKDKG010000234.1:0-2560 GCA_046345095.1 Flavobacteriia bacterium | reverse complement strand
CGAATGCCCTTGAACTCAGTCGCGAAGAACTAGATAGTTGCTTGGAAAATATAATTCGTTCAACCCAAGCCGAGAGAGATAAAAACGACCGCATCATTCCCATTCGCAAAAAAATGGCACCTATCGCTGCTGTTAAAACACGATGGATACTTAATAAATTAGCCGTAAAACAAGTAGTTATTTCTCCCTGTTCGCTCAAAGAAGGAGCGCTGAGGTGAAGGGAAAAAGGGAGTTCAAAGAAGGTTCAAAAGTTCAGGTCTCGATACACCTCCTGCGTCGGCACTTCAGCCGCAGCTGACTGGCGACCTGCTTTTGTCTTTGATCTAAATGTCTTTTGTCTTGAAAGTTCAAGAGTTCAAAGAAAGAAAGACTCATGACACCTTTGGTTTTCTTGACGCCTAAAAAAGTTTTTTACGTATGTCCTTCCAATTGTACAGTTTCGCGAATAAGTAAATGATTGCTGGTTGTAATAGGGCAATCGTAACAATGCTCTCCCAACCAAATGAAGGTGGGTTGTAATCCTTGAAAAGCGCATCGGTTTGAAATGCTTGCCAGTCATTGGTAATGATTAACGCTGAGAATATATTATTAATGGCATGATACCCCATCGAAAGCTCAATTCCATCATCAAATACCGTTAACAAACCTAAAAAAACACCTGTTATGATATAGTAGGTCAACACTGAATAACCGAGCGTCTCAACTTCAGGATTTGCACCATGCACCAGTCCGAATAACATCCCCGTAAAGAGCACAACCATCCATCCTTTGGGTAAAAATTTTGCGGAAGATTGCATAAGATACCCTCTAAACAAAAGTTCTTCACAGGTCGTTTGCAATGGAATTAATAGAAGAGATATGGCCAATAACGGTATGAAGCTTTTTGAATTGAAATTCCAAAAAACCTTACCAGTGAATTGGGTTGTCAAGTATAGAAAAACGCTTAAAATGATTCCCCAAATTAAAAAAGTGGTGAAAAATCGTTTCCAATCAAAATGTTTTCTGATCGTGAAGACGGACAGGAAAGATCGTTTGTGAATAAATCGAACAGATAGTAATAAGGCAATAAAAGCAAACACAAAAGGAAGGATTAGATATACCAATGTTGTGTTTTTTCCGAGAACCTCAGTAAGCTGATGCAAGTCAGCACCATCGTAAGCGGATAATCCTCCTTCTTGCATTGATAATCCTATCAATAATGGAAGCTGTCCAATCAAAACATAGGAAAAAAGCACCACTGCCAAAGTCAAGAAGTAGCCAGATGGTTTTTCTCTTTGGGAACCTTCGGGATGCAGGAATGAATCACTCATGTTTCAATTCAATCGATAGATCAATTGAACATATCCTTCATGCGGCTAAAGAAATTGCGATCATTCTTGTCTGGATGCGGCTTAAAGTTTTCACTGTCACGCAATTTCTCTAGAATTTCTCTTTCTTCTTTCGATATCTTTTGAGGTGTCCAAACATTGATGTGTACAAACAAATCTCCATTTCCATAGCGCTGAACATGCGGCAAACCTTTCCCTTTCAAACGCAAAACCTTACCACTTTGTGTTCCCGGATCAACTTTAATTTTAACCTTTCCAGAAACAGTTGGAATTTCAATTGATTCACCTATAACTGCATCCACAAAATTTACAAATGCTTCATAATGCAAATTCTCTCCGTCGCGCTTGAGATCAGGATGTTCAGTTTCTTCAATCAACACAATCAAATCACCGGGAACACCATTGAATGGACCAGCATTCCCTTTTCCTGTAACGCTCAGTTGCATCCCCTCTTCTACTCCAGCTGGAATTTCAATCTCAATCACCTCCTCCTGGCGTTTCAATCCTTGAGCATCTGCATCACCAGGCTTCGTCTCTATCATTTTGCCAGCACCCTGGCATGTTGGGCATGTCGACTGCGTTTGCATTGCTCCAATAAACGTCTGTTGGACACGTGTAATTCTTCCAGATCCGTTGCATGTTTGACAATTCTTGAAAGTGACACCTTGCGCATTGACTAATTTATTGACCTTTATTTTTTTCTTAACACCTTCCGCGACTTCTTCTAAAGTCAATTTGATCTTTACGCGCAAATTAGTACCTCTCGCTGCCCTTGAACCGCCTCTGCTTCCTCCAAAAGATCCTCCTCCGCCAAATGCATTCCCGAATATATCTCCAAACTGAGAGAAGATATCATCCATGTTCATTCCGCCACCGAATCCACCTTGTCCACCCATTCCTGCGTGACCAAAACGATCATACTGAGCTTTTTTCTCAGAATTACTCAATACCTCATACGCTTCGGCTGCTTCTTTGAATTTTTCTTCAGCTGACGCATCATCAGGATTTTTATCGGGGTGATACTTCAGCGCAAGTTTGCGATACGCTTTTTTGATCTCGCTTTCATCTGCATTTTTAGATACACCTAATACTTCGTAATAATCTCTTTTTTGACTCATGTCTTTATCAAGGGGTTGATATTTTTATTCGGGATTAATGCCCTTTTATTTGAAATTGGAAGATAGCAACTATTGCCCCACGACTACCTTTGCAAAACGAATTACCTTTTCATT
>JBKDKG010000233.1:0-3364 GCA_046345095.1 Flavobacteriia bacterium | reverse complement strand
CATCCATCCACCACAGCATGAGATTCAATTTTTCTTGAAACAATATTGCAGAAAAAAGTTCGTCCAGTAACTCGGGATTATCTTGATTCACACAGACAATTTCAGGAACAAGAAAAGTGTGATTCTTTGGGTTGATGAGTCTATTTAAAAACGGAATAAAGGGGATTGCCTTGGTTAATAAACTGCCGAATTTTCCTGGCAAACGAACAATTTCCCAATGCACCTTTGTCACCCTAGCACAGGCCATTATCTGTCCATTTTCTCCCTTTAAAATATAAAATGGGGGCTTTGATGCATGCGTGGTAAAAAAATGGCCATGTTTTCCATAGTTTTTCATCACAATAGGCTTGACTTCATTCCAATCTTCAATTTTCTCAAGTCTAGGTGATTTTTTTGGATAGATGCGGCTGAAACTTTGGGTTGCCAATGTGGAAATTTTATGAAATCCAAAATTTTGACTCATCCATTTACTGCGGTCATTTTTTGGATCGATATACGCATACATTGTTTCAACTTCAGACTGAAATTGTTCATCAAAAAAGAACCTCAATTGCTGTTTTAAGTGAGAATTAGACTTGTGAGTTTCCTTTGGGCGATTACTAGATTGAAGCATTTGTTGAAAGGCGAAATACCTGATATACCAAGTTTTACCACGTCGACAAAAGGTGACATTTCCAAGTATTTTATTATTTCTTTCAATCGACAGAAAAAGAGGGTCGTCAGCCTCAAGAATGCGATTTCTCGTGTCCAAATGACGGTATTTCGCTCCATTTGTTCCAAGCGTAGTGGATTCCAACAATTCAATAAGTTGGGGTGTAGCCTCCGAACGAAGTTGAAAAATGGAGCTTAGTTTCATTAAATTGCCGCCGCAACAATTGATTCTACATCAGACAACAGAATTGCTTTTCTCTCACCCATTTCAGTCCAACCTCGTTCCTCAAAACGTTCACGAATAATTTTTGGGATTTCAGGGGATGTTTCTGTATAATCAGAAATGTGCGTTGGAATTTCAAGTGACTGAAAAAACTGCTCCGTTTTTTGAATCGCAGCTTTTGCAATATCATCGTCATTGCCCTTCAATTCCCAAACTCTTCGTCCGTATTGACCCAATTTTTGCTTTTTGTTTTCAAATTGATTTTCAAATAGTCGTGGAGCAATAATTGCCAAAGTGCGCGCATGGTCTATTCCATAAAATGCAGTCAATTCATGTCCAATCATATGGGTTGTCCAATCTGTCGGAACACCACAACGAAGATTGCCATTCAAAGCGTGTGTTGCGCACCACATAAGATTGGCCGCCAATTCATAATTTCCTGGTTGGTCAACAACACGCGGACCTATTTCAATTAATGTAGAAAGGATCGCCTCTGCTTGACGTTCTTGTAAATAATTTCCAGAAGGATATGTAAGGTATTGCTCTAATGTGTGCATAAACGCATCTACAATTCCATTGGCAATTTGACGTTTTGGCAAAGTAGAAACAACTATTGGATCCAAAAAAGAAAATTTAGGGAAAAATAAGGGCCCACCCATCGCTCTCTTTTCATTGAGTTCTTTCCTACTAATGACTGCTCCAGAGTTTGCTTCTGAGCCCGTTGCAGGAAGCGTAAGTACTGTTCCGAAAGACAGCGCTTCATCAAAGGCACAGCCATCTTTCCTGAGTAAAACATCCCATGGATCTCCCTTATAAAAATAAGCACCAGTCATGAATTTAACCCCATCAATAACTGAACCTCCGCCCACCGCTAGAATGAAATCTACCTTTTCTTCTTGGGCCAATCGAACCCCTCGCATTAATGTCTCGAATTGCGGATTTGCTTCGATACCACCAAATTCGATCACATCAAATTGGTTTAGTTTTTCCATGATCCGGTCAAATAGACCATTGTCTTTAATGCTTCCCCCTCCATAAGCCAATAATATTCGCTTCGAAGTAGAAAATTCATTGATTAACGCTGGCAATCGATCCAATTGATCTTTTCCAAAAACAATCCTAGTAGGATTAATTATTTCAAAATTTAACATACCACAAAATTACCCAAAACAATAGTCTAGAAGACCTAAATTCAATGTGAAATATTTTTACTACTTTCGTCTCCCACATTTTTAGAGAGGTGTCCGAGTGGTTGAAGGAGCTACCCTGGAAAGGTAGTATACGGGTAACCGTATCGAGAGTTCGAATCTCTTCCTCTCTGCAAAAAATCCCAAGTTTAATTCGCTTGGGATTTTTTTTATAGCCTAAGATGGAATTTCACTTTCGAAAGAAAGAAAAAAAAGACTAGCTAATCGATTTACGAAAGCCGGGAGGTGATTCAGGAACATCCTTTCTGTGTTTCATGCATAAGCTCTTTTTCTATAAATGAAACATCCCAAGTAAATAAAACTTGGGATGTTTAATCCTTTAAAGAAATTTAAAGGCAATTTTTCCAATTTTATTTAAAAAGTTTTCTGCACTTTCTATAAATTATTAATCCAAGATTATAGATACTACTCCTTTCAAATAACTAGACCCATCCCCTAATGCATCAATGATATAATAGTAGGAACCAACAGGGAGTGGGTTTCCATTTGTTGTTCCATCCCATGGTTTTAATTGATAAGCTCCAAATTCTGATTCATAAAGAAGTGATCCCCATCTATTGTAGATATAAACTTTATGGTTCGGGTAGATCGTTGAAATATCTATTAACTCCCAAAAATCATTTTCTTCATCTCCGTTGGGAGTAAAGGCTGTTGGAATTATGATATCTAGTTTTTCACAATCTTTAATGCTAACTGTTATTTGTGATGGCGGTCCTTCACAACCATTTACATTTTCTGTTATATAATAACTTGTCTGACCAAGGATAAATTGTGGTGTAAAAGTAGTTCCTGTTCCAAGAGAAAGAGTCAAACTTTGATCCTCATACCAATATAAGGTGCCTCCATTATTAGGGCTAGCTGTCAAATTTGGAATAACATCTCCTTCACAAAAAGTTCCGCCATCGGATACATTTGGAGCAATTGGTGTTGCTGTGATAGTTATTGTTTGTGTTCCTATTACTCCTGCATTCAAACAATTTGCATCATTGATTCCAGTAATAACATATACGCCCGCTGTATTGCCTAACGAAATTGAGGAAGTTGTTCCTGAAGCCGTCTGTGAAATACCGTCTAATGTGTAATTAATTGTCCAATTCGGAATTCCTGTAACTGTTGCAACTATATTTAAAACAGGCGTACCTGAACAATAAGCTCCCCCACCATTTAAACTTGTTAATGTAGGCAGTGCATTGATTGTAATGCTCATCGTTGCTGTCGTTGCACACACTGGTGATGCACTTGAGCTCGGTGTGAACGTATACGTGGATGATCCAACTGTTGC
>JBKDKG010000232.1:0-7134 GCA_046345095.1 Flavobacteriia bacterium | reverse complement strand
GCTCAGCTGCGCGACCACCAAGTGCGGAACACATTTGATCCAGAATTTGCTCGGTTGTGGTGATGCTTCTTTCTTCAGGAAGGTACCAAGCCGCTCCCAATGATTGACCACGAGGAACAATAGTAACTTTCACCAATGGATGAGCAAACTCGAGTAACCAAGAAATAGTTGCATGTCCTGCTTCATGATAAGCAATTGCCTTTTTCTCATCCTTCGTAATAATTTTATTTTTCTTTTCGAGTCCACCTACGATTCTATCTACAGCGTCCAAGAAATCTTGTTTTTGAACAAACTTCTTGTCTTTTCTGGCTGCAATCAATGCCGCTTCATTGCAAAGATTAGCGATATCTGCACCTGAGAATCCAGGTGTTTGCTTCGCTAGGAAATCAATATCAATACCTGTTTCCAATTTAATTGGTTTCAAATGAACCTGGAAAATCTCTTTACGCTCGATCAAGTCAGGCATGTCAACATAGATTTGTCTGTCGAAACGACCAGCGCGCATCAAGGCGCTATCCAAAACATCCGCACGGTTTGTGGCTGCTAGGATAATTACACCGGAATTTGTTCCAAAACCATCCATTTCAGTCAATAACTGATTCAGTGTATTTTCACGCTCATCATTTGATCCAAAGCTATTGTTTTTTCCTCTCGCACGACCAATTGCATCAATCTCATCAATGAATATAATAGAAGGTGCTTTTTCTTTTGCTTGCTTGAACAAATCGCGCACACGTGATGCACCCACACCTACAAACATTTCAACGAAATCAGATCCAGATAGTGAGAAGAAAGGCACCTTCGCTTCGCCTGCAACAGCCTTTGCTAACAATGTTTTTCCTGTTCCCGGAGGTCCAACCAATAGTGCTCCTTTCGGAATTTTTGCACCTAATTCAGTGTATTTCTTTGGGTTCTTAAGGAATTCAACTATTTCAACAATTTCTTCCTTCGCTCCTTGTAAGCCAGCAACATCTTTAAACGTTACATTCGTTGATTTGCCTTTTTCATACACCTGTGCTTTTGATTTTCCTATATTGAAAATCTGGCCACCTCCGCCACCTCCGCCGCCAGTCATTCTGCGCATTACAAACATCCAAATAACAACCATTAAAATTAGTGGGAACAAGTAACTTAAAATACTTTCGAAGTAATTGACTTCTTCTGTGTCGACTAATTCGATTGTTGGAATTGGAGCCTCATTTGTCTTGGCTCGTGCTTTGTTCTCCTCTTTGATTGACTTATTTAGGTCATTTACTCTTGTTTCAAAATTGGCAGCATCGATTACTTTCAGTTCAAAAGATGGATCATTTGATTTGTAATTCGTTCCTTTTGATAGGTACTCTTTGATGTATTTATATTGAGGATCTTTCGATGAACGAATGTATTCTTTCCCTTCTTTGCTTACTTTGAATTCAACATGTTCTTTGTTCACAACCTTTGCATCTCGGATGTATCCATGCATTGCCAGGTCATCGAACGTTTTTGGGTAGGTAATATTGATTTTACCGCTTGTACTCATGAAAAGCTGGAAAGCGATGATTGCCACTCCAATTATGGCGTAAATCCAATAAATTGAAAAAGGACTGCGTTTTTTATTTTGTTCTTCTGACATGAAAATTAGTTCAAATTAGGTATGTCTGTTCGTTGTGCATCGGCCCATAAATCCTCAAGATCGTAAAATGGACGTGCGTCTTTGTAAAAAATATGGGCAACTACGTTGATATAGTCCAATAGTACCCATTCACTGTTTGTTTTTCCTTCGATGTGCCAAGGTTTTTCTTTCAATTCTTTTCGTGTGAAACGAGTGACTGATGTGCTTATACCATCCACCTGAGTCGATGATTCACCACTGCATATTACAAAGAAATCACAAACTGAGTTGCTTATATTCCTCAAATCGAGTACAACTATATCTTTCGCTTTATTTTCCTGCATTCCTTCAACAATGGCATCGCACAATCTTTCGGAATCAATGTCTTTTTTTCTTTTGGGCATCAAATTGGATTAATCTTTACAAATCTAAGTTTAAATTTTAATTTTATCCGTTGAACTAACAACTTCGAAGCTCAAATGTTGCTGCCATTCGGACATCGTATTATCCATCTGCCTTCTGTAGACTCAACGAACAATTATGCTGCCAATCTACTTCGTGAAGAAAAAATTGGTCATGGTGCGGTAATTTTGGCAGATGAACAATCAGCTGGTCGCGGGCAAAGAGGGACCTCATGGACCTCTAAGGCAGGAGAAAACCTATTGGTAACGTTCTTAGCATTACCCGACAATCTGTCAGTCAGTAATCAGGAGGTAATAACCCAATTTATTACAGTTTCCATAGCCGATTTTTTAGGAAATATTGGCATTTCAGCAAGCATTAAATGGCCCAATGATATTTATGTTGCCGATAAAAAGCTGGCAGGAATTTTAATTGAGAATGCGCTTAGCAGTGGAAATATTGTTTCATCGATAATTGGAGTAGGATTAAATGTGAATCAAATCAATTTTGAATCGTTGAATGCCACAAGTATTGCCGCAGAATTAGGTGAAAAACGACCGATTATGGACGTGCTTTTTCAATTAATAGATGCGATGAACAAAAATTGGTCGGCTTTGAATAACTCCCAATTGAAACAGCGCTACCTCAGTAATATGTATTTGTTAAATGTCCCGGCCTTTTTTGAGGATGAAAATGGAAGGTTTGCGGGAATTATTCGTGGAACCGACGAAAGAGGAAGGTTGGAAATAGAAACAAACGGTAAGCTAAAATATTACAGCCTCAAAGAGGTTAGTTTCCTTTCTCAAAATGATCTTTAAGATTTTTAGACATGATGTTAAACAGCGCTGTGAGCGGTTTTTCAACCATCATTTTTAAGAAGACATTTAATTCACCATCAAACTGAATATATCCTTCAGATTGCTCATTTTTTTCAGTTATGTGTATGGTTAACTTAAATGGGAAAGGAGATTTTTCACCAGATTTCATGAATATTTTTTCATTGCCTTCCGATCCATCTTGAACCAATGAAATCGTTACGCCACCTTGCACCTTGAAAGAACAATCCGAATCACTTGCCTTCCAATCTGAAATCTGATCTTGTGTCTAAAGGTGTATCAAATGTTTTGAGTCACTTAGGAATTTCGCTACTTTCTCCTGTTTAGCTGTAACGCTAACTTTTTCACTGATTATTTGCATTTCCTTCTATTGTTTCCAGGTATCTGGATTTTCTTTCCATTCACGAAGTGAAGACATGTCTTTTTTGGAAATGTAATTTTGTTTTAATGCCTGCTCAATTAACAAATCATAATTTGTCAATGTCGTATATGGACAATTAATTTTTTTAAAGTTCTCATCGGCCACTTGAAAGCCATAAGAGAATATTGCTACAATTCCTTTAACATCAAGTCCACCGGATTTTAAAGCTTCAATTGCTTTGATTGAACTTCCTCCAGTAGAAATAAGATCTTCAATTACAACAACTTTTTGTCCTGCTTCAAAGTATCCTTCAATTTGATTTCCCATCCCATGTTCTTTAGCAGAGCTTCTGACATAGATAAATGGGAGTCCCATTTCTTGTGCAACTAATGCGCCTTGAGCTATACCACCTGTAGCAACTCCAGCTATTACATCTGGCTTACCAAAAACTTCCTCGATTGCTTCAGTGTATGTTTGACGAATAAAGGTTCGAATATTTGGAAACGAAAGAGTGACACGATTATCACAATAAATAGGTGAATTCCAACCTGATGCCCATTTAAAAGGGTGGTTTGGCTGAAGTTTAACTGCTTTGATTTGTAATAAAAATTCCGCTACTTTTAGCGCTTTATCGTTGTTAAGAATCATATGCAAATGTACAAAGTATTTATTGAAAATAAGTCGGTGATCATTACTGAAACAGATTCATCTTTTAATTTTTGTCCCGAATTGGATGGTAAATCTGTGAAATCTCTAGAAAAAGATATTCTTCCCATCTTACTCAATCCGGAAGTCAATTCGGTTGTTGTCCGTTGTAAAAATGCGTCTGCAAAATTTAAATTACTTTTTAAGAATTATGAATTGATTCAGGCAGCTGGAGGTATCGTTCAACGAAAAAACAGAATACTTGTAATAAAAAGGAATGGTAAGTGGGATCTCCCCAAAGGTAAAATTGAAATTGATGAATTAAATGAAGTTGCTGCCATTCGAGAAATAGAAGAAGAATGTGGTATAACAGGCCCAACAGTAGAAGACTTTCTTTGTGAAACCTATCACACCTACGTATTTAAAGACAAACAAGTTATCAAGCGGACCTATTGGTATTTACTGGCATTTTCAGGAAAGAAAAATTTAATTCCTCAGGAAGAAGAAGGTATTAGCAAGGCAAAGTGGCTAAAAAAAAGTAAATTAGTGAAAATAAAAAAGAATACTTTTAGCTCTATTCTTGAGGTGATTGCCGCTTTTGAAGAGAAATTTAAAAAAGAGGAACAGTATTTGAAGAAGAGCAATCGAATATAATTTTTTGTTAAAACAGAGTACCCTAATTGTAAATGTATTATTCTTGTAAAAAAATGAAAACCATGAAATTTATCTTATTTACAGCGGCGTTGTTCGCAAGCGTTCAGTTGATGGCTCAAGAGAAGCAAGTTTCCTCTGAAGCATCAAAAGAAATTAAAGTTGAATCCAAAAAAGGCTTGACTTTTACAACTTTGGAAATAGTTCGAGAGAATATTCCATACGGAACAAATGATTTGTTCGAATTTGAATTTAAAAATGAGTCAAAAACGCCAGCAATTATTCAGGGTGTACAGACAAGCTGCGGATGCACTACAGCTAACAAGCCAGAAGAACCTGTAAAGCCTGGTAAAAAATCGATTATTTCTGTAAAATATGACACAAAGAGAGTAGGTCAATTTACTAAAACAATTACGATTTCTTCAAATGTTTCGGAACCAATCATCCTAACAATAAAAGGATCTGTTTTACCTGATGAACCTGTACATGTGGCGCCTGCAACAAAAGAAAATTAAGATTTAAAATTTTTTCGATATTAAAAGGAAGTCAATTTTGGCTTCCTTTTATTTTTTATGAAAAATCGTAGAAGAAGCCTGTGCTGTTGGCATTATGGTGAGGTCATTAATTGTTACATGCGCCGGTCGTGTTGCGACAAAATAAATGGTATCGGCAATATCCTCAGCACTTAGCGGCTCAAATCCGTTGTACACATTTTTGGCGGTATTCTCATCACCTTTAAAGCGAACTAGAGAAAATTCTGTTTCTGCAGCACCGGGCGCAATATTCGTAACCTTAATACCAAATTCAACAAGATCCATCCTCATTGACTTTGACAAGGCATCAACAGCAAATTTAGAAGCACAATATACATTTCCTCCAGGATACACTTCTTTTCCAGCAATGCTTGAAATGTTAATTATGTGCCCATTTTTTTGTGCAATCATTAGGGGAGCAATAGCTTTCGTTATAAATAGTAGGCCTTTGATATTTGTGTCGATCATTCTTTCCCAATCGTCTGTTAAGCCATCTTGAATAGGTCCGCGACCAACTGCCAAACCAGCGTTGTTTATCAAAAGATCAATGGTTAGGTCTTCATTTTCTTTTAATTTTTCGATTGCATCATTCACTTCTTCAAGATTTCTTACATCAAAACAAAGTGTTGTGATTTTATTTCCAAATTGCTTTTCAAGCTCCTCTTTTAATGTGATTAGACGATCATTTCTTCTTCCAGTAATGATGAGATTCCAGCCATTTGCAGCAAATATTTCTGCACAAGCTTTGCCAAAACCAGATGTTGCACCTGTAATGAATGCCGTTTTTAAGTTGTTCATTTGATTATTCTTTTCAGGTTTAAAAGTAATTTTTCCTTGTCAATACATAGTAAAAGGAACGAAACTAGAAAAATCATTGCTGGGACTTTATACCTTACAATTGCTCCTAACACAGGGACAGTCAGACCGATTAGAAGAGCTAATAAAACCACAAAATAAAAAGAGAAATACAAATACGGTTTTTGCTCATCTGTCGGCTTTTTAGAATATAATCCTGCTAAGATGATTAGAAGGAAGATCAGTAAGTTTTCTAAAGAAGCGAAAAATGCGAAAATTGAATTGCTTTCCCAAGGTAGCGGTCTAAAGATGCAATTTGCTAGTGCTTCCGGACTATTTTTTAAACAGCTTATCAATGACCCATCCAACCGAGTTATAGTGATGGCACTGCCTGCTTTTGTATCTCTGGCAACATTTATAAAATCAAGCTGTTTTTTTTGAAGGATTTTTCCAAGATCAAATTGTGGAGTGATTCGATAGGCATTGAAAGCAAAAAGAATACAAACTCCATAACTTATTAAAAACGTTAAATGAACGTGTTTAATTTTCCATTTAACAATCAACAGCCAAGCGATTAGACCGGGGATAAGGATGAGTAGAACATATGTTTTTGTGATGCTAAGAAGCAAAATAGACAGTATGAAAAGTATCACATATGCTTTTCGTTTATGGTTCCAATGAAGCAGACGAGTGAAGCTGAAAATTAGTCCGCCTATTCCAAAAATTAAAACACTCTCTTTTAAAATGGAGGAAGCCCATAGGAGAAGTGATGGAATCAAGAAACAGGCAATGATAAGTTCCCATTTTTTCGATGCAAAGACACTGTAGAAGCATTTAAAAATGGCAAGTGAACCAAGGAATGACATCAAACAAAATACAATGGCATGCACGTGATAAGCTCCAAATGAAAACAGTCGAATTACCATATTGATTCTTATGATGGTGCGGTTGTCATTGAAGACACCAGTATCAAAAGGTTTGAACCAAAAATGAGTGTTTTTAAGTGCTGCAGTAATTTGTGGATCATCTCCTTGAATTCCCAGTATTATCTTGAAATAATCATTCGGGGATGATGTCAAAAGATGATGATAGAGCAAATCGGCATCATCATAATATTTGAAAATGTCAGCGGTGGAACGATCCGTGTAAAATTGGGTGTAGATCACGTAAAGCGCAAAACCAAAGAGCAACTTAAGTAGAAACAAAAAACTCAATTCTTTAATCGATATTCCAGAATTCCTTACAAAATTTAGCCTTTTGAAAGACCAAAGAATCAGGGAAATAAGCGCTATGGATAAGAGGAATTGCAAAGGGTAATTA
>JBKDKG010000231.1:0-8054 GCA_046345095.1 Flavobacteriia bacterium | reverse complement strand
ACATAAATCGAGTAAGATCCATTCGGCTGACCAAAAACCCCTTGACCTGTGCGTTTATTTATCAGCATTAAATTGTAAAAACTCTGAGGACGCAATGTATCCACCACTCTACCTGTAAACAAGACTTTGTCGCAAGATTGCGAGAAAGCGTTCATGGTTAATAATTGTAAAAATAGAAAGAGGCAAATTCTCATCGCAGGCAAAATAACAAAAATGATTCCAATTAAATCGAAAAACGTTGCAGACTCTAATAAAATGCTAATGTTTACAAATGTACATTTACACTTATTTACAAATGTACATTTACAAAAGTTATTCAAATGATTATCTTTGTAATACAATGAAAAGAGTTGTAGTTGGGCTTTCCGGCGGAGTTGATTCCAGTGTCGCAGCATACTTGTTACAAAAACAGGGTTACGAAGTCATTGGTATGTTTATGCGTAATTGGCACGATGAATCTGTAACACTCTCTGATGAGTGCCCGTGGATAGATGATTCAAACGATGCACTCCTGATCGCACAGCAGTTAAACATCCCTTTTCAGGTTATAGATCTAAGCAACGAATACAAGGAAAGAATCGTTGATTACATGTTTTCGGAATATGAATCAGGAAGAACTCCTAATCCTGATGTGCTTTGTAATCGAGAGATAAAGTTTGATGTTTTTTTAAAAGCAGCAATTGAACTCGGTGCCGATTTTGTCGCAACAGGACATTATTGTAGAAGAACAGATCATTCAGACGGTACTGTTGGTCTTTTGGCAGGCAAAGACCCCTCAAAGGACCAGTCTTACTTTTTATGCCAGCTCAATCAGGATCAATTATCCAAAGCACTTTTTCCTATTGGAGAACTATTAAAATCTGAAGTAAGAGAGATTGCAAGAGAGATTGGATTAGTCACTGCTGACAAAAAGGATTCGCAAGGACTGTGTTTTGTTGGGAAAATTAGTCTACCACAATTCCTTCAGCAAAAACTTGCAGCCTCCATTGGCGATGTAATCGAAATACCTTCTACCCTCAACCAGTTTGAAGAGTATAAAAACCTATCTCACGATAAAGAAAATTTAGAAAAACTTACGGCACCTTTTGAATACACGAGGGAGATGGGAGTTAAAGTCGCGGATCATCAAGGCGCTCACTTTTATACCGTTGGACAAAGAAAGGGGTTACACATTGGCGGACGTCCAGAACCCTCCTTTGTTTTAAGCATTGACACTGCGTCCAATCTTGTCTTTTCAGGTCAAAACGAGCAACACCCTGGATTGAATAGGATTGCCCTCAAGATAAACTCAAAAGACGTTCATTGGATAAACCCCAATTATAAGCTGGATCTCGGTGGTTCCCTTGATTGTTTGATTCGTATACGGTACAGGCAAAAACTTCAAAAAGGAACAATATTCCTTAAAGAAAGTGGTTTATTTATACTTTTCAATGAAAAACAACGCGGCATTACTCCGGGGCAGTTTGCAGCATTTTACATCAATGAGGAATTGATTGGGTCCGGCGTCATTCATTCGTAGGTAGAATCTCCCTAAATGTGCCATCAGAATAAATCTCGATTAGTTTAACAACTTTTTTACTGCCAACTAAAAAAGAGTCAGATCTAGCTACTTCTTTCGATTCTATTTTGGAATCATTTACAATTGAATCATCAGCATCATTTAAAACATCTGCCCTTCCTGAGATGAGCCACTTAGCATTTACTTTAGGGAAATGAATAATAATCTTTTCTAGAAAGTCCAAGCTGGGCTTGTTTCTTCCAGATAAAACATGACTAACATTCGATCGTTGTACACCAATTTTATCAGCGAATGCTGAAGGAGTTAAATGATGCATTTTTAAGATTACATGTAATCGTTCTTGAATTGTCATTTGTAAATTATTCAGATATTTACAAATGTAACATATAAATCAAATCAAGTTGCAAAATTGTAAAATAAAGGAAATAAAAAAGGGAGCAATCGCTCCCTCAACTATCTATATTTTAAAACTTTAATTCAATCCAAATGAATGAAAAATAGAAGTGTTGTTATTTGTGTTTTGCATTTGCTCTGCTTTTTTGACCGCATCCATCAAATGTGCCACTTCAAAAATATTCAATTTACTTTTTGTCCCTTGTAATCTGTGTTGAGACAATTTGAATTGCGCCGCTTTAACTGTGTTATTGATCATAGTATTTGTTTTTAAAATCATTTTCTAAACTTGACTCGAGCTACTTTACGGCACGAATTGTCTCGAGGTTACAAAAAACTAAAAACAAATTTTATTTTGTCATAAAAATATTAAGTAAATTATATCATGCAACGACACTATTCAATTGAATAACAATTAAATATAACTTTGAACTATCGATTACAGTAGTAAATTATTTTTTTATCAAAGGATACAGGAGCCCTTCTAACCCATTCATTTTTATCTCATGAATTATCGTCAATTGCTCTCCTAATTTCCCTGGAGGAAATCCTTTGTTTTTAAACCACACCAAATACGGCTCAGGTAAATTAACGAGAAAATAGCCTTTGTATTTACCAAAGGGCATTTTCATATTAGCCAGTTTAATTAACTCTTCGTTTGAATTCACTTCTATTTAACAATATGATTAGTTTGCTGAAGGAGTTCTTTCAACAGTCTTTAAGAAGTATTTCCAGAATTTCTGAACAGATGAAATTTGCACCTTTTCATCCGGAGAATGTGCTGCTCGTATATTTGGCCCAAAAGAAATCATGTCTACTCCTGGAAGGTGTTTTCCGAGTATTCCGCATTCTAACCCTGCATGACAAGCTTTAACATTGGGCTCTTCTTGAAACATTTCACGGTAGAGATCTGCCATCAGTTTTAATATTACAGAATCATTGTTTGGTTCCCAACCTGGGTAATCACCAGATTGGACTACGGAACAAGCCATATTTTCAAAAGCACAACGAATAACATTTGCAATGTCACCTTTAGAAGACTCCACACTACTTCTCTGCAAAGATTGAGTAATAAATTTCCCATCTTTCACAATCACCCTCGCTAAACTCGAAGAAGCTTCAACCAAACCTTCAAAATCTGGGCTCATTCTATAAACACCATTGTGGACGCCGTAAATTGTATGGACAATCTTTTCAAAATCTGCATGAGAAACAGCTGGGCCTTCTTCATTACTAGATTCAATGGTAATTTTCAAATTAGGCTCAATTGACTTATACTCGTTATTCACTATTGAAAAGAATCTGTTTACTTCGCTTTTTAACTTTGCATGCTCTGCTTTATCAACCGCTACAAGACAAGTCGCCTCTCTTGGGATAGCATTGCGCAAACTTCCGCCATCGAAATTCAAAAGTTGAATTTCGGTCAACGAATGCAAATGATATAAAAGGCGATTCAAAATCTTATTTGCATTGCCTCTACCCTTGTCAATATCCATTCCAGAATGACCACCTAGCAATCCGTTTACCGTAATTTTAAAAGTTATAAAACCTTCTTTTAAAGTAATTTGACTATAATCATATGAAGTATTGGTGTCAATCCCTCCAGCACAACCGATAGACAATTCATCGTCATCTTCTGTGTCTAGATTTAATAAAATTTTGCCCTGAAAATTAGACCCATCTAATTGCATGGCACCTGTCATCCCAGTTTCTTCATCGATTGTAAAAAGGCATTCCAATGCTGGATGAGGAATGTCAGTTGAGGACAAAATCGCCATAATTGTCGCAACACCTATTCCGTTGTCAGCACCCAAAGTTGTTCCATTTGCCTTTACCCAATCTCCGTCAACCATCATTTCAATTCCTTGCTCTTCAAAGTTGAAATCAGTAGCCGCATTCTTTTGATGCACCATATCCAAATGAGATTGAAGTATCAAGGTCGTTCTGTCCTCCATTCCTGAAGTTGCAGGTTTTTTAATAATAACGTTTTGAATCTTGTCAGTTTTGGTTTCCAACCCTAGTTTTTTTCCAAAATTTATCATGAATTCAATGACACGCTCCTCTTTTTTTGAAGGTCTTGGAACAGCATTTAAATCTGCGAAATGATTCCACAATTCTTTTGGCTCAAGGGTTCTTACTGACATATTTTTAAATTTTAAAATTATTTTTCTTTTTTAAACTCAACGATGCGTTCTAAATACAATTGTTCAACTTTTGCTCGAGCCCAAGGTGTTCGACGTAAAAATTTCAAACTACTTTTTACGCTTGGATCACTTTTAAAACAATTAATTGGTACAAGATATCCCATATGTTCCCAACCTAGTTCTTCCACCAACTCAATAATCATTCTCTCAAGCGTGATACCATGCAATGGATCCATCTCAATTTATGTAATATGAATTCTAAGCTAGTTTTCTGTATTTGATTCGTTTTGGGCCACTGTCTCCAAGTCGCTTTTTACGGTTCTCTTCATATTCTGTGTATGAACCTTCAAACCAATACACTTGTGAATCACTTTCAAAAGCTAAAATGTGCGTACAAATCCTATCGAGGAACCAACGGTCGTGAGAAATAACAACTGCGCATCCTGCGAAATTCTGAATCCCCTCTTCAAGTGCTCTTAATGTATTGACATCGATGTCATTTGTTGGCTCATCCAAAAGAAGCACGTTTGCCTCTGTTTTAAGAGTCATTGCAAGATGCAAACGGTTTCGTTCACCACCGGACAAGATTCCTACTTTCTTATTTTGATCGGCACCATTGAAGTTGAATTTAGAAAGATATGCTCTAGAAATAATCTTCTGATTGCCCACTTCCACATATTCCAAACCATTCGAAACTACTTCATAAACTGTTTTATCTGGATGAATATCCTTATGTGTCTGATCCACGTAACCGATTTTCACAGTTTCACCAACTTTAAATGAACCACTATCTGGCTGTAACTCTTCCATTATCATTTTAAAGATGGTTGTTTTTCCGGCCCCATTAGGTCCAATGACACCTACAATTCCTGCAGGTGGCAATTTGAAATTCAAATCATCATAAAGTAATTTTTCTCCAAATGATTTCGCTACATGTTCCGCATCGATTACGTTATTACCCAATCGTGGACCATTGGGAATGGGCATTTCCAACAATGCTTCTTTTTCTTTTAAATCTTCAGCAAGCATCTTGTCATAATTCGCCAAACGTGCTTTACTTTTCGCCTGTCTTGCCTTTGGATTCAGTCGCACCCATTCCAATTCACGCGCCAACATTTTCTGTCGTTTTGATTCAGATTTCTCCTCTTCTTTTAGGCGATTTCCTTTCTGTTCCAACCATGATGTATAATTCCCTTTCCAAGGAATCCCTTCCCCTCTATCTAATTCAAGAATCCAGCCAGCAACATTATCAAGGAAGTAACGGTCGTGTGTAACCGCAATTACTGTCCCCTTGTATTGTTGTAAATGCTGCTCTAACCATTCAATAGATTCAGCATCCAAGTGGTTGGTAGGCTCATCCAAAAGTAAAATATCAGGATTTTGAAGCAATAATCTACACAGTGCCACACGACGTTTTTCACCTCCCGAAAGTGTAGAAATCAATTGATCATCTGGTGGGCAGCGAAGTGCATCCATTGCTCTATCTAGTTTTGTGTCCAATTCCCAAGCATCAAGAGCATCAATTTTGTCCTGAACTACGCCTTGTCGCGCAATGAGCTTATCCATTTTATCTGGGTCATTCAGAACTTCTTCGTCCATGAAGGCATTGTTGATCTCTTCGTATTCTTTTAGGACATCCACCGTTTCTTGAGCGCCTTCCATCACCACTTCTTTCACGGTTTTGTTTAGATCAAGTTCCGGCTCTTGCGGAAGATATCCAACTGAATAACCGGGAGAAAAAACAACATCACCTTGGTATGATTTATCTAATCCTGCAATAATTTTCATTACAGTGGATTTACCAGAACCATTTAAACCAATGATCCCAATTTTAGCACCATAGAAGAATGATAAATATATATCCTTGATTATTTGTTTCCCTTGAGGCGTGACTTTAGAAACACCAACCATTGAAAAAATGACCTTTTTATCGTCTGACATAATTATAATTTGAAAGAACAAATTTACTTATTTACGAAGAATACAGAAATAAAAAAAGGTCTTCAATGAGACCTTCTAGATTAAATTTCACGAACGAAATCAAGCGTCAAGAATATCTCCATTCATTTCAGAATGGGAATCATCATATACCGCATCACCAAATGCTAAAATTGCAAGAAAAATAATACTTAGAAATATCAATCCAACTGCAAATCCATCACTTTTTCCAAAAGCTCTTGAAAGCCGAATATTATCAAGAATTGAAATAACCAACACTGCGATACTTCCAAGAACTGGAACAGCACCAAGAAAATACAACAACATCCACCATCCTGGTCTTTTTACAATTTGAGTATATACATATAGATTGTAAAATGGGATTAAAACAGCCCATCCAGGTTGATTGGCTTTTTCGAAAATTTTCCACATAACAATTATAGCAAAAACGGCAAATGCCAGAAGGACAATCATTAGCGGTCCCAACATACTTAACGCATCAGATTCTGAATACATAGTGATTAAATTTAAAGGTTTGAACTAAAGTATATCTTTACTCGTTAAAACATTAATTTATATTTACTTTGTTTTCCACAATGAAGAATTCAAAAGTTTTAAGATGAAAAAAATACACCTACTCCTATTTTCTTCTTTTATTCTCTTTTTGTCATGCAAAAAAAAGAACGCCGATTTTGTGATCAAAGGCTTGGTTTCAGACGCAACTTTTTCACAACCACTATCAAATGCTACTGTGAAACTCTATCAAATTCCGGTTGGGTCAACAGAAGAAGTACTAATTGCCTCATCAAAAACTGATGCTCAGGGAAATTACACATTTTCTTTTCCTCGCGAAAAAATGGAAAAATACCGTTTACTTATCAGTAAATCCAATTACTTCTTAATAGATGAAATAATTTATTTCTCTGAATTGAGTCTGGAATCAGATTACATTGAAAATTGCAGTACAACAGCAATGTCATGGGCTAAATTGACATTTCATAATTTAAACCCACAGGCCGTTGATCATTTGCAATATATTAAACAAAGCGGCAAGAATGGTTGCATGGAGTGCTGTCCTACTTCCTACCAGGATTATTACGGAAGTCTTGATACATCTATTTACTGCATCAATGATGGGAATACCGATTACTCTTATTTATATTGGGTTCTTGGGACTTCTGACCAAGGCAGCAGAACAGTTTTCACAACTGCCTTTGATACGTCAGAAGTAATTTTGAATTATTAGTTTTTTCTTTTGCCAAACTAGCAATGCGATTAAAAAAAGTTTTTCTACTCATTTCCATTTGTTTAGGGGTACTGATTGTGTTTCTTTTTATCAATACCTTGACATTTCAATCAAGACAGTTGCATTTTGCTCCCATCAAACATGTTGAATCAACTAATTCGCCCATAATTAGACTGAGTAAAGCCATTCAGTATCAAACTATTTCAAACCAAGAAAACAAAAGAATTGATACTAATGAATTTTATAATTTTCATACGTTTTTAAAACATTCTTTCCCATTCATCGATTCTGCTTTACTTCTTAAAAAAATCAACCGTTTAAGCCTACTTTACGAATGGAAAGGAAGTGATCCAACATTGCGTCCAATTTTATTAATGGCTCATCAAGACGTCGTGCCTGTGGAAGCAATCACCCATTCAGATTGGTCTCACCCACCCTTTCAGGGGGCTATAAAAAAAGGATTTATCTACGGAAGAGGTACGCTCGATGTTAAAAGTGGTATTACGGCACAAATGGAAGCTATAGAATATTTAATAGCTCATAATTACAAACCGAAAAGAACTATTTTCCTTGCCTATGGTCATGACGAAGAAGTTGGAGGAAGGCAAGGTGCGCTAAGAATTGCTGAATACCTTCGATTAAAAAAGGTCCAACTTGAATTTGTTTTGGACGAGGGTGGCTCCATTATAAAAGGAATTGTGCCGGGTATTAGAAAGCCCATAGCGATAATTGGGGTTGCTGAAAAGGGGTATTTAAGTTTAGAATTGACCGCTAAAGAAAAAGGAGGGCACAGCTCAATGCCTCCAAAGGAGAG
>JBKDKG010000230.1:0-10259 GCA_046345095.1 Flavobacteriia bacterium | reverse complement strand
CATATGAATAGGTTCATTTGTTCGACGGAAAACAAGTGATTTTTCAATCGTAGGACAGGAGATCAACGCTTCATCTATGATTCCTTTAAGATCAATTGTTTTATTCCCTCTGTATCCTCCATCAGAAGTGATAACCATTTTACATCCCGCATCTTGAATTCTTGCCGCCACAGCGGAAGAAGAAAAACCTGCAAAGACCACAGAATGAATCGCGCCAATTCTTGCGCACGCAAGCACCGAAATGGCCAATTCTGGAATCATAGGTAAATAAATACAAACCCGGTCTCCTTTTTGAATACCTTCTTTTTTTAACACATTGGCTAACTTGTTAACCCTTAAAAGAAGTTCTTTGTAGGTTATTTCTTGTGTTTTTTCATTCGGGTCATTTGGTTCAAAAAGAATTGCAGTTTTGTTAGATCTAATTGAAATGTGTCTATCAAGCGTGTTTTGTGTAATGTTTAACTTCCCGCCAATAAACCAAGAAAAATTAGCATCGTACATGTCGCAATCAAGTACTTTTTCCCAAGGCTTCATCCATTCATAATTCTGTGCGATTTCGCTCCAGAATTTACGCGGAGCTCTAACTGATCTGCGATATTGTCGGAAATACTTTTCGAGATTATTGATGGTGAATGAAGAGCTGTTTTCCATGATTTAGTAATTGATTCGTATTAAAAATAAAGAGGTATTGTAGTTAATTTACCATTTCTCAGCATTAAAGCAGGAAAAGGAATCTTAACGTAGTTGAGTTGTTTTAAAATAGTTTTTACCCATTTTTTCTTCACATTAATCTTATTAAAATCAACATCTAAAGAAAGCAGAAATTCGCGCGATGAGTTATATGTCTTACCATTAGGATCAGTATATATTTCTTTGTTTCCAATTATCTTGGCATCCGCACTGTAACCGAATGAAAGACAAATCCATTTTGGAACTTTATCATTTTTAATAAAATGAAGTGGGTGAAAACTAAACCAATAAGTTTGACCATTGTAATCTTTGAGCAATTCTTGCGGGAATCCATCGCCCAATACAGCTGGACGAAGAGACGCATAATTTGTTCGATGAAATGAGAATTTTGGAATAATCCGTTCTTCTTTGAAGATTAATTGTTGTCCAATAAATAGGCCTGCTCCAATGCCATTTGCAGCCATGTCAAACCATGAAAAACCCCAGTCATTGTTAAATCCATCAAAAATTTCCAACGTTGTTTGATATCCTAAACCTATGCCAGCTCCAATTAGAACTGATTTTTTATGTGTGATTCCTGACCAATTCAATGCTTCACTTGTCACTAAACCAAATTTATAGGTCGCGTACAAATGCCCCATTTTGTCCATTTGCAGCCAATTTGCACCATCATTAAACGTATGAAAACTTGTTTGTGCTTCTTTTTTATACCAAATACCATAGAGTGCACTCATGCTTCCAATCCATGATGTTCCGATTAGTGAAGTCGAAATAATTTTTCTTTTACATGCATTAGACGCAATGCTATCGTTAGGTTGACATAATATCCCTTTCGAAATAGACAATAGAAAAAATAACAATTTAATTTGCTGCTTCACATAGCCGAAAATAGGAGAAATAAAGGATATATCAGAAAGCTAGTGTTGAAAAAATAACTTTCATAAAAAAACGTTACTATCAATATCAACTACTTTCGTTAAATGCTGCGTGGAATAAACTAGCAAGCGTTGTTTGAACTTAAAAAGAAATCATGAACAAAATAAGAAAAGACTGGAATGATATTAAGATCAATGACAGTTGGGCGATATTTAAAATAATGTCTGAATTCGTTGAAGGATATGAGCGCATGGCAAAGATTGGTCCTTGTATTAGTGTTTTTGGATCTGCACGAACAAAGCCCGACAATAAGTACTACCAAATGGGTGTTGAGATTTCAGAATTATTAGCCGAAGCTGGTTATGGTGTAATTACAGGAGGTGGTCCGGGAATAATGGAGGCTGGAAATAAAGGTGCGCAAAAAGGTGGCGGCAAATCTGTAGGGTTGAACATCGATTTACCTTTCGAGCAAAATCACAACCCATTTATTGACCCTGAGCATAACCTTGAATTCGATTATTTTTTTGTACGAAAAGTCATGTTTGTGAAATATGCCCAAGGATTTGTTGTTTTGCCCGGTGGTTTTGGAACATTGGACGAAATGTTCGAGGCATTAACATTAATACAAACAAAAAAGATCAACAAGCGACCTGTGGTTTTAATTGGAAAAGATTATTGGAAAGGGTTAATTGATTGGATTGAAGAATCCATGCTACATGCAGAAAACAATATATCTCCGAGCGATATGCATATGTTTACTATGGTTGACACGGCAAAGGAAGCATTTGATTATATTGATGAGTTCTATAAATCCCATGCACTTTCTCCGAATTTTTAATTTGTTAGAGCATCTTTTCTGCGTTGTACATTCCGCTTAATTTTTATATTTGTTGCAAGTATTTCTGTAAATGGATTTGTTAAATAAAATCAAGGTTTTTGTTTGGAGTAAACACTTTCTGAAACATTTCGGATTGGTAATTCTCACTTACATTGTTATTGTGAGTCTTACCATTTTTTATCTTGATTCTTACACCAATCATGGACAACACATTGATGTACCAAATTTAATTGGCCGTAATGTAAATTCAGTAAAAACGGAATTAGAAGATTTAGACCTTCAGTATGAAATTTTGGATTCAATCTATGACCCTTCAAAACCAGAGGGCACAATTATTGACCAAGATCCAGATGCAACTTCATTGTCGCTTGTGCCGGTTAAAGAAGGTCGAATCATTCGACTTAGGGTTTCCAAAAAATCACGCTTGGTTGAAATGCCAAGTCTCGTAGATAAATCTCAACGTTTTGCTGAAAGCATCTTAGAGAATAGAGGGTTGAATTTTAGAATTGAATACCGTGCAACAAGTGAAGCGGATGGTGCTGTTCTTGAACAATTGTACAAAGGGAAATCAGTTAAAGAAGGAGCTAAAATTCCTATAGGTGCCACGATTTTATTGATTGTTGGACAAAATGATGCTGGCGCACCGACAGAAATACCTGATTTATTCGGAATGTCTCTTCTCGAGGCTCGAGATATGTTGATTCAAACTGGAAATTTCAGCATGATAACAATTTGTGCCGACTGCCTAACATCTGAAGATTCACTTGCCGCTAGAATTGAATCGCAATCACCAGAATTTTTAGAGGGAATAATGATTCCTGCTGGATCAACAATCACTGTTTATGCTACTAAAGATTTTGGTGGTCCAATCGAACAGGAGCCATAAAAGTTGTATCTTATGAAGTCTTTCTTTTTGTTTCTTTGCTTCATTGCTGCAGGTTTAAGTGCTTACTCCCAAATTGAAGAGGTTGGTCCGTTGACAGCTAATCCAGAACTGATTGGTAAATCAAAAAAAAAGGCAATTCAAAAATTAAAACAGGGTACTTTTGACAGTACAATACTTTATGTTTCAGACACACTCGAACTTCCATTCTTTGATGAGTTTACAAAAAATCATTTCCAACAATACAACTCAGATTTTTCTGATCCAGGAGTAACATCAGATAAAAAATACCGCTTATTAGATAACTTAACATCTCAGCCCATTGCTATTGGACAATTCTATACTGATCAGGTTACCTTCCGAAGAACCTACGATATTGTAACTTCTGTATATGTCGATGTTGCATTCCTTCCAACTCAATTGAAAGTGGGTGATTTGAGTAATTATCCCGTTAATTATGCAACAACCGATTTATATCCTCCTTATTATATTTACGACACAATCGGAGCACCTGATGTTTCAGATACGGTTTGGAGTACATCACCTGAGTTTTTTCAGGATTCCGCCACTCAATTTTTTGTAAATATTAATGATCCAAATGCTTATTGGTTAGATGATTTCGCTTATCACAATTACAGATATGCGTTTGAGCCAAGATCCTTAGGCGTTGTTACGTTTGATGGTTTAAATGCTAATGGCTATCCCTATGCAATCGGTACATCTTTGACAAATTATGCGGATGTTTTGACATCAAAACCTTTGAATCTTTCCCCTTATGATGCCTCTGACTCAATTTATATGAGTTTTCTTTATCAAGCGCAAGGATTTGGTGATGTGCCAGAAACATCAGATTCATTAATTCTCGAATTTTATGCCAAAGATCTTGATCAATGGAAGCGTGTTTGGAGTGATTCAGGTCAAGTAACGAGTGAATTTAAAGTAGCGAATATAAGGTTGAAAGATGCGCAATATTTTAAGAAAGGATTTCAATTTCGATTTAGAAATTATGGAGCACTTTCAGGTAGTTTAGATCACTTTCATATCGATTATGTCCAATTGAAAGCAGCTGCTGGATACCAAGATACTTTGTTTAGGGATTTAGCATTTGTGTATCCAATTGGCAGCTTATTAAAATCGTATACTTCAGTTCCTTGGGATCATTTTAAGAATAATTCTTCAGGTAAAATGAATGATGAAGTTCAAATTGTGATGCACAGCGGGGGTATCATTCCTGCGAATAATCAAAATGGTTTAATTGAGGTAACATACAATGGTGTTCCTGAAGGTAATTACCCTCTTTTTGGTCAAATTTTAGCAGGTGGTTCAGCACCTTATAACTATCAGCCTAGAACCACTGTGACATCTTTTCATGATGTCTCATCTGGATACATATTTGACATTACAAAACCTGAGAACAAGCAAACCTTTGATGTTTTGGCTACAGCATCTACTCCTACGACGACAGTTAATCCTGTTGAATTGACGCTGAATGATTCAACTCGTAGCACACAATTCTTTGGCAATTTTTACAGTTACGATGACGGATCAGCTGAGGCAGCTTATGGACCAACTGGCGCGCAAGCTCGATTAGCAATTCATTACACTGCATATGAGTCAGATTCGTTAATTGGTTTGCAGATGCATTTCGTGCCTTCAGTCAATGATGTCAGTAATAATTTGTTTTTAATTTCTGTTTGGGAGGATAATGGCGGTGTTCCTGGAGCTTTGATTTATGAAGATGATGTGTTTTTTCCGCGTTCTCCTGAATACACGAATGCAAGAAATGGTTTTGTTGATTATTATTTCAAAGACACATTAAAATTACCTGTTGGAACATCCTACTTTATCGGTTGGAGACAATTGGATCCGGATCGGTTAAATATAGGGCTGGATAAGAATTTGGATAATTCTGATCAAACATTTTACAGCGTGGATAATGGAAATTCGTGGATTCAATCCACAATTTCAGGTTCGGTGATGATACACCCAATCTATTCAACAGCTTTGGATGTCGAGTTAGGCATCTCTGAAACTAAGATTCAAAATGATTTGGTGGTGTTCCCAAATCCAACAACAGGTGAAATTCATGTTGGATTGAAAGAAACTGATTTTCAAGGTGCTGAGGTGTATACTATTTTTGGTGAAAAAGTTTTAAAAAGCAATGTTACTTCTTTTTCGTTGGCAGAAAATCCTCCGGGTATTTATTACATTAGAATATTTGGTTCGGAACGAATATTCAAGATCGTAAAACTTTAATGAGCGAATTTATCGAAGAAACAGAAGCCGATGAGGAAGAACTCTTTGAACACTATCGGTTCAAGGCTGATCCTGGTCAAGAAGTCATACGAATAGATAAATTTCTGATTGACAGAATGCCAAATACATCTCGAAACAAGGTGCAGGTTGCGGCAAAAAGTGGAAATATTCTCGTCAATGATCAAAAGGTAAAACAGAATTATCGTGTAAAACCAGGTGATAATGTCTCAATCGTAATGCCATACCCTGTGAGAGAAATTGAGCTTATCCCTCAAGATATCCCACTTGATGTTCATTATGAAGACGACCAATTAATTGTCATAAACAAGCCATCAAATATGGTCGTTCATCCTGGTTATGGAAATTACACTGGAACTTTGGTAAATGCCTTAGTTTATCATTTCGATCATCTTCCTCAGCGTTCTCAAGATTATTACGGTCGACCAGGCCTTGTACATCGTTTGGATAAACACACGACGGGTATCATGGTGATTGCCAAAACTGAAGAAACGTTGACACATTTAGCCAAGCAGTTTTATGACCGTACAACAGAGCGAAGATACAATGCGCTTGTTTGGGGTGATATTGAGCAGGATGGGACAATTATTGGAAATCTAGGTCGCTCGCCCAAAAACCGCAAGGTAATGACCGTTTTTGAAGATGAAACTCAAGGAAAACATGCTGTTACGCATTATAAAGTGTTAAAACGTTTTGGGTTAGTTACACTTTTAGAATGTAAACTTGAAACAGGACGGACGCACCAGATCAGAGTGCATATGAAGCATATTGGTCATCCGCTCTTCAATGATTTGGAATACGGTGGAGATAAAATTTTGAAAGGAACACGATCTGCAAGTTACACGCGGTTTATTGAGAATTGCTTTGAACTGCTTCCGGGACAAGCACTTCATGCAAAAACACTAGGTTTTTTTCATCCTATTTTGAAAAAGCAATTGCAATTTGATTCTGCTTTGCCGTCTGGATTTCAATCTGTTATAGAGAAGTGGGAAAATTATGTTCGATCAGAAGATTGATTTTCATAAAAGGACAAAAAAGTTGTTAAGTATTTCAAAAAATCGTTTAAAATTTCTTGTTTCAGTAACTTTCACTAAATTTAGGCGCTTGAAAAGAAAGTTGGATAATGAAATTTCACTGCTTTTGAAGTAATTATTGTTTTATAGACGTATATAAATTGAAAAGAAATAGTTCCATGAACCACAAGTTTCTCTTGCCAATTCTCTTTATGGGGATTTACACCTTGTCTTTTGCTCAAAGCAAATTTATTGTTGAAGCAAATACTTATTTTAATAGTGAAAAATATTGTGAAGGTGCTGAAAAATGCAGTGTAGCCTATACCAAATTAACGAGTAAAGGCAATCAAGCTAAAAAACAAAAAGGTGATATGGCCTTTAAAACAGGAGAGTGTTATCGTTTAACAGATCGATTCAAAGAGGCGAATGAGTGGTATGACAGAGCCTTGTTATTGGACTACCAGCAAGTGAAACCAGAAGTGTTTTACAACAATGGTGAGATGCTTCGAATGATGGGTGAGTTTGATAAAGCGCTTACTAACTTCGAAGAGTATAAAAAGTTAGTTCCAGCTGACGTGAGAGGTGATGTTGGGATTCAATCATGCAAAGACAGTAAATCTTTTATTGCCAATAAAACGCGTCACGTTGTTGTTAATCAATCGGCAATTAATAAAAAAGAGTTTGACATGGCTCCAACTTTTGGTGATGGAAAAGAAACTCAATTGTATTTTGGTTCAAGTCGATCAGGAAGTACAGGAAATTCTACGGATCCTATTTCATGTGAAAATTATATGGATATCTGGGTAAGTGATATTGATAAGAAAGGAAACTGGGGAGAACCACGATTGGCGGATGCATCGGGAAAAATTAATACTGAGGCACATGAAGGTACAGTTTGCTTCGATGGTCGTGGAAAAGTTATGTTCTTTACACGGTGTCCTAATATCAAAAAACAAAATCTTGGATGCGATATCTGGACTGCAACGTCTGAAGGAAAAGGTGAGTGGGGTGAGCCAGTGAAATTGAATTTGAAGAACGGTGCAGATTCAATTACTGTTGGACATCCTTGTGTTACAGATGATGGTAAATATTTGATTTTTGTTTCTGATATGCCAGGTGGCTATGGTGGAAGAGATCTATGGTGGTCCTCTTTTGACAAGAAAAACAACGCATGGTCAGCACCTAAAAATATGGGGCCTGAGGTAAATACATCAGGAAATGAGCTTTTCCCTACTCTAGGTAAAGATGGAAGTTTGTTTTTCGCTACAGATGGTATGCCAGGATTAGGTGGATTAGACATGTTCAAAGCAACAAAAACTTCTGCGGAAATGAAATGGGAAAATCCTAAAAATTTAGGTTACCCATTGAATTCAGAAAACAATGATTATTCATTGTACGAAGTTTCAGGTAAAAAAGGCTATTTCACATCAGAAAGAAAAGATCCAAATGGAAAGTACAATCCTGATATTTATATGTATGAAATCCCACCAAATCTTTATGATCTTAAAGTGATCGTGAGTGAATTGGGCAATAAAGCTGTAAAAATTGAAGGAGTAAAAGTGGTTGTTAAAGGAAGTGACGGTTCAACATGGGAAGGTGTTACCAACAAACAAGGATCCGTTTTCTGGGACAAAAAACCAAGCAGTGACCGCTATGTGAACGAAGAACTTTCTTACAATATTACCATTTCAAAAGATAGTTATCACGAAGACAAAAAAGGTTCGCAATTTACAACAGTTGGAATAAATTATGATCAAAATTTCATTATTGAAATGGCATTGTTGCCTAAAAAGCCAATCAGATTGCCAGAAGTTCGTTATCCACTCGATCAATGGGCCCTTTTGGTTGACTCGACTATCAATTCACCCGATTCTTTAATATTTGTATACAACCTCCTTCAGGAATACCCAGGTATGGTTCTTGAGTTAAGTTCTCATACGGATTCAAGAGGTAAAAATGACGCAAATAAGCGTCTTGCAGAAAATAGAGCACGTGCATGTTACAAATACTTGGTTGAACAAAAAGGAGTTGACCCGAGAAGAATTGTGCCTGTAGGTAAAGGTGAAGAAGAACCGAGAAGCGTATGGAAGAGAGGAGAGGAATACCTTGCTGCTCAGCCTGCTGATATGAGTGGTGTAGAAGTTATTCAGTTAAGAGAAGATTACATCAATCAATTCAAGAAAACAAATCCTAAGTTGTTCGAACAACTGCATCAGTTGAATAGACGAACAGAAGGGAAGGTATTAACTATGGAATTTAATCCTGACACCGCTCCGGCTGCGAATCCAGAATTGTTGAAATTTGTAAAATATAAGTAGGCAATTTTTTATAAAATTGACGAAAGCGCTGGAAATTTCCAGCGCTTTTTTTGTATCTTCAAGTAAACCTATCTAGATGAAAGAAAGATACCTCCATTATTTGTGGCAACATAAATTAATACCCCTAAGAGCTCTCTTTATACGCGACGGAACACCTATTCAAATAATTCATCCTGGAGAATACAATGAAATGGAGAGTGGACCTGATTTTTTCAATGCACAAATACTTATTGATACCATAAGATGGGTTGGTAACGTTGAGATTCATGTGAAAAGTTCAGATTGGCTTAAACATCGTCACCATCATGATGAAGCGTATGACAATGTTATTTTACATATTGTTTTAAGTCATGATCTTCCGTCTTCTAATGCGATTTCTCGCATTCCAACATTGGTATTGCAAAATTGGATTAATCCAGATCATTTAATATGGTTTAATGAACATTTTAAAATTAAATCAGGAATTCTTTGCAGAAGTCAACTTACAGAATTTCAACCAATTCAAGCTGTTTTTATGATGGAAAGAACACTTTATTCCAGGATGATTAGGAAAAGTATTGATTTAAATAAACACCGAGCAGATCCAAAACAAGCATTGTTTGAACTTTTAGCCGGTGCTATGGGATCTAAAGTGAATCAGTTGCCATTTCTTGAATTAGCGCAAAAGTTAAAATTGAATGAATTAAAACCGACTGAATCAACAAATTTTTACGATAGAATTATGAATGCAAGTGGATTATTTAATGATGACACATTAGATTCAACTACTTTCAATGAAAATCGCGTTCAAAAATCATCATGGAAATTAAAAGGTGTAATGCATACCTCATTCCCTAGAATTCGTGTTATGCAATTTGCAGCAATTGTAAGTCAATATGATTTCAATTATCAATTTGTTTATTGTTCACCAGAAATAATTTTGAACTATTGTAAGGAGTTAATTAAGAAAAGCAAACATAAATTAATTGAATTGGGATTATCTAACCTGAGTGATTCATTTGTTAATGGCTTAATCATTAATGCTTTTGTGCCATTTATTTTTTGGTATGGACAGTTAATTCAAGATGAAGAAATTTGTGAAAAAGCCTTTTCTGTATTGCGTCTTCTTCCACCTGAAAATAATTCAGTTCTCAAAAAATGGAAGAATTTGAAGATGCCTATAAACAATGCTGGAGATAGTCAAGCTTTATTAGAGATTTATAACCAATTTTGTTCTCATAAAAAATGTTTAAATTGTGATATTGGTAAAATGATTCTCGGACGATGAAGACAATTCAAAAAATAGCTTTTTTCTTTGAAATGCGATCCTTCGGCGTTTGTTCATGGTGGGCTAGAAAATTGGGGATCGATATCTCGAAAGTTCGTCT
>JBKDKG010000229.1:0-8244 GCA_046345095.1 Flavobacteriia bacterium | reverse complement strand
ACTGATCCGCTTTATGTTTCTGTCAAAAAGAAAGTTCACTGGGGATTATTGCATACGATTATTGGGGTTGCACCTGTAGATGTTGTAGAACGAAAACGAAGCGGAATTTCAGAAAAAACTCAATCACCGATTTTTGTAACCGCATTTGATATGGTTTGATAAAGGCTGTAAAAATCTTGAATATTAACAGAGACCAAGATCAGTATGCTCAGTTATTCTTAATACTAACAATAACTTTTCCTTTGGCTCTGCCTTTTTGAAGGTATCTTAAAGCGTTTTTAGCTTCTTCAAAAGGATAAACCCTGTCCACGACGGGTATAATTTTTCCCATTTCAATCAGCTCACGGATGTCATTCAATGTGTCTTGATTCGGGTAACTCCAAACGTGTTTATAAAAAACATTTTTTTGTTGCATGCGAAATAAAAGTATGCTTCCCTTGATCCGAAATAAAAATCTGATGAGTGAATTCACGCCAATTTTTTTCAATGTTTCATCGTCGTGGTGACCTGCGATGCTGATAATCTTTCCACCATTTTTAACAACTTTCAATGCTTTTCTTGCAGCACTTCCACCAACTGTATCGTATACCACATCAACGTTTTGAATTATTTTTCGGTAATCTTCCTTTTTATAATCGATTACGTGATCGGCACCAAGTTTTTTAACCCATTCTACGTTGCTTGTGCTTGTTGTTGTGTATATGTAAGCTCCTAAGTGTTTTGCATATTGTATAGCGAATGTTCCAATACCCCCTGAGCCCCCGTGAATAAATATGCTTGTTCCTTTTTTGATACCAGCAACTTTAAACGAATCGACGACAGTGCAGCCAACCAAGGGTATTCCTGCAGCTTCAATAAAATTTAAATTAATTGGTTTTAGCGCAATCATATCAGATCGCACGATTGTATGAGTAGCAATTGCACCCATTTGATCCCATGGTACTTTCGAATAGACAGCATCACCGATACTGAAATCTCGAACATTTTTGCCTTTTCCAATAACGACCCCTGAAAGGTCAAACCCAAGAGGAAAAGGCCTTCGAGGTCTCATTATAATTGTTCCCATTCCATAAATAATCTTATAATCTACAGGATTTAGACCAGCAGCATTTACCTCTATTACAACATCATTTTCACCGGGTTCGTTTAGTTTTTTTTCGAGAAACGTGAGATTTTTATGGATCAACAAACCATATTTAGTCAGAAATAAGCCCTTCATTTTTAGTTGACTCATAGATCTTTTTTTTAAAGGTAGCGCTTATTGATTATTGACAGCCATTTCATTGCGATTATTCAATAGGAATAGTTGAGTTCTTTGAACGGAAAATAGAAAGCCTCAGCTTTTGAAAGCCTATTTTTTCCTTTTGGAGTGCTTTAAGGGTCTCATCGAAATTCATTTTATCTTTGCGCCATGAAATACCTCATTATCGGACTAGGAAATCCAGGTGAAAAGTACAAGGAAACCAGGCATAACATTGGTTTTAAAGTTGTGGAAGCCTTTGCTAAAGAGCAAGGAGGGACATTTGCGTTGAATAAACAAGCTGAGGTAGCAGAAGTGAAATTCAAAGGGAGAACAATCATTCTCATTAAGCCAACGACATTTATGAATTTATCTGGTAAGGCGGTAAATTATTGGATGCAAGCGGAAAAGATTTCAAGAGAGAATATTTTAGTTATAACCGATGATTTAGCACTTCCTTTCGGTAAATTACGTATGAAGGGAAAAGGTAGCGATGGAGGGCATAATGGACTAAAAGACATTCAAGCAACACTAAATTCGCAAGAATATACCCGTTTGCGCTTCGGAGTTGGCAATGATTTTCATAAAGGTCAACAAGTGGATTATGTGTTGGGAGATTGGAGTGAGGAGGAAATGAAAACATTGTCCGAAAGAATTACAATAGCAACGGAGTTTATTAAAGGTTTTACGACAATTGGTTTAAACATGACCATGACCAATTGGAATAACAAGTAAAATTAAGACCTGTCTTTGTTTTCAGTAAGCGATTTTTTGTTAAAATTCTTATTTTTGAACTCATTCAAGAAATCGCATGAAAAGAGTAAAAATCTCAGAAATATTAAGGGAACCGAAGTTAGGCACAGAAACAATTGTAAAGGGTTGGGTGCGAGCGTTTAGAAGCAATCGCTTTATTCAATTGAATGACGGCTCAACAATTAATACATTACAAGCAGTAGTTGACTTTGAGCAATTTGATGAATCGGTTTTAAAAAAAATCACTACAGGAGCAGCTGTTGGGTTAAAAGGTGTTTTAGTTGAATCACAAGGTTCTGGTCAGTCGGTTGAGTTGCAAGTAAGTGAGGTTGAAATCATAGGAGAGGCAAATCCGGACGATGTTCAAAAAACTGTCATGCAACCGAAAAAACACAGTTTGGAATTTTTAAGAGAGCAAGCGCACTTGCGATTCAGAACAAATACTTTCGGTGCTGTATTTAGAATTCGTCATGCCGTTTCTTTCGCAATACATGAGTTTTTTAATAACCGTGGTTTCTATTACATTCATACGCCGATTATTACAGGTTCAGATGCTGAAGGAGCAGGAGAAATGTTTAGGGTAACGACGTTGGATCCAACAAATCCTCCTTTAAACGAGGATGGATCGGTGAATTACAAAGAAGATTTTTTCGGAAAACCAGTTAATTTGACGGTTTCAGGTCAATTGGAAGGGGAGCTGGCAGCCTTGGCGTTGGGGCAGATTTATACGTTTGGACCCACATTTAGAGCAGAAAATTCGAATACATCAAGGCACCTTGCAGAATTTTGGATGATCGAACCAGAGGTTGCATTCAACGATATTCATGATAATATGGATCTCGCTGAAGACATGCTGAAATACATCTGTTCGTATGTCATGAATCACTTTGCAGACGACTTGAAATTTTTAAGTGATCGCGAAGCAACAGAGCAACAGTCAAAACCTCAGAACGAGCGCAATGAATTGTCATTGATTGAAAGATTGCAATTTGTTACCTCGAATGATTTCAAGCGAATTACCTACACAGAGGCAATTGATATTTTACGGAATTCGAATCATTATAAAAAGAAAAAATTTCAATACGAAGTTGATTGGGGGACTGATTTACAAAGTGAACACGAACGTTATTTGGTAGAAAAGGAATTCAAACGACCTGTAATAATAACAGATTATCCAGCTTCTTTCAAAGCATTTTACATGCGCAGAAACGATCATTCAGAGCCCGGAAAAGAAACTGTAGCTGCAATGGATATCCTTTTCCCTGGTATTGGAGAAATGGTTGGCGGTTCTCAGCGTGAAGAACGGTTAGATGTCCTAAAAGAAAAATGTGCGGCATTCCATATTCCTGAAGAGGATTTGTGGTGGTACCTCGATACACGCCGATTTGGTTCTGTCCCACATGCAGGTTTTGGCTTGGGATTTGAAAGGATGGTTATGTTTGTGACAGGAATGTCAAATATCAGAGATGTTATTCCGTTCCCACGAACACCGCAAAATGCGGAATTTTAATACTGTTCAAAAGTTCAAAGGTTCAAGAGTTCAAAACCGGAATCTTTGTAGAACTTTAAATTATAGTTCTGAGTAAGCAATATTCAACAAATAATGCTTGTGTTTTAATCTACTTTTTTCTTAACTTAAATTAGAAAAAGTTGAAATGGATGCAGCAAAACGATTTGAAGATTTATTAATATGGCAAAAGAGTAGAATATTATCAAATGAAATTCATGCGATTTTTAAAGAGAAATATTCATTTTCTGAGCGTGCATTGAGCAGCCAGATTATTCGTTCTAGCGCTAGTATTATGGATAATATTGCGGAAGGTTTTGAAAGAGGGGGAAACAAAGAATTTTTGCAATATCTTTGGATTTCAAAGGCTAGTGCGGGAGAATGTAGGTCTCAATTATATCGGGCGCTTGATTGTGGCATAATTAACTCACAACAATTTGATAAATTGAAATCTGAATCTGAACTTTTGTCCATTGGAATTTTTCGATTAATTTTTAAATTGAAAAAATCTGATTTTAAAGGACAGAAGTTTCAATAATTATTTACTTTGAACGAATTGAACGAATTGAACGAATTGAACAACTTCTAAATGGCGTTAAAACAATACTTGGTTCAAAAACTGGAGCAGCGACTCTCTCCTCAACAAATTCAGTTGATGAAATTGTTGCAGGTGCCAACTATGGAATTGGATCAACGTATCAAGCAGGAGATTGAAGAAAATCCAGCTCTTGAGGAAGGAGCCGACAAGGATGAAGACGATTACGGCAACGAAGACGATTTTGACGATGACTATGACAATGATGAGCCCGAATTTGATATTTCGGAGTACATCGACGAAGATGGATCGGATTATAAAACCAAAGCGAATAACAACAGTAAAGATGAAGAAGAACGGGTAATACCGCTTTCTGGTGAACAAACTTTTCAAGAAATGTTAGCTCAACAGCTACATTTGCTTTACTTGGATGATCATCAGTTTATGATTGCCGATACAATCATTGGTAACCTCGATGAATCAGGGTATTTAAACAGAGAAATTGAAGCATTGGTAGACGACCTTGCCTTCTCTGCAAATATCATTACAACCGAAGAAGAAGTGGAAGAGGTGTTGAAGGTGATTCAAGACCTGGATCCAGCTGGAGTTGGTGCCCGTGATCTACAAGAGTGTTTGTTGATTCAAATTCGCAGAAAGCAGAACGGCGATATCACCCGATTTACAGCTAAAAAAATACTTGAGGATTTCTTCGAAGAATTTACCAAAAAGCACTACGATAAGATCGCTAAAAAATTAGAAATCGAGGATGAAGATTTAAAAGAAGCGGTGGATGAAATCCTTAAGCTAAACCCGAAACCGGGAGGTTCAATGAAGGAATCATCTAAAAATTACCAACAGATTATTCCTGATTTTCAAATTAATGAATTCGAAGGCCGATTGGAACTTAGTATCAATGGGAGAAATGCTCCTGAATTGAAAGTCAGTAGAGAATATGAGCAAATGCTACGATCGTATGCTGAGGGTGCAAAAAAATCCAAATCGGAGAAAGAAGCTCTGACATTTGTTAAACAAAAACTTGATGGAGCAAAATGGTTTATTGATGCAATCAAACAGCGTCAAAATACGCTATTGACAACCATGGATGCCATCATGAACTACCAAAGAGAATACTTTCTTTCAGGAGATGAAACGAAGTTGAAGCCAATGATTTTGAAAGATATTGCAGAAATCGTTGGGTTAGATATTTCTACGGTTTCACGCGTTGCCAATAGCAAATATGTGCAAACTGGTTATGGCGTTTTTTCTTTAAAATATTTCTTCTCTGAATCCTTATCAACCGATACAGGAGAGGAAGTTTCAACGAGAGAAGTGAAAAAGATTCTTTCTGAAGCCATCGAAGGCGAGAAAAAGCGCAGACCGCTTACAGATGAAAAATTAGCAGAACTTCTAAAGGAAAAGGGCTATAACATTGCTCGCAGAACAGTCGCGAAATACCGTGAACAACTTAATATTCCTGTAGCCAGATTGAGGAAAGAATTATGAAAATAGCAGCTGAAATACTTTCTTGGATTTTCCTTCCTTTGCTGATGCCGGTTTACGGGCTTTTGATTGCCATGTATGTACCTTCCAATCAGGACTTTCTGTTCAATGAGGACTCTTTATATTTCCTAAGTGATGAAGCGAAGACAGCAGTGCTTTACATGTTTATGATCTTTAGTGTTGTTGCTCCAGGTTTATCTTTTGTAATCCTCCACAAGCGAAAGATTATCACGACTATTGACATGGAAAATCAGCGTGAGCGAAATATTCCTATGTTCATCATGCTGTCCTATTGTTTGTTGCTTTATGGATTGTTTATTTTCAAAGCACAAAACAATATTTTACCCAAATACATTTATGCACTCCCGCTTTCAGGCGTTTTTGTGACAGTGGTTTATACCTACATCAATCGTTGGATTAAAATTAGTTTACACGGCGGTGGAGCAGGTATATTAACTGGTTTCACATTTGCATATGCACTTGAGCAAGCAGAGTTTCAATTCTGGATTCTCATCTTTGTCATCATAGCTTCTGGACTAACTATTTCATCAAGGTTGTACCTTGAGAAGCATACACCAAGGGAGGTATATACGGGTTGGGCATTAGCAACTTTTATGACTTTCATGGTCAATTATCTTTATCCAATAGGTTAATATTTACAATGAAAATGAAACCAATTATTTTTTCCGCTGCAATTTTTATCCTTGCTGCTTGCGGAATCATGAATGAAAAAAACAAGGGGAAAGGCGTGAATCTTTTTACGATTCAACAAGACAGGCAGCTCGGCGCGCAAGTTGCACATCAGATCGATAGTAATAAAAGAGAATATCCTCAACTCGATTCTGCGCAATACAAGGAAGTCTATAAATATTTATACAAGGTAAGAGACAATATTCTGAACTCAGGTAAGGTAGATTACAAAGATGATTTCCAATGGCGTTTGCGCATTATTCACGATGACAGCACTTTGAATGCATTTTGCACTCCCGGAGGATATATTTATGTTTACACAGGAATACTAAAATATCTAGATTCTGAGGATCAATTTGCTGGAGTTCTTGGTCATGAAATCGGTCATGCTGACATGCGTCATTCTACGCGACAGATGACACAAATGTTTGGTATACAGCTCTTATTAGATGTATTAGCAGGAAATCGTGCTGCATTAAAGCAAGTAACAGGGGCTTTAATTGGGTTGAAGTTTTCCAGGGCTCATGAAACGGAAGCTGATGAGCGATCAGTGACGTATCTGTGTCCAACAAGTTACAATGCTGACGGTGGCGCTGGATTTTTTGAAAAGATACAAGCTTCAGGTGGAGCGAGAGTTCCCGCTTTTTTAAGTACTCATCCAGATCCTGGAAATAGAATTGAGCACTTCCATAATTCGAAGGTTACTATGGGATGTAAAGGGAATCAAAGTTTTCAGACGGAATACAAAGCGATGGTAAGCAAGCTTCCCAAATAATTTGTACATGAAAGAAAAAAGGGTTTCCTTACAGGATATTGCCACGAGTGTAGGGGTTTCGAAAGCCACAGTTTCTTTTGTTTTGAATGGCAAGGGTGATGAGTTCAACATCAGCAAGGAAAAGCAGCGATTAATAAAAGACAAAGCGAAGGAATTGTTATATGTTCCAAATTTCTTTGCAAAAAGTTTACGTCAGACTTCGACAAAAACAATCGGATTGGTCCTTTCTGATATTTCGAATCCATTTTATGCTGAGCTATGTAAGGTGATTCAAGAGCAATTGCATGAGAAAGGATACAACACATTCATTGTCAATACAAATGACAATCTTGACATGGAGAAAACACTCATGCGTGAATTAATCCAACGCTCTATTGATGGAATGATCATTTCACCTTGCAATCGTATTGATGAATTGATTCCAATTTTACATGAAACGCATATTCCTGTTGTTTTTACTGATCGACCGGGAGATGAAAATGCAGATTTTGTTGGGGTAGACAATGCCTCAGAGTCATCAAATGGTATTCAGCAATTTAAAATAAAACCAAAAAAATTAGCAGTCATCATTCCGGAACAACCATTGGTGATGACACTCGAAAAAAGGTTAGAAGGTTTGCGTGAGGGATGTAAAAAAGCAGCAATTGAATTTGAAATAATCACATCCGTTGAGGATGAAAAAATCTTTTCTCAGTTAATTTCATCTTCATTAAAAACTGGGACTGATGCCATGATTCCCATCAATAATGTTGCATCGTTTCAAACCTTATTAGCACTAAAGCAATTGAATGTCTTAATTCCTGATGAAGTAAGAATAATTTGTTTTGAGGATAGCTTGGCATTTGAATTGATGCAACCACAAATTTCAGCTATTCGGCAACCTATAAAGCAAATCGCAAAAGAATCAGTAGATCGCTTAATAGAAAGACTATCTACTCCAGAAAAACCTGGCAAACATCTTTTATTGAACTGTGAATTTGTGAGCCGGGGCTCGCATTGAATATTAAAATACATTTCTAACCTAATTTCAGGTTTATACAATTACTTAAAAGTATTCTTTTCAATATTCTATTTTTGCGGTATGAAAAGAACTCTTTTTTTTCTGATTTTACTTGTTAATCTGTTCAGATTTTCTGCTTTTGGACAATATCCGGCCTATTTTTCCTATAATATCGAGAATGGCTCCCCTTCGAACGAAGTGTACTCGATTATTCAAGACAATTTCGGTTATCTCTGGGTAGGAT
>JBKDKG010000228.1:0-1779 GCA_046345095.1 Flavobacteriia bacterium | reverse complement strand
ATTCTTGGAGGTGTGCCTCTTTCGAAGTCATCAATGAAGTTCTCTCAAATTCTCGTACACGATTCACCTAAATCCGTAATGGCTGAGTCAATGAGAAAAATCAGAACCAACCTTAGCTACATAAACGCAAATTACAAAACAATTGCCATTTCATCTTCTATATCTGGGGAAGGAAAAACGTTTGTTGCACTTAACCTTGCAGGAATTATTGCAATGTCGGGAAAAAAGACCATTTTGTTGGATCTTGATATGAGAAAACCAAAGGTGCATTTAGGGTTCAATGTTGATAACAATTACGGTATGAGTGCATTGATTACTGAACAAGCAACGCTTGAACAATGTGTTCAAACATCTCAAATAGAGAACTTACACTTTATAACTGCCGGACCTATTCCACCAAATCCTTCAGAATTGCTTTTGAGTAATAATTATTACAAAATATTAGATGAATTGAAAGAAATCTATGATGTGATTATTATTGATAACCCACCAATTGGTCTTGTCTCTGATGGTGTTAAAAACCTTACAGAAGCGGACATTCCAATTTATGTGTTTAAATCAAATTTCTCTAAACGAAATTTCGCACTTCGTGTAAAGGAGTTGTTTGAAATGAATCAGATTGATAAGTTGAATGTTATTTTGAATGGTGTAGATGCATCCAGCAATTCGGGCTATGGCTACGGCTATGGCTACGGCTATGGTTACGGCTACGGTTACGGGTATGGATACTACGAATCAGAGCAATTGTCTAAACCTAAGCTATGGTTCTACACAGTAAGAGATAAAATTATTTGGATTTTCAGACGATGAAAGTAACTAGATTTGATATTGAAGGTTTGCTATTACTTGAACCGCGCGTTTTTGAAGATGAAAGAGGTTATTTTCTTGAGTCTTTCAATGAATTGCGTTACAATGAGTTTTTAGGAGGTAATTATCGTTTTGTTCAAGATAATATTTCACGATCCGCTAAAAATGTATTGCGAGGTCTACATTTTCAATATCCACCGCATGCTCAAGGAAAAATTGTTTCTGTAGTGAAGGGGCGTGTGCTAGATGTTGCAGTCGATATTAGAAAAGATTCACCAACCTTTGGAAAGAGCCAGATTGTCGAATTGAGTGAGGACAAACATGATCAATTCTGGATTCCTCCGGGTTTTGCGCACGGATTTATCGCTTTGGAAGACGAGACTGTATTTTCTTACAAATGCTCAGCGTATTATCATCCTGCTTCAGAATGTACCTTGTTATGGAATGATCCAGAGTTGGCAATTGAATGGCAAATAAAAGATCCGATTATTTCTTCAAAAGACAAAGAAGGTTTAAGTTTTCATTCATTTAATAGCCCTTTTTAATGACAGCTTTGGATATCTTATTACTGTTGGCTTTCCTTGGAGGTGGAGTTCTCGTTTCGGCGCTTTGCAATAAACTCTTACTTCAATTTTCACATTCCTTAGGGATCAGAAATAAAAATGATGTGGTAATCAGGTGGAGTAATCAATCGAAGCCATCATTAGGAGGCGTATCCTTTTTTGTTGTCTATGTCTTTTCAACAATGGGTTACATAATGTTTATTGAAGATTCTAATGTCTTTCACAATGCCCTTTTTGGGTATGAATATACAGGATTGTTTGTAGCCTCTTGTTTAGCATTCCTGATGGGGTTGGCAGATGATGCTTATAATACGCGGCCTTACGCAAAACTCGTTATTCAAATAACATGTGGAATCATCATGATTTGTAGTGGGACATTAATTGACGTCACTCACAATTATTATATTGC
>JBKDKG010000227.1:0-5878 GCA_046345095.1 Flavobacteriia bacterium | reverse complement strand
GGTACCAAGTATTCCCGCCCATGAATCAAAAAGCTGAACCATGTGGGCACCCGATTCAATCTGAGCTTTTAAATACTGAACTGTTACGTCCGTAATTCGACTCAGCAACTCGTGTGCCAAAGTTGGATTTGTATACAACATCTTTCGAGATTCAGAGAAAGTTTTTGAACCTCTCCCTTCCACCATGTAGCAGAGAATTGTCCAAGGAGCACCAGCAAAACCAATCAATGGAACCCTTCCATCTAATTCTTTGTTGGTAATTTTTATTGCTTCCAAAACATATCCTAAACGATCATACACATCAATGTTCGCTTCCGCCAAATGTAAATCGGACTCAGAACGAATCGTTTTTTCAAACCATGGACCCTTTTGCTCAATCATTTGATATTCAAGTCCCATCGCTTCTGGAACAACAAGTATATCAGAGAAAATAATTGCAGCATCAACACCCAATAAATCAACGGGTTGTATTGTTACCTCTGCAGCTCGTTCAGGTGTCTCCACCAATTCTTTGAAACCACTTAATGTTGATCGCACAGCGCGGTATTCCGGCAAAATCCTTCCTGCCTGACGCATCAACCAAACGGGGTAACGCTCAATGTGTTCTCCTTTTGCAGCGCGCAGAATTAAATCATTTTTCAAATTCATCGGGCACAAAGATAAGGAATCCTCTTTGTACAGAAGTCAAACTTACCAATGAATTGGGTCTTTACCGACAGAAATCAAGTATTCGTTTGTCCTACTGAAATGTTTACAACCAAAAAATCCACGGTATGCCGACAATGGCGAAGGATGAACCGCTTCAAGTACAAGATTTTTAGTTTGATTCACAAAGTGTAATTTTTGCTGTGCTTTACTTCCCCACAATAAGTATACAACCCCTTCATTTTGTTCATTCACCTTGGAAATAATAGCATCTGTAAACTGTTCCCATCCTTTTTTCGAATGACTATCTGCTTGCCCCTCTCGGACTGTTAAAACAGAATTCAACAGCAATACTCCTTGACTAGCCCATCTTAAAAGACTACCATTTTCAGGAATTGCATGTTGAATATCATTTTCTATTTCCTTAAAAATGTTCAACAAACTTTTTGGAAAGGGACGAACATTTGGTTCAACAGAAAAACACAATCCATGAGCGTGTCCTTTTGTTGGGTATGGATCTTGACCCAGAATAACGACTTTTACTTCGTTCAGCGCACATTCGTTTAATGCCCTGAATATAAACTGCTCTTGAGGAAAAATCGCTTCTGCGTTTTGCTTGTATTCCTGCGTTACGAAATCAATCAAATTCGAAAAATAAGGCTTTTGAATCTCTTCCGCTAATGCTTCTTTCCACGAATTTTCAATGTGAATTTCCATAATGTAAAATTAGGGGTTTCTATGCAGAAGAAGTATTGACTTATATTTGTAACATGAAGAATGGATTGTTAATCATTGGAATTACTGCAGTTCTTGCAGCATGCAACAACACGGATAAAGCTGAGAACAAAATTTCAGATGAACCAAAAAAAAGTGAGCAATTAGGTTCACTGGAGGACCGCATCAAAAGACACATTGAGAGCTCTTTAACGATTCCTGCCACAGAACATTACACCTATAAAATCTACAAAGAAAATCTAGACGGTGATGCAAAAAAAGACGCAATCATCAGTGTAAATCGATTGGAATTTGCCATGAATGAAGCCTCAAAATCGAAAAACCCGGCGAAACAGGCGGAAATAGGCTTTATGGGAAATCACAACTATATTTTTTACTACGATGGTGGCTTGGATCAGTTATCGCCATACATCCCAATTCCTTCTAGTCCAAATGTAGCATTGAAAATTCAATTTGAAAACATAACATCTTCTTCATACAAAGACATTCTTATTGACTTTAGAATCGTAAATGGTTGTTTTAGAGATTTCTTAACGGTAGTGAATCACACACCGCAGCGCATCTTTCAATGGAAAGTTTTTGACGGCATCAACAAATCAAATACTGAAGCTTATAGTTTTAAATTCGAACAAGGAAAACTTTGCGATTCAAAGGATATTTTGGTAATGAAAGCAAGTTTCAAACAAGATCAAAAAGCAGAAGACATGTACGCTTACGAGCCGAAAATTCAAGCTAGCAAAGAAGTTCTTTATCGTTTTTTCTTTTATCCTAAAGAAGGGAAATATATTACAATGAAAGAATGAAAAAAGGGTGATCCAAAGACCACCCTTCTTGAAAATTCACGATGTCTAGTCCTGAAATAGCGATACACAAAATTTATCGTTATGGAAAAAAGAGAAAAAGTCGTTTATGAAAAGCGCAGTCAAAAGGATTATTCAATGTCCTTGAAGTTAGGAGTTGTTAAAGAGATAGAATCTGGATTATTATCCGTTACTGGAGCAAAAAGAAAGTATGGTATTCAAGGGCGTTCAACAGTTGTCAATTGGTTGAGGAAATATGGTACATTTGATTGGGAAAATCAAACACCATCAAATATGCCCCAGTCAAAAGAACAGCGTTTAATGGAGCTTGAAGCAAAGGTTAAACTGCTTGAGAAACAGAAAGCAATGCTTGAGCATCAGGTGGAACGTTCAGATAAAAAGGCGATTATATTTGATATGATGATTGACATCGCTGAGAAAGAGTATAATATCTCAATCCGAAAAAACTCCTCACCCGAACAATCGACATCTATAGAGAAAAACATCAAGAAAGCTTAATTGCTACCTGTGAATTGTTCGGGGTAAATAGACAGGTTTACTACCGTAGAATACAAACTGTTAAACGACGAAAATCAAGAGCTGTTGAGGTTATTGAACTCGTAGAATCAATTCGTTTGCAGATGCCCAAAATAGGTGTGAGGAAGTTGTATTTTATGTTGGAGGATGAATTAAAACAATTAAATGTTGGACGAGATATGCTTTTCCGAATTTTAAAGGCCAATCATATGTTGATACTGCCTAAACGTAGGTACCATATAACTACAAACTCGCATCATCGGTTCAGAAAACATAAGAATCTAGTTGAAAACATTGTTCCAGAAAGACCTGAACAGATATGGGTATCAGATATAACTTATGTTGGTAATAGACAAAATCCTATGTATTTAGCATTAGTAACAGATGCTTATTCTAAGCAAATAATGGGACATGATTTATCCAACTCTTTAGATGTATCAGGTTCACTGAGAGCATTGAAAATGGCAGTTAAAAAAAGGAAGTATAAAAATAATATAGTCACACATCATTCAGATAGAGGACTCCAATACTGTAGCAATGAATATCAGGATTTACTCAAGCGTTTTAAAATAAATTGTAGCATGACAGAGTCTTATGATCCATACGCAAACGCTATTGCGGAAAGAATCAATGGTATACTAAAAGGAGAGTTTATAGGATACAAAAACAAACACTCTCTTGAAACAATGGATATGTTAATAAAAAACAGCATAGATATTTACAATGAACGAAGACCACATTTTTCCTGTTTTTACAAGACACCAAGGCAAATGCATCTACAAAATGAAATCAAAATAAAAACCTATAAAAACAAATATCCCCTTAATCACGTGATTAAGGGGATATAATTAGTTAATTTAGTCTTTAATAATCTGTATCGTTTATTTAGGACTAGTCACGAAATTTCTTCAGAAATTCCATCTTAGTGTGGCTATAAAGTTTCTGCCTGGTGCAGAAATATTTGAAGCAAACACTCTGTAATTCCTGTCTAGTATATTTTCACATGCAAGTTGAATTCCTATCAATTTATTGAATTGATAGGTAATTCTTGCATTTATCGTATACCAAGAAGGCATTCCTGTTGGCAAAGCGTAAGCCTGATTATCTTCACCAAATGGATTGTAATCAGCTATCTTTTTTGTTGCACTATAATTCACAAAGAGATCTCCTCGGATTTTTTTCTCGTTAATTTGTAAACCAAATTTTCCAAAAACTGGTGGAATATGATCCAACGGAATTGCTGCAGCTGAATCATTCACAATCCTTGCGTACGTATAGTTGTATGTAGCATAGATAGATACATTTTCATTGAGCCTTCCATTTAAACTTAATTCCAAACCATACAAATAAGCTTTATTGGCATTTGTTGTAGCAACAACTTGGCTCAATGTTCCAGCATACATTATTGAATCTTGACCATCATAAGTGAAGTTTTGCGTTGTTAATGCATTGCGATAAAACGTGTAGTATCCCGTTGCTTGCGCTGTCAACCAACCGCCAAATCGATTTGAAACACCTATCTCTCCATTATAAGTGTATTCAGGTTTAAGATCCGGGTTAGGAACAGTTATATTTCCAGGAGTTGATTCAAAGACCTTGCTTAAATCATCAACATTTGGAGCCCTAAATCCTGATGAAACCAATGCCGTTAAACGAAAATCTTCATTCGGCATATATACAGCTCCAAGATTACCAGTTATTGCCTGATTATGCTGATTGACGACCTTGAAAGGGAAATTAAAGAATATGGTATCCGTAAATTTTGCATCCAAAGAAACATCTGAAAAACGAAGACCATCATTCACAATGAATTTATCTGATATCTCCCAAGTGTGTGTTATATAAGCTGCGATTGACTTCATAGTCGCACCGCCAGAAGCATACCTTGTATCCAAAGGATTTTCCTCACCCGTAATAATATTCTTGGTAAAAGCCGAAGACGCTACAGCGTTGTACCAACCTTCTAGTCCATATCTAATTTCATGTTTTCCAAGTTTTTTAGCAAAATCAAAATTTGCAGTTAGTATATCAAGGTCTTCAATACGATTATTGCGGCCTACATTATTAAATTTCCTGTCAATACGACTCTCTTGAATTTGTTGATAGCCTAAAATGAAGCGAGCATTATCGTATAAAGCAGTTTTATTCGACAGCTGAAGAGAATATGAACCCAATAACCTTTTTTGCGGTCCGTAATTCCATTCTGCAAATTTCGGAAGTCCACCTGATATTTGCACCAATCGATCGTATCGAGGCACATCACTGGATGTTGAATATTGAAAATTAAGGATGTGCTTTACATTTTCATTTTGTTGATAAAGGAACTTCTGTAAAACATCATATTGCGAATAACCTGAACCTACTTGAAGATTCGTATCTTTGTTTTTAACGATTACATCTGCATTACCAATTCGCTCTACATACCATGGTCTTGACCCAAAATTACCTACGAATAGCTCACGATTTGCTCCTTGTCTTAAATCTCCAAAATCAGAGGCTGTAATGGAAGTTAAGGAACCGAATTTCTTTGTACCCAATGAGATATCCCCATGTGCTGCAAATCCTGAAACTGCTGACATATAGCGCATATATTGACCAACCTTGACCTTCACTTTATCTGTTGCTGATAATGTTGGGTTTTTTGTCGTTAATGACATTACACCACCTAAAGCATCAGAGCCATAAACAACTGATCCAGGCCCATAAACAATCTCCACTCTATCCATTATTGAATTATCAAGTGTAATGATGTTATGAAGGTGACCGCCTCGATAAATTGCATTATTCATTCGGATTCCATCCACAACTATTAGCACTTTATTCGTTTCAAAACCTCTAATTATTGGACTTCCGCCACCCAACTGACTTTTCTGGACCATCACATTTCCACTATTTGCCATTACGTCGGCTGTAGATGTTTGGTTCATATTTTGAAGTTCATTTGATCGGATAACCTGTATTTTTTGAGCAACATCCTTTCGCTGTTCTTCAAATTTACTTGCAGAAACTACAATTTCATTGATCGAATTGATATTCTCACTCATTGTCAATTGAAGATTTGATTCTTTCAACTTATCCAGCGTGGTTGTGACAGGGGTATACATTGTATTTCGAAAAACGAGTAATTCAGAACCTGAAAGCTTATTCAGCAACATCTGACC
>JBKDKG010000226.1:0-5145 GCA_046345095.1 Flavobacteriia bacterium | reverse complement strand
ACAGCTGCTTCATAGTGTTCAAATGAAGCAAATTCACCCAGGTGCTTTAGGACTTGATCTGTCATAGTTTCCTTTTCATTGATCGATTGAACAATTCGTTCAAAATTCAATAAAAGTGAATTTAAAATTGATTTTAAATCCTGATCTTCTTTCAGTCGAAAATAGGTTTTCAAATTTGAATAAAGGGTGTTCAACGAATTGTTAGCTGCCGCTATTGCACTGCGCTGCTCATCTGTTAATGATATCCAGATTCGTTCATCGTCTGCTGAATAATGCACCAATTGTTGCTTTATGAATGGAATTTCATTTTTTGGATCTTCAATTCCAAGCTCTATGAATTCAATCCTGAATTTTTGTAAAGCAGTTTTTAATTGGTAAAAATGCAGCAGTTTTTCTATTAATTCAATTGCCTTTATCGAGGGATTGGAGGAGTACTTAGTCCACAAGCGATTGAATTTCCATACGTTTAGAACACCAGTCTTCGTGTGCTGGACTTTTAAAACGTCTAACTCTTCTTCGGTGGGAAGTTGCTTCCAGTTTCCAACGATGCTTTCCAACCCTTCTAACTCAATGACAACCTTGAGGTACTTTTTACTCAAGTTTAAAAATCGCTTTTGTTTTTTTGTTTCAGGGTCTAAGAGTTCAGCATATTTTTTAAATGTTGAAGACCCATAGAATTGGGACAAGGAAGCAAGTTTCATGGCTTTGGAAACATCCCCCCATGTTTGCAGTTTAAACAAGACGGATAGATCATCCAACTCTTTTAACCATTCTTTGATTCGAAGGTTTAATTGAGAAAACTGCGGCGAATAAATGTATGATGCAGACAATGAGCTGAGTGCCACATTGATGTTTTTGGTATACAAATTTTCAATCGTTTCGCGAACTTTTAGCCATTCTTTTATGGTCGGAAGATCGCTCGAAAAAGTAGACTTATTTAAGGAAAGATTTGAAGACTGGGCGATGAATTCGGCATATGAAATTCCTCCAATGAGGTTGTCTTTTTGGAGTGTGTCCAATGTTCGTTGCAGTCCGTCAATTAATTGTCCTGATACGGCATATGAACTTTGTTTTTTTGGTTCGCGCTGTTCAAGGCGTTGCCAATTACTTTTAAGGTCGGCCAATAAATCCAGCGAACGAGTTGTTGAAGAAGCAATAAAACTAAAATCTTCTAATCCAAGTTGCCGCATTTTTTTTACCAATACCTCAAGCGCGACCCTTTTCTCTGAGACGATTAAAGCAGTTTGTTTACTCTGTAGTATTTTTCCGATGAGGTTTGTAAGCACTTGGGATTTGCCTGTTCCAGGAGGTCCCTGAATTACAAGATGATGAGTATTTATTTTTTCAAATACAGCAAGTTGATCCGGGTCGGCAGGTTCAAGAAAAGAGGAACTCAATAGATTCATGGAGGAATTTGCAGAAATGCCTACTTCACCGAATAGCTCCTCAAGAGCAGCGTGATCATCTGCTATTACTAATTCTTCTAGCTCCCGAAGAATATCATAGCGATGATGATGAAAATTACCTATAAAACAAGACTCTCTATTCAGTTGATCTAAACCATTATTTTTCAAAAAGTTGACGATGTCTTCCCAAATTAAATTGCCTTCAATATCAAGTTCGAACTCGTTTTTTAGCCTCTTCAATAAATAGGGATTGACAAATGCATCATCTTCATTTAAATTGATGCTAACTTCTCCATTTATTTTGTTGATATGAGCTTTACAGGGAATCAACAAAATTGGAGTTTGGAGTGATTTCTCGCCTTTATTCCAAAGGAGACTTCCTTTTGAAACACAAAGTGGATAGCTACCTGTTTCCTTTTCAAAACGTTTCGCAACGTCTAACAAATTTTTTAATGTCCTTTCTTTGGTGTTATAGGTAGATCCAATCTTAAAAGGAAGCACAGCTGCAGTTGAAAGGTTTACAAGGATATCATTGTTGTTGAAATCCCCACCTGCCTCAAGCATCGTTTTAATCTTCTCTTTTACTGCGGTCATGCGAAGCTAAAATTAAGAAAACTTATCTTCTAAGAACCACTAAAAGCAGTGTTTTACTCATTTTCAAAGTGATTTCCAAACGTCCGCAAAGATTCCTAACTTTGACAAAAATTAAGTTTCATGAAATCACTTTTGTTTTGCTTATTTGGGTTGTTAGCATTTCAACTTTTTGCGCAGCCAACCAATACAGGAATAATTCACGACAATTACGTAGGTTCTGATTATGGGCTGTATAATCCATCATCTATTGTGGATTCAAAAACAAGCTTTGCCATTACAACAGACTATGGAAGTTCGTATGTAAGTAACTTTTTTGCAAGGGATTACGCAATCTATAATGCTGATAATTACAAAGGAAGGCTTATTGATGGAAAAAAGAATGGTTATCAAAATAGAACATTGGATGCCAATATTTTAGGCTTGAAATATGAAATTGATCATAAAAATGCAATTGCGTATAATTTTCGTTTCAGAACATTTTCAAATCAGCGTGGGATTCCAGAAACATGGAACGAAAATGCAGCAAACTATTACTATCCCAATCAAATAAATACTGCGCAAGACATGACGGGTTTTTCTATTAGTAATTTGCGTTTTACAGAACATGCATTTAGCTATGCAAAAACAATATTTGACAAAGGCCCTGAGCTATTAAAAGCAGGCGCTACATTAAAAATTTTGAATGGGTTGCGCACAAATTATTTTTATGCCAATAGTGGAACGATAAATTTTACGGATTCTACATATCCTTCTGCAACGATCACCAATCTAGATGCATCTTATGGAAGTGATTTTGGTACAGCCCAATCTAAATATAAAAACCGAGGAATTGGTTTTGATCTCGGTGTTACCTATGAAATCCGTCCTGATTTTCGTGAACAATACTACGAAATGGATGGAAAAAAAGAACTTGTCAAATATGACATGAATAAATACAAGTGGAAGTTCGCGGCGTCAATTACCGACATAGGTTTCATTAAGTTTGTCAAAGACACTGCAACGTCAAATTTTACCGTTCCAACTGTCAATGTTGATGCTAGTCAATTATATGATGTTGAAAACAACTTGTTTTTCCCGAATGGTCCAATTCAAGCAATGGCCCTTTCTGGAACAAATTCTGCAACTCAAGAAACTAAATTCAGAATGTCAATGCCAACGATGTTTCACGCAAGTGCAGATTATCATTATAAAGGGAACATTTATTTCAATTACAACATGTCAATTCCTTTGGGAGGTCCGAAAGACCCAACCAAAGCAAAATATGTTTTTGTTCAAACAATTACGCCAAGAATTGAAAAGGAAATGTATTCCGTAATGATGCCGATTTCTCAAATGGGAAATGGTAAGTTTTATGTCGGAGTTGCGGGTAGGTTGAGCCTCTATGGATATTCAGCTTTTATAGGATCGAATAACATCCTATTCATGTTTGGCCAAAAGTCTTCTTTAACCAGAAGTTTTTACATTGGTGCGTCCTACAGTGTTCGCTACAAAACACCTTCTGACAAAGACAAAGACAAGGTTTCAGATTTGAGAGATCTATGCCCTAGTGATCCTGGTTTATTGTCCTTAGATGGTTGTCCTGATACAGATGGTGATGGCATACCAGACAAGGAAGATTACTGTATTTATGATCAGGGCCCATTGAATACGAGAGGCTGTCCAGATACGGATGGTGATGGCATCATTGATATGAACGATCGCTGTCCTGAAGTAAAAGGATTGGGAGTGCACTTGGGTTGTCCCGATAGAGATTACGATGGCGTAATAGATGTAGCAGATAAATGTCCAGATGAGCCGGGTATTGAATTGAACAACGGTTGTCCCTTCGAGAACCCAGGTTGCTGCATGGACAATGATGGGGATGGAGTTTCCAATAATGTGGATAAATGTCCGGATTTAGCGGGTTCAGTCTATAACAGTGGTTGCCCCGTTGATAAAAATAACATTGACAAAATCAATGACAAAAAAGTTGAATTAGATCCGAATCACACCAATTCTCAAATAAAAGTATTAAGCAATAATGATACTATTCGAAACGTATTGACATCCCGAGATCAGCTGAATAAAGTGATGGAAAATAAAACGGTAATAAAAGAATTGAACGTTTATTTTGATTCAGATCAATCGAATATTTCCACCACTGAGCAAGAAAAGTTCGATAAATTTATGGTGGACATTAAAAAACAAGGTGGTTCAGTAACATTTATTGTTGTAGGAAATACGGATAGAGATGGAAGTTTAGATTATAACCTGATTCTGTCAAAGAAACGTGCTGAAACACTCATGCGTAAAATTGTTGACGCAGGTTATCTTGAACAAAAAGTGACAGTTTACTATTATGGTGAGGAAAAGTCACTTTATAAAGGGTCATACAGCGACGAACAAAAAAGATTGGACAGAAAAGTACAAATTAAAGTCATTAAAGGAAATTAAAATATGAGCAACGAAAAGAACATAAAGTTTGGGACGAAGGCCATACATGCTGGCGTTCAGCCAGATCCAACCACAGGTGCAATTATGACACCTATTTATCAAACTTCAACGTATGTACAAGAAGCGCCTGGAGTAAATAAAGGGTTTGGTTATGCGCGTGGTAAAAACCCTACTAGAGAAGCTTTGCAAGATGCGTTGGCAGCATTAGAAAACGGAAAACATTGCGTTGCATTTAGCAGTGGGGTAGCTGCTACAGATGCCGTATTGAAATTACTTTCTCCTGGCGATGAGGTTATTACCGGTGATGATCTATATGGTGGAACGTACCGCTTGTTTACGAAGATTTATGAAAAATTTGGCATTAAATTTCATTTTATTGATTTAACAGATGCAACTAATTTGCACAATTATATCAATGAAAAAACGCGATTGATATGGGCAGAAACGCCTACCAATCCGACCATGCAGATCATCGATATTGCAGCATGTGCTAAAATTGCGAAAGAGAAAGGAATTGTAATGGTGGCAGATAACACGTTTGCTTCACCCTACTTGCAAAATCCACTAGATCTTGGAGCAGATATCGTTATGCATTCTGTGACAAAATACCTTGGCGGACATTCCGATGTTGTTATGGGAGCATTGATTACTAACAATGTAGAGTTGCATGAGAAACTATATTTTATTTTGAATAGTTCAGGAGCGAATCCTG
>JBKDKG010000225.1:0-4130 GCA_046345095.1 Flavobacteriia bacterium | reverse complement strand
GAATTTATTCAATATATCTTTCAATGTAAACAAATGCAATGTATCCGCAGTTTGAGCCATCATCCAAACCAAATGAAAGCGCCAATAAACATCTTTCAGTTTGACCATTTTTTCACCGTCGTAAGGATGAATCTCTACTGCCAACTTGTATTTATTAGCCATTTCGAAGATGGGAAACACACTTTCGTCAGCAATAGAAAGCCATTCTCCTTCTTTATTGAGAAAATGTGTCGGCAAACAAAGCAACGACATGTTCAACTTTTCAACACAGCGCTCGATTTCAGCCAAAGCATCATCCATGTATAGTGGCTGAACAACAAATCCACACGTAAATTTATCCGGGCGTCGCTGCTGAATACTTGCATTGAAATCATTTTGCCAGCGTATTGCATCAAATGCATCCTGGCGCTCCCAACCATTGCAATAAACTTGCGAAAGATTGAGCATTACGCCATGATCAATACCATAGTGCTCCATCCATTCCAATTTTTCCTTAAAAAAGAAGCTGGGATCTGTAATTGGTCGCGACCAATCATCTTGACGCATGAATTTCTTGTCTTCATCAATCCAAAAAAGCTTTTTATCCCTCATGAACTTGGGGATTTCATTTGGTTCAGGAAGTAAATGTCCGTGGCCGTTAATTTTAAGCTTTTTCATCATAAAGAATTGAAAATATAGATCTTTGGCAAATTTAAGTAAATGCAGCATTAAGACTCAATCGAACTGATTGCGATGCTATAATTTCACATTTTTAAATGAAATCGTCTAATTAATGTAGAATAGAAAATTATTCAAACAGCGAATCTACAAACTCGTGTTTATTGAAAAGCTGAAGATCATTTATCCCTTCTCCCACTCCGATGTATTTAACAGGAATCTTCATTTGATCTGAAATTCCTATAACTACCCCACCTTTGCAGTACCATCCAACTTGGTAATCGCCAACGTATCTGATTTATTTCACAGAAAGAAATAAGAAAAGTTATTTTTTCAGTAGCTATAACTGTGCAAAACAGCAATTGAAAATAGTACTATTCTTTAACCCATTTACAACTTTCTCCGTTCTCTAAAACAACAAGATAAAGACCCGGAGCGAGGTGATCAGTGTTAATGGTCTCTAATTTATTTACCATTCCACGAAGAACCAGAATACCATTCGAATTAAGAATACTAAAGCTTGTTTTTTCAGAAGAATTCGAAGCATATTGTACGGTTAATTCGTGCTTTCCTGGATTTGGATACACACTTAAACGATCAGCTATTTCAGAAATACAATCAACAGATACAATTTCTGAATAGGTATATGATCCATTGTAGTCGGTTTGTTTCAACCTGTAGTACAATACATCAACTTCATTCGCGCTTTGATCAACGAACTCATATTGCAAAACTTGTGTACTGTTTCCAGCGCCAGAAATATTAGCCAACACTTCGAAATTTAACCCATCACGACTCTTCTCAATAGTAAAGAAATCATTGTTGTTTTCAGTTGCCGTTGACCAATAAAGCTCTGTTAAACCATTAATGCATAACGCTTTAAAGAATATCAATTCTATAGGAAGGGGACCTAATGTAGATTTCCCAATAACAAACTCCGAAAATCCGGTATAGCCTGTTCGTTGAGCATATCCACTACCATTATTATATACTCTACCAGCACTATTGGACAATGGTATAGAAGTAGTAGCATCCAATGTTAGGAAATTTGAGAAGGTTGTTGTGTTCGATCGTTTGAGCGGGCAAAACATATTATCATCTGCAGCACTTAAAGTAGTGTTTTCAATATACAACCTTACCCCATATGAACCACCAGTAGGAGCAGAATTTGGTGTAAATCTCCAAATTACACTTTGTCCTACCGTTTCTCCAATTGTAGCATCAATGAAGGTGCCTTGTTGTCTGGTATTCAGGTAAGCATCATTATTTGGTGCAACCTGATTAAAATCTGTTACCGATCCCGTGATTGACGTAACACCAACAAGGTTGTTGTTAATGATTGCTCCCAAATGCCTGTCTGTACTATTTACTCCGTTTCCAATAGGATAGAAATATGTACTCGTATTTGAAGCAATCCTTCTTCTAAGATTTCCATTCACAAACCCACTTGTATAAGACAAGCTAGCAACTGTAGAATTATTCAGATTCAATACACCGACTCCCGTAGAAACGACAGTATAAGTTAGATTTAATGTGCCATTAACATCAACATTAGTAGTACCTCCAAAGTTTACGCCATTGATATTTTCAACAAGAAGATTGTTAAATGTTAACAATGAAGTTGAGGTAATAGTATTGGCTGAAGAACAGCCATAGAAAGCGACGGTACTGTTATTCGCCGTAAAGGTTCCCTGATTAGTGAAATTCCCATATAATTCTAAAGTAAGTGAAGAATTGTTGATGGTAAGACTTCTACCAGAACCAATAGTAATACCGTAAGCAACCGCATTCGTGCTAATTACAGGATTGGCTCCTGTATTAATGACCGCCGTAGTGTATTTAGTAGGCACTCCGTTTGACCAGTTCGCTGCAGTATTCCATGCATTGGTTGTTCCGATCCAGGTGGTTATTGAATTGGAAGGTTCTAGAATAGTTATATTATTGGAGGTAAAGGCATTTCCTGAACATCCTCCGAGATCCGGAATCACGATGCATGAAATAACATTACCTCCAACCAATGCCGCATTGCTGTAGGTAGTACTATTTATTCCGACATTAGCCCCGTTAAGCTTCCACTGATAAGTAGGTGCGGTACCCAAACCTGTACCCACCGCTGTAAAGGTGCTATTGTAGCCGTTAGCTATTTTCACGTCATTCGCCGTTGCTCCTGCGGTAAATGTTGATACATCAACAAACAAAGGCAAGACTGGTGCAACCGTACTTGTAAACAAAACAGTTCCGTTTCGGTAGTATTTAACAACGTTATTCTCTACGGCAATTTTCAACACAGCACCACTGGCATAAGATCCAAAAGGTCCTCTATCTAAACCTGATTCGGATATTCTCAGACCTCCATTGCTTTGAAGATAAAAGGCAAATTGAATACCCGTTTCTGATGTGTTTACATCCGTGGCACTCAAACCAATCATCCGTTCTGTATTGGTTTCTGCAACAGTCGTTTGCATGTAACCATTGTCGCTTACAGATTGGTGTGAAAAGCCATTCCCATCCCAACTACCATTGCTGCTTGATTTAGTCAAGGAGTTGCCGCTAATCGTGTTTCGTAGATTAGACGCAGCCCTGACCCAAACAACATCTTCTATAGCATCCTTGCATGCCGTAGCCGAGGCATTTCCTTGAATGAAAAAATCGTTGCATTGAGAATAGGTCAAAAAACCAGTGCTAAAAAAAATAACACCGAAACAAATTACCTTATTCCAAAACAAGCATGAACATATTTTCATTCTGACCGCTTTACAAGATTTGTTCCTCGCAACTAAAAAATATTAAAAAAAACTATTAGTAGCTTCAATCAAAAGACTAATTTTTAGTATATTAATCTTATATAATGTCAATATTAACACATTTAAATGAATCAAAAAAAAAAAAAACAGTATTTATTTTAGACAAATTGTCCTAATAACAGGATATAGGGATGAAGAATTGCCAAAGCTGGTTGGTCAGCAAATACGTCAAATGCGAAAAGGAATAACGCTTCAAGACCTCGCCTACCAGATTGGTATGGAGAAATCCAATCTTTCTGTCATCGAAAATGGAAAATCCAATCCACAATTGCTCACCTACGCCCGAATCGCAAGTGCACTGGGAACCACTTTATCTAACTTGCTAGTTATTGATTTCAATTTTACGGCATTCAATGAGGCGCCCGTGAAGTATGTACCTAGGAAACATGGGTGATGCTTTATTTTTGCAATTTAGTTTTTGCCTTCCCCTCCCTTACTCCCTCCCCAAGGAGAGAAACTTTACTTCCCCCTCTAAAGGTGGATTGAGGCGATGCGCTGAGCTTGTCGAGTCGGGGAGGAAATTGGCAATTATTCAAACAACGAATCTACAAACTCGTGTTTATTGAAAAGCTGAAGATCATTTATCCCTTCTCCCACTCCGATGTATTTAACAGGAATCTTCATTTGATCTGAAATTCCTATAACTACCCCACCTTTGCAGTACCATCC
>JBKDKG010000224.1:0-2388 GCA_046345095.1 Flavobacteriia bacterium | reverse complement strand
AGACACTATTTCCCGTGATATGAACATTGTTCAAGATGTTATCTTTTTCGCACCTAATGCATTTACTCCTGATGGCGATGAATTCAATCAAAGTTGGAAAATGTACATCCAAGGTATTGACGTATATAACTTTGAATTTTTCATTTTCAATCGGTGGGGCGAAATAATCTGGGAATCACGTGATCCGGAATCGAGTTGGGATGGCACATACAACAATCAAAAAGTTCAAGCGGGCACCTACTCTTGGAGGGCGACAGCTAAAGACTTAATAAACGACAATAAGTACGAATTCTCAGGCCACATTAACGTCATTCGTTAAAATGATTGGTACACTTATTGAAGTGCTGATAAATAATTAGTACGTTTGATAAAATCATTTTCTATGAAAAAAATTGTTATTCCTGTTGTTTTACTATGTACATCTATGCTTTACTTTTCATGTGAAGTATTAGAAGATGCGGCTAGTATTGTAACAACAACTACACCTTCTAAGCCACAATTATCCAATGAGGAAGTCATTTCCGGTTTGAAAGAAGCATTGAATGTAGGAATTAAAAACTCAGTTAATTTAACTTCTGTAACAGACGGTTTTCTCAAAAACACAGACATACGTCTACCCTTTCCTCAGGATGCTTTAAAAGTGAAACAGAAAGCACTAGATCTTGGAATGTCTGCACAAGTAGAGAAGTTTGAAACGACTTTAAATAGAGCTGCTGAGGAAGCAACAAAAGAAGCACTACCCATTTTTGCCGATGCCATTACTAATATGAGTATTTCAGATGGTTTTGGAATATTAAATGGCGGAAATGGAGCGGCAACAAAATTTTTAAAAGACAATACAACTGCTAAATTAACTGCCGCATTTGCCCCAAAAGTGGAAGCTGCAATATCTAAAGTAAAACTGACAGAATATTGGAACCCTATCATTACGAAATATAACAGTGCCATGACCTTGACTGGTGGCGAAAAATTAAATCCAGACTTGAACAAATATGTTACTGAAAAAGCAATTGCCGGACTGTTTCATATGGTTGAAATTGAAGAAAACAAAATCAGAAAAGACCCTTTAGCGCGTGTTTCCGATCTTTTGAAAAAGGTCTTTGGCAGTGTTACTGGTAATTGATCTAAATCATTGATATGATTCTAAGTGCTGCTTCTTGCGGCACTTTTTTTTTGTATTTTTAACTATGCAATATCCAGCTTCAGAATTAGTGCTTGATACCAATGGGTGCGTCTACCATTTAGGATTATCACCAGAGAATATTTCTTCAAAAATCATCCTGGTTGGCGACCAAGATAGAGTCGCTATGATTTCATCTTTCTTCGACACCATTGAACACCAGTCGCAACACAGAGAATTTGTTTGTCATACAGGAATTTTTAAGGGAAAGCGAATTTCGGCTCTATCAACTGGAATAGGGACTGACAATATCGACATAACGATGAATGAGCTTGATGCATTGTTCAATATTGATTTGGTGGAAAGAAAAGACAAAGAAATAAAAACTTCACTTGAAATTATTCGAATTGGAACGTGTGGTGTTCTACAGCCAGAAATTCCAGTTCACTCCTATCTACTATCTTCACATGCATTCGGATTAGACAATATTGCACATTTTTATCAAATTGAATTTTCAGAAAAAGAAGTCAATCTTAAAAATGCTATGATTGAAGAACTCGAATTGCCTGTCGACATTCAGCCCTATTTGATTTCTTCCACAAGTGATTTGACAAATCGCTTAAAATCAGAAAAGACGCATATAGGAATCACCGTCACAAGTAGCGGATTTTATGGTCCACAAGGAAGGCAATTAAGGGTTCCTAATTCAGTTAAACATCTAAATGAGCGATTGACAAATTTCAAAAGAAATTCTCACCGTGTAGTTAATTTCGAAATGGAAAGCTCAGCTATCTTTGCTCTCGGCAGGGCAATGGGACATCAATGTGCAACGATTTGTTTAGGCGTCGCTAATCGACCAAAGATGGAATTTTCGAAAGGGTACAAAGAAGAAATGAATGCACTCATTTCCTATGTTTTAGAGCGAATATAAATTACTTTGATTCAGGTCGATATATTGTAAATTTACCACCTGTTATTCCTTTAAAATTCAATGGGCTTGTCGTAACTTTTTTACCATTATAGCCAGTATTTTGGTGTATTAGCTGAACCTGATCATTGCTCGAAACACTGTATACTATTGCTGTATGATGTGGAAATTGTTCCATATAATCTTTTTGACCATCGTTCCATTTTACTTTCACTTTTTCAAATTGAATAATATCACCAGGCATAATACACTCTCCTTTTTCGAGTTTTCTTCCAAAGCCATACAGCCCGTCCCACTCTGCATTTGCGAATTCAAGAGCGAACTTAGCGAGGTCCCAGCA
>JBKDKG010000223.1:0-29009 GCA_046345095.1 Flavobacteriia bacterium | reverse complement strand
AATCAAAATTGTTCCGTTACAATTTTATTGGTCTGATTTTGTTGCTATAATAACTTTCAAATCATTTTCCATACCAATCTGCAAAAGGTCCACAAGATCTTGCACCTGAAGGTCAAAAGGAATTCGCAATATGACGGTCTTGTCGTTCAATTTTGCTGTCTCACTAAGTAAGACTTGAGCGATACTGCCAAAAGCAACCTCTTGTTTATCTACAAAGTATTGCTTTTCCTTGGTAACTGTTAACGTTACATGTTGTTTATTCGTCTTTTCATTTGCTTTTGACTCTGGCAAGGGAACCTTAATAACATTCGGATTTGCCAACGTTGAAATAATCAAGAAGAACAATAACAGGAAGAACATAATGTCGCTCAATGCAGAAGTAGCTACCTCTGCATGGAACCTTCTATTTCGTCTTATTGCCATCGCTAGGTCGCTGAATAAGGTTTAAAAATTCTAGGTTCACTTTTTGAATTGCTAGGGCATAATTATCAATCATACCATTCAATAAGTGATAACCAGTAAATGCGATAATACCAACAATCAAACCGGAACCAGAACTGATCATCTTTTCATAAAGTCCACCAGAGATGTTACCAATACTTACATTTTCAGTGATTGAGATACTGTAAAAGATTTTTATTACCCCGGAGATTGTTCCAATAAACCCAAGAGTTGGTGCGATACCTGCAATGAGACCAAGGTGCCCTATATTCTTTTCCATTTTTCCAATTTCGATGTTGGCCATTTTCTCCATATTCGATTCAATTTCACCAATAGGTCTGCCGATTGTCATAACTCCCTCACGTATAACGTTGCCATAGGCAGAATTATCTCTTGATAAGGTATCTAGGACTGGCTGTAAATTGCCAGACTGAAGATTTGATTTAATCTCAGGCAACAAGTGATCATTATATTTTGAAACTCTGCGGATATAGCGGAATTTTTCAATCATCACTACTAACGTGTAAAACAATAGAATACCAATTGGGATAAGGAAGAAACCACCCTTCATCAAGAACTCAAATGCCGAAACTTCTTCGGTGATTTTAGCTGGATTTGTAACTGGAGCTGGAATTGCTTCAGAACCGGCTGTTTCTACTTGTGAGTAAATTACAGTTGCAGCAAGCACAAATGTACTCGCTATAAGGTATTTGAATTTGTTCTTCATTGCAGACATAATTTTTGTAATGTAAAAGTATTCAATCACTATTCTACTTTAAAAAGAGAAGGAATTAGATATTCACACTAAATTGTTATCTAAATGTAAATCTATTTGATTACCTCAATTTAATAGCCAGAATGCTATGATTCCTGCGATATAACCCAGGAAGGCACGAAAGGTTAAATTTTTCAAATACCAGGAAAAAGAAATTTTCTCCATGCCCATAGCCACGACGCCTGCAGCACTACCAATAATAAGCATCGAACCTCCTGTTCCAGCGGCATATGCCAAAAGATGCCATACATCTGCATCTATTTGTTGATTAAACATACCCATACTGGCTGCTACAAGCGGAACATTGTCAAAAATTGCTGAAGCAAAGCCAATCAATGTCACAAATTGAAAAGATGACATGGATTGATTTACGGCTTTTCCAAAATCATGAATCAAACCAGTGCTTTCTAGCGCTGCAACAGTCATTAAGATTCCTAAGAAAAATAAAATGGAAGGAATTTCAATGCGAGAAACAGCTTTTAAAGTGGGGCTGAATTCAGTTTTTTGATTTTCACTTATGGAAGTGAGTGATAGGGCTCGTTTACTTTTATATTCCGCAAAAATGGCCATTATAGACAATGAGAGCATCATTCCCAAATAGGGCGGGGTATGTGTTAAGGTTTTAAAGAGAGGAACAAAAATAATCATGCCTATTCCCAGAATTAATGTTCCGTTAGAGCCTTTTTGTAAGGTGTCATTTTCTGCGCTTCCTGAAATGTTTCCTTTGAAAATACTCATGAAAGAAGCTATCAAAAGCGGAACAAAAATGTTGAGTAATGAAGGTATTATGAGATTTTTAACTAAGTGCCAACTGCTCACTTTTTCAGCCATCCAAAGCATGGTAGTTGTTACATCTCCAATTGGAGTCCATACACCACCAGCATTTGCTGCGATAACAATAAATCCAGAAAACCAAATGCGTTCCGTTTGTTCAGCTACTATTTTTCGAATAATAGTAATCAATACAATTGTAGCAGTTAGGTTGTCGATTACTGCCGAAAGGGAAAATGCAAGGAAAGAAATCACCCACAATAATTTGATTTTCTTCTTTGTTTTGATGATGTTTTTTACTGATGAGAATCCATCAAAATGATCAATCAATTCAACAATTGTCATTGCACCCATCAGAAATATTAGTATTTCAGCGGTTTTTCCTAGATGGTGAAGGAGTGTTGAATTGAAGAGTTCAATACGGGCGTTTGAATCAAAAAATCCGAGTCGCACCAATTCAACTTTACCTGTTAAAGGATTTTCAGCAAACCATTGATTGACTGATGAGTTTCCAAGCATTATCAATGTCCAAGCGATTACCATCATTAAGAGTGCTGGAATTAGCTTGTCTATCTTTAATCGGTGCTCAAAGATTATTAGGGTGTAGCCTAGTGTAAAAACAAAAAGGAGTAACAACGTAAAAGCCATTTTGACTTACACGAGTTGCTCTAAAGCAATTTCGAATGCAGCTTTCGCGATTCCAGTTTTTGTTGGATTTTTACCGTTTGTTTTATTTAAGGCATCATGAATGATGTTACTAGTGTCTTCAAAAATACCAACGTCTGTTAATTCTTTCAAATCATTACTCATGAGGTAGGCAAAAACGCGCGCCATACCGCAGTTGGAAATAAAGTCAGGAATGATGGAAATAGAATTATCTGCTTTATCTGCAATCGGACCAAAGAAAATTTGAGGATCAGCAAAAGGAACATTTGCTCCAGATGAAATAACTTCCATTCCGCCACTAATCATTTGATCAAGCTGTGCCTCTGTTATCATGCGCGATCCGGCGCAAGGAATAAATACCTCGGCACCAAGATTCCAAATACGTGTATTCATTTCGTTATAGGAAATCAAATTCGGATGTGCCAACTCGTTTCCATTTTTGTTGAGGTATAAATCACGAATTTCTTCAAATGTGAAACCATTCTCGTTGATTAATCCTCCAACACGATCAATGATCCCGATAACTTTTGCCCCTTGCTGCGCAAGGTAATAAGCTCCTGCTGAACCAACATTTCCCCATCCTTGAACGATAACTTTCTTGCCAGCAACAGAACCACCCCAAATTGAATAATAATGTTTGATTGATTCGGCTACACCGTAGCCAGTTATCATGTCGGCGATTACGTATTTTCGGTTGACATCAGGTGAATATTTACTGTCTTCAATAACTTTCAATACACCTTGTCTCAATTGACCGATACGATTGATTTTTTGCGCTTCTCTTGGTTGAAAGTGACCGTTAAATACACCTTCTTGTGGATGCCAAACACCGCAATCTTCTGTAATAGGAATTACCTCGTGGATTTCATCAACATTCAAATCCCCACCTGTTCCATAATAATGCTTTAATAAAGGTGATACTGCTGTAAACCATCTTTTTAAAACGCCTTCTTTACGTGGATCTTTAGGATCAAAATTAATTCCTGATTTCGCACCACCAATTGGGGGGCCTGCCACTGTGAATTTTACTTCCATTGTTTTTGCAAGCGACTCAACTTCTCTTTTATCCAAACCAACTCGCATGCGAGTTCCTCCGCCGGCAGCACCACCTCTAAGTGAGTTAATTACCACCCATCCTTCAGCTTCCGTTTCTGCATCCTTCCATTCGAATACAATTTCTGGGCGCTTATTTTCAAATCTGTCGAGTAAATCTTTCATAGCTTGCTAAATTGAAGGGTCAAATTTAAGAAACAAATCCAAGGTAATTGTCCTAAACGAAAAACACAATCGGTAAAAGGTGTGAAAAAATTAAATCAAAACCCTGGTTTGTGCAGCACTCCACAGGTCATATTCCGAGATGCTCCTGTTACGGAGGCAAGTGCATTGGGCCTGTTTTCCAGATACAAAGCTCCCAAGTATGCAAAAATTATCGCTTCTTTAAAGTCGATAATATCATCTTCAGGAATAATTAGTTTACCCTTAAAATAATGTTGAATGCGCTGAATTAAAAAGTTGTTTTTTGCACCTCCTCCTGTTACCAAAACCTTAGCAAGTCCTGCATCATTTAATTTTTGACCTGTTTGTATGGCTATATGTTCTACGATTGTCCGCAGGTTGTTTTCTATTTCTTTGTCAAATTTTAATTTAGGATAGAAATGTTCCTCCAGCCATTCTGTTCCTAAGGATTTTGGTCCTGTTTGATTGTAAAATTCGAGTGAGTTAAGTAAATCAAGTAAATAAAAGTTAATTTCACCTGAAGCTGCAAGCTCACCATCCTTATCAAAACTCAACCCTTTGGAATTCACAAGTTTATTAAGTGGAAGATTCCCTGGGCATATGTCGTAGGCGATTATTTTTCCATCAACATCTTTAAAACTGCAGTTTACAAATCCACCAATGTTTACAAATCCTTCAGCCAAATCATTGAAAATACCAAAATCACCAATTGGTACAAGTGGTGCTCCTTGACCGCCGGCAACAACATCATGATTTCTAAAGTCATTAATTACCTGGATGCCGGTATTATAAGCCAAAGTCGTTCCATGACCAATTTGTAAGGAAAAACCATTCCAAGGCTGATGCAGAATTGTTTGACCATGACTAGCGATAGCTCTAATCGTATTTCTATCTATGTTGTTGGCCAAAATAAACTCATTCACACTTTGGGCGTAAAAGAGAGCAATATCATGATCCAATTGACTTATCTGTTGAACATTTGCAAATGGAGCCGTCATTAATCGATTTGCGATATCTTCAGGAAGATCGTACGTTGCACTGTTTTTAAGTTCAAAACAATCATTTTCTCCATTGAAATCAAAGCATACATGTGCTACATCTAGACCGTCCATGGAAGTTCCTGACATTAGTCCTATTATTTCAAAACCGCTCATACCCTTATAAAGTCGAAAAATAGAATTAATCACTTACATTTGCAACCATACTGTTTATTATAAAACCTGAATTACATGATGAATTTTGAACTAACTGAAGAGCAGCTAGCCGTAAAAGAAGCTGCTAGGGATTTTGCTCAGAACGTTTTGAAACCCGGAGTTATCCAGCGCGACAATGAACAACGTTTTCCTGCTGAAGAAATTAAACAGCTTGCTGAACTAGGGTTTATGGGCATGATGGTTGATCCTAAGTACGGAGGCTCTGGAATGGACACACTTTCTTATGTTTTAGCCATGGAGGAAATTTCGAAAGTGGATGCTTCTACATCTGTCTGTATGTCTGTAAATAATTCACTTGTTTGTTGGGGACTTGAAAAGTTTGGTTCAGAAGAACAAAAACAAAAATATTTAGTTCCACTCGCTACAGGTGAAAAGATTGGTGCATTTTGTTTGTCCGAACCTGAAGCAGGATCAGATGCTACATCTCAGAGCACAACAGCAATTGATAAAGGAGATTATTATTTATTGAATGGCACTAAAAACTGGATTACCAATGGATCTTCGGCTTCAGTCTACTTAGTAATTGCCCAAACCAACGTTGAAGCTGGCCACAAAGGCATCAATGCATTTATTATAGAACGAGGAATGGAAGGTTTCATCGTTGGCGCAAAAGAAGATAAAATGGGAATTCGTGGTAGTGATACGCACACATTGCTTTTCAACGATGTCAAAGTTCCTAAAGAAAATAGAATAGGTGAAGATGGATTTGGTTTCAAATTCGCGATGAAAGTACTTTCTGGAGGAAGAATCGGGATTGCTGCACAAGCATTGGGAATTGCAGGTGGAGCACTTGAGTTGTCTACAGCTTATTCAAAAGAAAGAAAGGCATTTGGAAAAGAAATTTATAAACACCAAGCAATTGCTTTTAAATTAGCCGATATGGCAACAGAAGTTGAAGCTGCTCGATTATTGGTTTATAAATCAGCAATCGATAAGGATCAAGGTAGAAATTACGATCAATCAAGTGCAATGGCAAAATTATATGCATCAAAAGTTGCAATGGAACAAACGGTGGAAGCCGTTCAAATTCATGGTGGATATGGTTTCGTGAAAGAATACCACGTAGAACGTTTGATGCGAGATGCTAAAATCACTCAAATTTATGAGGGTACATCGGAGGTTCAGAAAATTGTGATTTCTAGAGGTATTTTGAACGCTTAAGCATTCAAAACTATAAAATTCGAAGGAGGCCAATTGGTCTCCTTTTTTGATTTAAAAAAGTGTTTCTAGATTTTCTAAACCAATACCACGTGAGCCTTTTAAAATGATCAGACTTTCCGAAAAAGATTGTTGCCTAAAGAATTTAGTAGCTTCTTCAAGATTCATAAATTGTCCAATGAAATTTTCTGATTGTACTTTCATAAATTCTTCACCAACCGTATATCCATAAATTCCTAAATTTTCCAATAGTCGGCCAATATTGAGGTGCTCGTTCTCTGTTTCAGTTCCTAATTCAAGCATATCTCCAATAATAAAGTATTTAGATGAATGATCTATCATAGCAAAGCTTTCCAATGCACTTTTCATACTTGTTGGATTGGCATTGTAACAATCAAGAATCAACGTGTTTTTGTCAGTCTTTTTGACTTGAGAACGATTATTGTCTGGCTCATAATCAGCTATTCCAGAGTTGATTTTTGAGTAGGGTACTTTAAATAGTATACCGAATGTTACAGCGGCAAGAAAATTGTAAAAGTTATATTTTCCAATGAGATGAGTTTGTATTTCAGGCGAAACATATTCCTGATGGCTGTAACTGAAAGCAACAAAAGGATTCAGGGATGTTAAATTACCACTGATATCTGAATTTACAGTTCCGTAGGAATAAATCTGAACTTGTGACGGTAAATTATTGGACAGAACTTCATCATCCGAATTGTAAACTATTGTTCCTTGGGAGTTTGAAACAGAATCATAAAGTTCTTTTTTGGTTTTTAATACACCTTCAAAACCACCAAATCCCTCAAGATGTGCTTTTCCAATATTGGTAATAATACCATGAGTAGGGGAGGCAATGTCACAGAGTTCTTGGATGTCTTTAAACTTATTTGCCCCCATCTCTATAATCGCAATCTCATGCTTTTTATTTAGTTGAAGTAAAGTTAAAGGTACACCTATGTGATTATTCAAATTTCCTTTAGTGCAGAGTACTGAATAATGTGTGGATAGTACAGCATTGATTAATTCCTTAGTACTCGTTTTCCCATTACTGCCTGTGATTCCAATAACAGGTATTTTGAATTTGTTTCTATGATAATTTCCTAATTCTTGTAAATATTTAAGGGCATCATCAACAACAAAAATCTTTTCATTCACTTTAAATTCAATTTCGTCAACGATAGCGTATTTGGCTCCTAGTAAAATCGCTGTTTCGGCGAACGTATTTCCATTGAAGTTAGCGCCTTTTAGTGCAATAAATAATGAGTCTTTTTCAATTTTTCGTGTATCAGTTGATATACCATTGCAATCGTAAAAAAGTTCAAATAGTTTATTCATAGTTTGAAAAAAAAAGCCCGACGAATCGGGCTTTAAAAATATTCAAAATTTTACTTTTTCTTTTTAGAGTTCTGATAATTTATACCAGTTGGACTTCCTTGTCGACTCATACAACATCTGAATCCAATTGTACATGTTGATTTGTCTTCATCTAAGAATCTGCGTGAACCAGCAGCTAACCAGTATGCGCGATCTTTCCATGAGCCTCCTTTGTATACTCGTGATTTATCCGAGATCAATGTAGTTGGCCAAGATGTTCTGTCACCTGGTTTAACTTGTGCTCCATTCAAACCAAATTCTTCGTGCTCACTTTGATACATGATAAGGTTTGGATCACGATTCGCTTGGTTGATCGCATTTTTCCTGTCATCGTTTGCATAGTAGATTGAAGTTTCGATATCTCCATCTAAGTAATCCATGTAATCATCACGACGGTAGTTCAAGCGTCCAATGTTTTCTTCTTCAGTAACGTTGCGGTAACGAAGTTTACCAGGTGTATCGAGAATATAATCTGTAAAACCTTCACGAAGCATAGAGATGATTTCAAATGCATACTCTTCTCCTTCAGGACCTGTTCTTAATTCGTCTGCAAAAATTCCTTCGAATAATCTTTCTTGAATTAAAGCAGATGCTTCAATGTCATATTTGTCGTTCTTCATTAAAATAGCATCATCGATTACTTTGTTAATGTCACGAAGCAATTTTAATTCTATTGAATCTTTTGCCTTGTTGTGTGATACATAGAAAGGATCTGGTGCATAACCGCGACGTGTAGGGTTTCTTGATGATACATTCTGAGAAAGTCCTGCTGGAATTATAGTATCATTTGGATCGTGTTTGTCAGCAGAAATACGTTGGTAGCGAATTCTTTCAAATTCGTTTAAGTATTCTTTCATTCCGTGCACATCGTATGCTACTTGTTGGCTTTTGATATCAATAACACCTTCATTGTTGAGTAGTCTTGTTTTGAAAACATTACCTCTGAAAGGACGGAATTCATCAAAATCTTCAGATGACAAAGGGCGATAAACGTCCATTACCCATTCAGAAACATTCCCCGCCATATGGTACAAACCAAAGTCATTAGGCCAGTAAGATTCTACCGGAGCGGTTACATCAGCACCATCATTTAAGTTACCTGCAACCCCCATATAGTCACCTCTACCTCTTACGAAGTTAGCTCTGATAGACCCTTGGAATTGTTCGTCATCATTACGAACCCAGTGACCATTCCACGGGTATATTCTTCGGTCCGTAATATTTTCAGAACCTTCAGCTAAATTTCCAATTAAACCTGTCGCTGCAAATTCCCATTCAGCTTCAGTTGGTAGGCGATAACGGGGAAGAAGAATTCCATCTTCCATACGTACATTACGAGTTCCTAGTTTTTTACCTTGAATATTTGATGGGTTAAGATCTTGTACGTTACGAATAACTGCCTCTTCGTACTGTCCCGCATAATAAGATTCAGTATTGAATGTGTTTTCGTCTCTTTGATCGATATTCCATGCTAAAATTCCTTCACGAACTAAAATATATTCATTCACGCGATCCGTTCTCCACTTACAAAAATCATTTGCTTGCAACCAAGAAACACCAACAACTGGATAATCACGGTATGCAGGGTGACGAAGGTAATATTCTACATAGTCTTCATTGAAACCAAGTGGTGATCTCCAACTAAGTGTATCGGGCAATGCGTTTTTATAAACTACTGGATATGTTTCATAGGCACGAGAAATCCAATACAAGTATTCCAACCAATGGAAATTGGTAACTTCAGTTTGATCAAGATAAAACGAAGAAACTGTGACACGTGTAGGGCGTGAATTCCAATCGTACATTACATCTTGTTCTGCACGTCCCATTGTAAAAGTACCCCCTTCTACAAGGATAAGACCTGGACCAGTTTCCTGATCAACGTAAGGCACCTTCTGGAAACCTCCTGTTCTTGGATCATTGTAATTCCATCCTGTAGAGGATGATGCTTCACGCGCACAAGAAGCTAAAATAGCTCCTCCCAAAAGGACTGCAAAGAAATTAATGATTCGCATATTTTTGTTTTGTGTTTTCATAATTCTCAAACCGCAAATTTACTCATTTAACGTAAACTGCTAAAAAGGTTACATTTTTTAGAACGATGGACAGGAAATTGTTTTGAAAGAAACAGGTTTCTTCTTACACGTAAGATTGATACCCATCGATATTTCATGTGAACCACCTGATACTCCATTGTTCAATGGCGATACAGTAACATCATAGCTGTAGCCAAGTTTAAATTTGCCTGTGTTAATTCCAATTGTTAAGATAAATGCATCTCTATTTCGGTACCAAGCTCCGACGTTAAACGAACCATATTTTACATAGGTACCAACACTCAATTCCTGAAAACCATTCTGGTATTGATAAATGACATTTGGCATGATGGACGTTCCATTCGAATACTTGGATTTTTTACCCAATACAATCTCTGCTCCTGCGTGACCTGTAAATCGCCAAGGGAGTGGTGAGTCACCAATAATCATTGATTCGTTAGGACGATTCATATGGTGCCACGCTGCACCTGCAAAGAAATGCTTGTTGAAAACCAACATACCTGCTGAAGCATCAAAGAATCCTCTAGAACCACCTCTTGGAACATCTCCTGTAGAATAAATAAATCCTCTTCGAGGATCAATCATGTCTCCGAAAGTCAATTTATCCCAGTCCAGCGCTTTCTGATACCAAGACGCTCGGGCGCCAAACATCATTTTCCATTTACGACCCAACTGCAAATGGTAAGAATAAATCAAACCAAGCATAGACGTTCTGATTGTTCCTTGTCCTTGTTGATCATGTGTTGCCAAAACACCAAATCCTCCAGAAATATTTTTGAAGTATTGATCATAAGACGCACTGTAAGTGACGTAATTTCCAGATAACTGGGGCCATTCGTTACGGTAGTTCAAAGCAAATCTAGGGCAACCATGGGAACCGGCAAATGCAGGATTCAAGTAGAGTGGATTAGCATAGAACTGCGTAAACGTGGGGTCTTGTGCAATTGCTCCCCGACCTGCAAAAAGCAATAGAAAAATAATTAATCGTTTCATGGTTTCATTTATTGGTTTAACAATCGCTGACCTACCCTACTTGGTTTACTTAAAAAGCGCAACGTAAGTTGGTGCGAAAGATTTTTAGAATTATATATTTGAGAATTCGTTAAATCTGCATTGTATTGCAGCATAAAATGCTTGAATTTAAGTCCAACGGATGCGGCAGGTTCGAGATTAGATGAAAGCGCTCCTCCAACCGTTAACCAATAGAATTTCAAATTAAATCCTGCCCATGCTTCAGAAAGCTGATCCTCTTTTTGGTAAACTAGGTATGGAGAAATCATAATTTTTTCTTTAGCTGATTGAAAATCTGCTCCTATGCTTGCTACAAGATGTTTTGGTGCTCTTCTTGGATTAGAAAAATCCTGAGAATAGATGTTGTCGTAATGTCTCAAAATATTGTCTTGCTGGACGCTGGCATAAAACCATTTTGTATTCACCATCAATCCTAGTCCTAAATCGCGGTACCAAAGCATTCGACCAATAGGTTGTTGACCCGCACTATAAAATTGTTGTGCATTCATGCGATCAAATTCAACCATTGAGCCCGTTTGAATAGCATTGCCAAGCATTTTTGACCCCATTTTAAACCGGACAGCTGGTTCCAAAACAATTTGTCTCGAGATTGAAAACTTTGGAGAATAGGTAAATGATGCATGGTAATTTTCAATTGATCCATTGCCATAATAATTGTGATTAAATTGGAATCCAACACCTCCTCTCATTGCATAGGAATAGCCATCAACTGAAATCTGATTCATAACTTGTTGATTGGACTTTCCTAACCATTGTGCCCTTGAAACGGTTTGAACACGCGTAGCTAAAAGTGAACCTACAGCTGCAAAATTGATGTCATTGGACTGCATTCCAGGAACATGGTAATAAGGATCATTCAAGTTTTTCAACGCGACTGGATTATCGAGCATTCTTTGAACTCTTCTACCAATAATTCCAAGGCGAGCACTTAACGATAAATGATATTCTGACGCCGCAAATCTCTTTTGGGTGTTATAGTTGTAGGTATTGCGTGAAATCCCTGATTCATTCTTCGCTACAAAAATTGGAACTGCCTTTTGAGTTTTTAGTGTAGTGCTTTTTTGTAAATCTTTCTTAATGGATTCATTATTGCTATTTCGAGCAACATTACTAGTCAACGTACTTCTTGAATTAGCATCGTTCGATTGGAACACCAAGTCTAAATCCGGTATGTTCATTGCACTTAATCCATTCGTTGAAAAAGAAGAATTTGCGATTTTAATATCTGGATTTAAATCTTGATTTTGCGGAATAGTTTCTTCCTCAGAATTAATGGTAGACTCATCACTTGTTTCAGCCAATTGATTTGATTTATCAGAATTTCTTATACCTGTTTGTTTCAAAGCTGAATCATTGATCTCATTTTCAGAAAGCAGCGTAGATTCTTTTGATAAGTGAGTAAAATCTCCCAACATAGAATAAATTCCGATTGCAACAAGACCTGCCATAGAAGCCAAACTCATCGACATATACAATCCAATCGGCCTTCTTTTGCTTAATTTTTGTTTATCCGGAAAATCGACAATTGCATTTGAATCCACTTTCGCCAATTCCCAAGAGTCGCGGTCAACGTCCAGTTCTGGATGCATGATTAAAAAGGCCTCCAACTGAGCTTCCTGTTCAGGAGTCAGATTTCCTTCCATCAGCTCAAAGAGCCAGCGATCGATATTGGAAAACGAAGGGTTACTCATACCAGTTCTGTCAAACCTTTTAACTGCTTTTTGATCTTGTTCCTCGCCCTAAAAAGATAAACTTTGACTTGTGAAGGGGAAAGAGAAAGAATATTTCCTATCTCTTCATAACTATACCCTTCTAAGTCTCTAAGCAAAATAATACTCTTCTGCACGGGCGGAAGAATATTTACTGCACGATCTACCACTTGACCTGATTCAAATACATTGAAGTCTTTACGCGGTCTTTCAGGAATGTTTTCATTTCCTGGAAGTTGCATGCGCTGATTACGATTGATTGTATTAATCATCGAATTGTGTGCTGTGGTAAACATCCATGCTTTTGCCTTTTCAAATTCTACCTTTTTTCGGTTGACCCACAATTTTTCAAAGACATCTTGCACAACATCCTTTGCATCATCCTGATTTCGCATAAATCTCAATGCAAAGCCATACAGCTGATTGCTTAAATTCTGAACAACGATATTGTATTCCCTTCTATTCAATTTTAGGCTTTCGAACGCAGTTAAAACAATTTGACAACGGTAAAAGTTACACTGACTTTTATTTATAACGTCAATGTTGGATAAATATACTATAGAATTATCAAATTCAATCTCTTACAAAATAAAATGCCGTTTTCATCGAACATTTAAATAATTAAAGAGTTCTGTATTTTCTTAAATGCATTTTTCATATATTTAGGTCAGAAACTTTATTCAATCAATATGATACAGGTAAAAAGACTTTTCGATATCCCATACTACCAATTAAAGAATCACCCAAGTAAAAACATGTTTGTTACCAAAGTTTCGGGTAATTGGATTGGCATTTCAACCGAAGATTTTATTGATGAAGTCAATAGAGTTTCACGCGGACTTGTTGCTTATGGCGTGCAGGAAGGAGACAATGTAGCCATGGCTTCGAATAATCGTTATGAATGGAACATTCTTGACATTGCGATTCAGCAAACAGGGGCTGTTGTTGTACCACTGTATCCGAATATTTCAGAAGCAGATTACAAGTATATTCTCAATAATGCAGGAATTAAACTTTGTGTCGTTGGTAATGATGAGTTGTTCGGAAAAATAAAGAACATCGAAAATGAGGTAGAGACCTTGCAATATCTTTTCACTTTCGATCAAGTAAAGGGTGCTATTCACTGGACAGCAATCCATGAAAGAGCTTCGGAAATAGACCAAAGTGAAATTGAAAGTAGGAAAGAAAAAGTAAAAGGTGAAGATCTTGTTACAATCATTTACACTTCAGGAACCACAGGAAATCCGAAAGGTGTAATGCTTTCGCACAACAATATACTTTCCAATGTTGATGCTTGTCAACCTGCTATTCCTGCTGATAGCAATTCAAAAGTATTAAGTTTCTTACCCGTTTGCCACATATACGAACGTATGTTGCACTACCTCTATATGTACATTGGTTGCTCCATTCACTTTGCAGAATCGATGGATACAATTGGCGACAATATTCGGGAAGTCAAACCTGATGTTTTTACGGCTGTGCCTCGCTTAATTGAAAAAGTCTACGATCGAATTATTGCAAAAGGAGATGAACTAACCGGAATAAAACGGAAACTTTTCTTTTGGGCTGTGACAATAGCCGAAGAATTTGAACTGGAAGGAAAAGGGATTTTTTACAAAATTAAATTAGCAATTGCACGCAAATTAATTTTCTCCAAATGGCAAGAAGCTCTTGGAGGAAATGTAAGAGCTATTGCTTCCGGAAGTGCTGCACTGCAACCGAGATTAGCTCGAATATTTATGGCGGCGGGAATCCCAATACTTGAAGGATATGGTCTGACTGAAACGTCTCCAGTAATATCAGTTAATCAATTTGAAAAAGGAATCAAATTTGGATCTGTTGGTCCACTTATTGAAAACGTAGAAGTACAAATTGCTGAAGATGGTGAAATTCTCGTTAAAGGACCAAATGTGATGTTAGGATATTACAAATTACCTGATGCAACTGGCGAAGTGATAGATTCAGAAGGTTGGTTTCATACAGGAGATATTGGAACATTTGTCGATGAAAAGTTCTTAAAAATTACAGACCGAAAAAAAGAAATCTTCAAGACTTCAGGTGGAAAATATATTGTGCCACAAGCAATGGAGAACAAATTCAAAGAATCACGTTTTATTGAGCAAATTATCGTCATTGGGGAAAATGAAAAATTCCCAGCAGCACTAATTGTTCCTGGTTTTGCTTATGCAAAAGAATGGGCTGCTAAAAAAGGAATCGACCTTGGGGATGGCTCAAATCGTTCCATTGCAGAAAATGCGCAAATCAGGGAACGTATTCAATTGGATGTAAATGAATTCAACAAAGGTTTTGGAAATTGGGAACAAATTAAGAAATTCGAATTACTCGATCATGAATTCTCAATTGATGGTGGTGAATTGACTCCTACCTTAAAACTGAAGCGTAAAATTATTTTGGCAAAATACCAGAATGAATACAAACGAATCTTTTCAGAATAGTTAATTTTTTGGGGCTTCTATTGTTGTTGGGCGTGTTGTTATTTTAACAATTACATGATGAAATTCAGGATAATACGTGCCTTCCTGAAATTTCAAAGTCATTAGATAGTTCTTCGCTTTCACTCTTGTAGGCGTGGAAGTTATTGTTGTTCCTTCGTTGATTAATCGGACAGAAGCAACCGAACCAAGTCTATTGACAGCTAATTCATACAATAAAACTCCTTGATTTTGATCTTGAATCGTAAAATCACTTTTGGAAAGTAGCTTTCTCTCATCTTCTAGTAATCGACCATTCATCAACTGTCCAAATGAGATTGATGAAAAACAAAAAAGAAATGGAAGGATTAAAAACTTCATGATTACGCTTTGTTTGTGTCTAACATACGCTTTTTAAAGACGCAAGGTTACATCATGCGATCTTACCCCAATTTGGTTTAGAACGAAGTACCTCACTCAAAATCAATTTCAAAGTAGCGTGAACGGGTTGCTGAAGTTCGGGATCAACACCTAATACTTTACGAGCTTCTTCCCTTGCCATAACGACTAATTGCTGGTCTTTTGACAGGTCTGCAATTTTAAGATTCAACAAGCCACTCTGCTGAGTTCCCATCAAATCTCCGGGACCCCTTAATTGCAAATCAACTTCTGCAATTTCAAATCCATCGTTCGTGCGGACCATCGTTTCCAATCGTTTCAAAGTATCCTTGGATAATTTATCTCCGGTCATCAAAATGCAATACGACTGTTCCGCTCCTCTTCCCACTCTCCCGCGCAACTGATGCAATTGCGACAAGCCAAAACGCTCAGCACTTTCAATAATCATTACGGAGGCATTGGGAACATTCACACCAACCTCAATCACTGTTGTAGCGACCATTATTTGAGTTTCCCCTTTTACAAATCGCTGCATTTCGAAATCCTTTTGATCTGCCTTCATTTGTCCGTGTACAATGCTTACTCGGAAATCTGGCAAAGGAAATGCTCTTGAAATTGCTTCGTATCCTGCCATTAAATTGTTGAAATCCAACGTCTCAGATTCATTGATCAGCGGATAAACGATGTAAACCTGTCGACCAAGCTTTATTTGTTCTCTGATGAATCCAAAAACTCGCAAACGATGGGTTTCATAGCGATGAGAGGTCGTAATAGGTTTTCTACCTGGTGGTAATTCATCAATCACAGAAACATCTAAATCACCATAAAATGTCATGGCGAGCGTTCTTGGAATTGGTGTCGCTGTCATAATTAAGACATGCGGTGGAATAGTGTTTTTGCGCCACATTTTTGCGCGTTGAGCGACACCAAAACGATGCTGTTCATCAATTACAACGATTCCTAAATTAGAAAATTGTACAACATCTTCGAGCAATGCATGAGTACCAACCAGCATATTTATGCTTCCATTTTGAAGTCCTTCATGGATTATTTGACGATCTTTCTTTTTAGTTGAACCCGTCAATATTTCCAGTTTTACAGGCAATTCTTTCATCAATTCAGAAAGTGTTTCAAAATGCTGTTGAGCAAGAATTTCTGTAGGAGCCATTAATGCTGCCTGAAACCCATTCCCTACTCCAATCAACATTGTAAGCAAGGCAACCAGGGTCTTTCCGCTTCCTACATCTCCTTGAAGTAAGCGATTCATGTGATGTCCGACAAGAAAGTCTTTCCGAATTTCTTTCAATACGCGTTTTTGAGCACCAGTCAACTGAAAGGGCATGAAGTGGTTGTAAAAATCATTGAATACCTGGCCCACCTCTTCAAAAACAAAACCTCGCGATTTGCGCATGCCAATTTGTTTGCGGAGTAATAATTCCATTTGAAGAAAAAACAATTCCTCGAATTTCAGACGCAGTCGGGCATGAATGTAATGCGGTTCATTTTCAGGTTTATGCACAAAAAAGTAGGCTGATTCGCGGGAAATTAATTTATTCTCTGAAATCAAATACGCAGGAAGAGACTCCGGTATTTTTCCTTTGATTTGTGCGACAAGCGCAGCGGTTAACTTTTCAATTCCTTTGGAGTGCAAGCCTTTGGCTGAAAGTTTTTCAGTTGAAGAATAGACCGGTTGCAAACCCGACTTTTGACCAACATCTTTCCATTCAGTCAACTCAGGATGTGGAATACTCCATGTCGAACCATACAGTTTTGCATTTCCGAAAATTTGGTATTCACTCCCAATTTTCAACAATGGCTTAATCCATTTTCCACCTTGAAACCAGACTAAATCTATCACACCTGACTCATCTTGAAACTTTGCCGTGAGCTTTTTATGTTTCGTTGATCCACTTTCACTCACTTGAATGATTCTACCGCGCATTTGAGCAAAACTATCCAGGTAAATCAGCTCGTCAATTCGATTGTATTTTGATCGATCGATGTAACGAAAAGGAAAATAATTCAATAAATCACCGAAGGTAAATATGCCAACTTCTGTGCGCAGCAATTCAGCCCGCTGAGGACCAACTCCTTTTAGGAATTCAATTGGCGTAAGAAGAAAATCATTCACAGAATAAAATTAGAAAATCTCGGGAAGTAGAGCGTATTGAATTCAAGGATTAAAAAAATCCCGCTTAGTTAGCAGGATTCATGAATTATTTATTTTTCCCAAAGGCTTCCATTCCATCGTCCAACCATTTTTTGAAAACGGCAGGATCATGGTGATTCTGATAATCTGCAGAACCAATCTCAATGTCCTTTCCATCTGGATATTTCATCACATAATAAGGCTGTGATGATGTTTTATATTCAGTGATTTGTTTCGCTGTCCACTTATTACCTATTGTTTCAACCCTAAAAGCACGTCCATTCACATCAATTGATGTTTGCTCATTTTTAGGAAGCTTTGTTCTTTCATCAACGTACAAAGAAACAATCACAACATCATTTCGAAGGTGTTCAATTATTCCAGGTTGGCCCCACACTGTTTGCTCCATTTTTCTGCAATTGACACAGCCCCATCCTGTAAAATCGACAAACAAAGGTTTATTCACTTTTTTAGCATAATCCAATGCTTTCTCGTAGTCATTAAATGCCATTGTTCCTTGGGGCCCTTCGTGCATCCCTTCCACATGCTCTTCCCCTGACGCTGTCCAAGCATTTCCGCCTCCTAAACCTTTTGGTGATTCCGCGTAAAAGTCTGGTGGTAAATAGGCATTCACTAATTTTAATGGTGCTCCCCACATTCCTGGTAAAAGATATACCGTAAATGCCAATACCAATGTCGCAATCATTGTGCGTCCAACTGAAAGTCTATCGATTTCACTGTCGTGTGGAAGTTTGTATTTCCCAAAGAGATAAAGTGCAAGTGCAGCGAAAATGGCTACTTCAATGGCAATAAATATCTCTCTTTCCAACAGGTGTAATTGCAAGGTAGTATCAACTGTTGAAAGAAATTTAAAAGCAAAAGCGATTTCAATAAATCCAAGAAACACTTTCACGACATTCAACCAACCTCCAGAACTTGGCAACGAATTCATCATTGCCGGGAAAATCGAGAAAAGCATGAAAGGCAGTGCCAAAGCCAAGCCGAACGCAAACATTCCAATGAGAAGCGCAGTGCTACCGCCTTCAGCAGAAATCCCGACTAACAAGGAACCCAAAATTGGACCAGTACAAGAAAATGATGCTAAAGAAAGTACCAGTGCCATGAAAAAAATACCAACAACGCCACCTTTGTCAGCTTTTGAATCTGCTGCATTTACCCATGATGAAGGGAGTTGTATTTCAAAAGCCCCTAAAAAGGACATTCCAAATACAAACAACATGAGGAAGAAAAAGAGGTTGAACCAAACATTGGTTGACATTTCATTTAACAAACTTGAGGATCCAGTTACAACAACAAGTAAGCCCAACAAAACATGAATTGCTACAATTGAGAATCCATAAATGAGTGCATTTTTAATACCTTCAGAGCGTGACTTGCTTCTCTTCGTAAAAAAGCTCACTGTCATTGGGATCATTGGGAAAACACAAGGCATAATCAAGGCAGCAAACCCACTCAAAAATGCCAAAAGGAATACCAATGTCAATGATTGACCTGCCTCCTTTTTTGCTTCTTTTTTATCATTTGAAACTATTTTTTCCTCTGGTTGAATTATTTCAGTTTCCTCAACCGTATCTTGCTTTATCACTTTCTCTTCATTGACCGATGCTTCCTCTTTTGCTTCAGCATCCAATTTCACTCCTTTTACCTTCAACTTAAAACTCTCAGAATAATCTGGCAAACATTTCACATCGTTGCATGTCTGAAAGCCAAACGTGCCCTGTAATTCAAAATCTTTTTCAGAAAGCACTTTTATTTTACGTTTCAATGTTATCGAACCTTCGTGAAAAACCAGTTGCTCATCAGCCAAATCATCGTACTTTTCGATAGGTTTAGGTTCGATAATTCCGCCAATAGATTTAAAATCTTTTGAAGCCTTTAAGTCAAAAGAAGTAGGTATTCCGAAACTACCGGCCGGCAACTTTACAGCATTGATATGCCAGTGATCTACCACTTTAATTTTGACAATCACGGTTGCTTCGTTGTCTATTTGTTCAATTGAAAAACTCCATTTTACCTTGTCTTCAGGTAACTCCACCTGTGAAAACGACGTTAAAAAAACAGTTAAAAACGTTATAGCGATAAATATTCTCTGAATCATTCTTGTAGGTGTTATTTGGTTATTTCAATGCTAAATGGAAGATCAACTGGCGGTAAACACATCGTTTCATTGCAGATCATATAGGTAATAAATCCCTCTACCCATGTATTTTCCATGACTTCAATTTTTTGGATAAATTCTGCACTGTGCTCAAAAAAATCAAGGGTAGCTTCAAAATTTTCATCGTACTTCTGAACAGGAACAGGCTCCTGAACTTGATCAATTAAGGTGATTTTTTCTGAAGGCTTGAATGAAAAGGCTGTTGGCACAGGACCAATATCATTTCCGATATGCTGACTGTACAAATGCCACCCATCACTAAGCTGAGCATTGAAAACAATGGATTGATTCGACTGATCGTATTTCCACGTCCAGTTTACAGCGTTCTGACTAAAACTCAGGTTCACTGAAAACAAAAAGAAAATTGAAAATAAAAAATGTTTCATCGATTTATAATTACATCAAAATTACAAATCGATATTCATTGAAACGAACCTTTTTATTCAATAATCCTTGAAATCCTAAAAGTTAAATTGATTACTCTTTGGAATTAGATTTTGATTTCTAGAATACGATCAATTGGAATCCAGACACCTCCTTTTAAGCAGATGAATTTAGTACCAGCCGCCCAAATAGTGGTATCGACACGTTTCAAGCCTGAATCATCTTGAAAAATGATCGAAACTTTACTCCTGTGTGCATTCCCCAAGATGGTTGCGTTGTCGATTTGACTGCGCAATTCTGGGTGTTGTTTGATCTCCTGCTTCTCATTGAAACTCAATGATGAGATCAATTCCTTTTCAATTAGTTCCGGTTCCATAATCGCTTGAAAAAAATAGTGACTTTCTATTAAGTTAGTTTTTTATGTTTATGAAAGCAACGAGAATGAACAAAATGCACTTCCCGCTGAACAAAGCTAGCATTTTATCGAATATTTCCAAATATCAAATTGAATATCTTGGTGATGCAGCTACAGATTGATCAGAAAACACACCTTTTTCAAAAAGAAATTTTCCTGTAATTGCAATCATTGCAGCATTGTCTGTACAATATTCAAATTTTGGAACGTAGATATCCCAATTTGACATCTCGGCCTCCTCAGTCAACGCTTTGCGTAGGCCACTATTGGCTGAAACACCTCCTGCAATTGCAATTTGATTGATGCCCAAATCGTTTGATGCTTTCTTTAATTTTTTTAAAAGAATGTCAATAATTGTTCCTTGAATGGACGCACAAAGATCATCGAGATTTTCTTCGATAAACGCTGAATTTGAAGCAGTTTGTTTTTGTAAAAAGTATAGAATGGATGTTTTTAGTCCACTGAAACTAAAGTCTAAGTCTTTGATTTCTGGTTTCGAAAATTTAAAAGCAGAAGGATTTCCATTTGCTGCGTGCTTGTCTATCAATGGCCCTCCTGGATAGGGAAAACCAAGTAGTTTGGCAGCTTTATCGAATGCCTCACCCGCCGCATCGTCAATCGTCGTTCCGATGACTTCCATGTCCAAATGATCGCGAACAAGCACAATTTGCGTATGTCCTCCAGAAACTGTCAAACATAGAAATGGGAATTTTGGCATTTTATTCTGACCATCGTCAATAAAGTGCGCTAAAACATGTCCAACCATATGATTCACTTCTACCAAAGGAATCTGCAGTGCCATCGCGAAAGATTTTGCGAAGGATGTACCCACAATGAGTGAGCCCATGAGTCCGGGACCACGCGTAAATGCTATTGCATCAATTTGTTCTTTTGAAATTCCCGCTTTTTTTATTGCCGCATCCACAACCGGTACTATATTCTGTTGATGCGCTCGACTTGCCAGTTCCGGCACGACACCTCCGTATAACTCATGCACATCTTGTCGCGCAATAATATTGGATAAAATGGTGTTATTTTTGAGAATAGCAGCTGAAGTATCATCACAGGACGATTCGATACCAAGAATGTATATATCTTTTTCGGGCAAGTTCCGTAAGTTTGTAACAGATGTCAAAAGTATTCAAAATAATTGCACGCACTTTAGGGATTTTTCTCGAATGGCTGCTCATCGCTTTGATACTTTTCCTTTTTGCAATCCGAACTAGTCCCGTGCAGACTTTTCTCGCTCAAAAAGCAACCAACTTTCTTTCCAAAGAATTAAATACTACTGTTAAAATTGACGGGCTGTCAATTGTGTTTTTTGACCGCGTTGCACTCGATGGTGTTTTCGTTTTAGATCAACAGAAAGACACACTCGCTTCGATTCAAACACTTTATGTAACATTGGAGGAATTGAACCTCAAAAAGAACTTTGTCAAATTAAAACATGTCGAACTTGATGAAGGAGTCGTACATATAAACCGTGACAGTATTCATGGCGACTACAATTATGAATTTTTAGCTGATTATTTTTCCAGTGGAAAGAGGACAAAAAAACCGAAACCATTTGATGTGTACCTCTCCTCCCTTGAGTTATCGAATGTTGATTTTAAATACGATGATTTCAGGAAAGGATATTCTGATTTCGGGATGGACTATGATCACATCAACCTGGCTAAAGTAAATCTGGAGATTACACAATTCAATAATTTAAACGGTGAATTCAATTTCGTTGTTAAAAAGTTAAACACGAAAGAAAAATGTGGGTTTAAACTAAATTCCCTGAGGATGGGAGTGAACATTTCGCCTGAAGGATTGAAAATAAAAGACCTCCATATCCAAACGCCTTTTTCGAAAATAGACATTCCAAAATTCCATCTATTATTGGATGAAATGATTGATTTTGAAACTTTTGAAGACAGCGTGGCTTTCGATGCTGAATTAGCCATGAGTTCGGTCTCATTAAAAGATGTTTCCTATTTCGCTACTGCATTAGAAGGAATGGATCAACAAGTACATTTAAAAGCAAAGGTCACAGAGAAAGTAAAAAATCTTCACATCACTGATTTAGATTTTAGAACAGGTAAATCCACAAAACTCAAAGGAGATCTTGTTCTGCCAGATTTCCGTGAATTTGAAAAAGCATTTTTTAATGAAAACATTGATTATGCATTCGTAGCAATCAATGATTTAAAGAAAATAAAATTGCCCATTTCAGCTTCAAGCAATAAAATGGAATTTGACAAATACATTGAGCGCCTTTCCTATATCCAGACATACGACCTAAGATTAGATGGATTCTACAATCAATTTGTAATCAAAGCGGATAGCATAAATTCTTCTTTAGGATCAGTTAAGCTCAAAAACGGAATACTCTTTACTGAAAACAAGAAGAATGACTCCTATATTTTTGAGCATTCCGTCGGCGGAGAACAAGATGTTTTTATTCATTCTTTTCAGCTTGGCACGTTTTTGAACGACTCCAATTTTGGTATAGTGGACGGTAATTTTTCTTTATCTGGAGAGGCCTTTTCAACTGGCAACATTGATTTCAAATCAATTAATGGAACAGTAAATAGATTTGACTACTTGGGTTACGCCTACAATAATATTCTAATACAGGAAGGTAGTTTTAATGACAATGTTCTGGTCGCTAAAGTTGATATTAAGGATGACAATCTTAATTTGACGTATGATGGCATGATTGATTTCAAAGGAAATCAACATATGCAATTTTCGATTGACCTTACCAAAGCAATTTTAGAGAACTTAAATCTTAACGTTAAAGAACAAGCGCGCTTGACTTCAAATTTTTCTGTCGATATTACTGGAACATCAGCAAATAACTTAGCAGGTGAAATTAAACTCAATGGATTACTTTACACTGAAAATGGAAAGGAAATCAGGGTACCAAGTCTCACTTTAGTCGTTGAACGGGGTATTTCCAAAGATGGGTTCTTTATCAGCAGTGATTTGGCAACGGTGAGCATAGAAGGAAAAGTAGATTTCACCACAATTATTGCAGACTTTACTGAACAATTTCAGAAAGTATTTCCTTCAATTGCCGCTGCTCAGACTAAGAATCCGAAAGACAAAAAGAAAAAGAAACAATCGACACGCAGCCATTTTACCTATGAAATCAAGACACAAAATCTAGATGAATTTCTAGCGATATTCGCTCCAGATTTAAAGATAGAATCAAACACACTCTTGAAAGGCTCATACGATGGTCGATTATCAGATTTTTCCATGCGCTTAACTTCAAAAGAAATTGATTACATGGGGATGCAATTTATTGGTGTTGATCTTGACCAAGAACTATCTAGTTCTGAAATTGCGGCAAATTACAAACTGAGTTCATTTCATTATACTGATTCCATTGTTTTGGGGGATGTTCGTTTCAAAACACGTGGAACTCAAAGCCTTCTCAATTCAGAACTTTCATGGGATCCAGGAACTGATGACGAATCACATATTGCCTGGAAAACAAATATTATTAGCAACAAACATTTGAATTTCGAGCTAATACCATCCTATTTCAGTATTAACCATCAGCGATGGGAAATTGAAAATCAATCAGATTTCACCATAACCGACAATGAAATTCATATTTCTAAACTCAAAATTGAACGCAATTCTCAGTTTATTTCTTTGGATGGCTGCATTTCACGAAACGACGCGGATAAATTAAATTTTCGGGTGAATGACATCAACCTTTCTGAAATTGCTGAATTGATTGGCTCAGATATAAACATGAAAGGAACAGTGAATGGTTGGGGCTACATTTCCAATCCTTATGCCAATTTGAATTATATTGGTGATGCTGCGATTCAAGGATTATATTTAAATGACCAAGAAGTGGGTGATGTTTATTTACAATCAGAATGGAACAAAGGAAGCGAAAGCGTCGGATTGATTGGAGATTTGACTTACAGAGGAAATCAAACATTTAAATTTGATGGAAATTATTTTCTAGAAAGAGAAACAGACAATTTAGATTTCAATCTTCTTTTTGACCAAACAGATCTTCAATTCACAAACGCCTTTATGGACCCTGATGTCATCAACAATATAAAAGGTGTTGTCGATGGTCGTTTAAGGGTTCGAGGAACACCAGATTTTCCAAAATTAGAAGGTGAAGTGAATTTACTCGGTGGAAATGCGAAAGTCGAAATACTCGGTGTCAATTTCGGTTTGAATGGAAAAATTTCTGCAGACGAATTCGGTTTTTACATAGACAATATGCCCGTTACCGATGAAGAAGGCAATGCAGGTTCTTTGATTGGTTCTATTTACCATACGCACTATTCAGATTGGAACTTTGATCTTCAATTTGATCTTGAAAAGAATCTTTCCATTTACGATGCAGGAATAATAAGTTTTGTTCCGAACAATACAACTATGAGTAAATTCCTTATTCTAAACACAAAATACAAGGAAGGAGATTATTATTACGGTAAAGCGTATGTAACGGGAACAGCGAACATCTTCGGTTATTCTGACAATATTGACATTACTGTAGACCTTAAAACTCAGCGTGGAACAGCGGTCAATTTCCCAATGTATGGTATGGCAGAGCTGGAAGAAGAAGAAAGCTACATCACGTTCAAGAAAAGAAGTGAATTAAATGAAATAACTGAACCAAAAATAGATTTTACGGGCGTCAATCTTGACCTCAATTTTAGAGTTACTCCAGACGCAAAAATGAAAATCATCTTTAATGAAATGACTGGAGATGAAATCACAGCCAATGGAAATGGAGACATTGCGATAAAACTTGACAACCTTGGCGACCTTAAAATGGATGGTACTTACCGGGTAAAACAAGGGCTTTATAATTTTGCAATGGGCCCAATCAAACAACCATTTTACATAGAAGATGGAGGAACAATCTCATGGACTGGTGATCCTTATAACGCTACATTAGACATTAAAACGTATTATGAAGTTTACGCTAATTTTTCAGAAATAGCACCAGATCAACTTCAAAATAGTTCGGCAGGAAGTAATCAAAAAGTACAATGCTACTTAGGATTAACAGAATCTCTCATGAAACCAACGATTGGTTTCGACATTAAGGCCCCGAAGGCGGATGAATCAGGGAAGGCGCTCATTTCAAGGATAACAGCTGATAAAGATGAATTGAACAGACAATTTTTCTCGTTGCTTTTGTGGAAGCGTTTTCAACCTTTGAGAGGGACAACTGCTGCAGGCGGATCCGCTGCCATGGATCTGGTGTCAAATCAAATAAACTCCATGCTTTCGCAAGTCTCAAAGGATTACAAACTAAATGTTAATTTGGATGCTGATCAAGTTACAGGTGAAAGCACCTATGAATTCGGGGTTTCAAAAGGTTTCCTTGACAACAGATTGATTTTAAATGGCAGTTTTGGTGTAGAAAATGTTTCCAATTCTAGTCAATCAACAAGTGCACTTGTAGGTGATGTTCGTCTCGAATATTTATTGAACGAAAGTGGCACTGTTCGTGTCAATGTATTCAATGAATCAAATGATTATTCGGTCATCCAGGAAAAGAACTTAGGTCCATTTACGCAAGGAGCAGGTATTCATTATCAAGAAGACTTCGACAATTTTGATAATTTTAAATTAGCTCAATATTTTCTTGATATATTCCGTTCAAAAGCGGCAAAAAAATATCCTGTTAAACGCAAAAAAAGGCAAACTCCTATCCCTTCGGAAGAATAATTTACAAAGCATTCATTTGTCGTAGTTAACTTGTTCAAAGTTCTCAAAAACGCATATTCATCTAAAATCAATTCTGTACATTTACAACAATTCTTACGGCCTTAAATGAAAAAAGTACTTATTGCAAATAGAGGGGAGATTGCTAGAAGAGTAATCCGAACATTAAAAAAAATGAACATTGCCAGTGTGGCAATATTTTCAGATGCTGACCGCAATGCGCCGCATGTTTTGGAAGCAGATGAAGCAGTATACGTAGGAGCGAGTCCTTCCTCAGAGAGTTATCTCAAGCAGGACCTCATCATTCAATATTGTAAAGAGCTCAATGTCGATGCAATTCATCCAGGATATGGATTTCTCTCAGAAAATGCAGGTTTTGCCAGAAAATTGAAAGCGGAAGGTATTAAACTAATTGGTCCTTCTCCAGAATCCATGGAAGTCATGGGTGACAAACTCAGTGCAAAACAAGCTGTAAAATCGTTTAATGTCCCACTTGTTCCAGGGGTTGATGAAGCAATAAGCGATATAAATGAAGCCATTAAGATTGCCGAGGAAGTTGGGTACCCTATCCTTATTAAGGCATCAGCAGGTGGCGGTGGAAAAGGAATGCGCTTGGTTGAACGTTCGGAAGATTTTGCGGAACAAATGCGATTAGCTCAAAATGAAGCCAGATCCTCCTTTGGTGATGATGCCGTGTTCATTGAGAAATTTGTAACGAAACCTCGACATATTGAGATACAAGTCTTTGCTGATACTCATGGGAATGTAGTTTATCTCTTTGAACGAGAATGTTCGATCCAGCGCCGTCATCAAAAAGTTGTTGAAGAAGCACCAAGCGCACTTCTTACCCCAGAATTAAGAAAAGAAATGGGTGAAGCGGCTGTTGCTGTTTGTAAAGCATGTAATTACGAAGGAGCAGGAACTGTTGAATTTCTCGTAGATGGCGATATGCGTTTTTATTTCCTAGAAATGAATACACGCTTGCAAGTTGAACATCCCGTAACAGAAGAAATTACAGGCACCGACTTAGTTGAATGGCAAATAAGAGTTGCTCGAGGTGAAAAATTACCAAAGTCGCAAGATGAGTTGAGCATTCATGGACATGCTATCGAAGTGCGCGTATATGCTGAAGATACGCTCAATGGCTTTACGCCTGATATCGGAAACCTGAAAAGATACCGTATCCCTAGTGGAAGAAGTGTTCGTGTGGACGATGCATTCGTGGAAGGAATGGATATTCCAATCTACTACGACCCAATGATTGCAAAATTAGTGGTTTGGGGAAAAACAAGAGAAGAAGCTATCAACCGCACAATAAAAGCAATTGATGAATATCAAATTTCTGGATTAAAGACTACCCTGGATTTTGGTAAATTTGTATTGAAACACGAAGCTTTCCGTTCAGGAAATTTTGATACGAATTTCATAAAACATTATTTTGAAGATCCAACGATAATGCATACCGCTATGGAAGAAGAGTTGGATGCGCTTCAACACGGCATCAATCAGATTTGGGATTCAATCAAGGAACGTGACAAAAAGGAGTTTGCATCGAGAGAAATAAGCAGTTCTTGGAAAAATGCCAGAATTTAATTTTAACGTTAACGACAGACTTCAAAATTCAATTAAAACAAATCTCACTTTTATGGTGGAATTTTAATTGATAAACTATACTTTTATCCATCAAAAAATTCAAATAGATGAACTTACACGAGTACCAAGGTAAATCGATTTTAAAAAGCTACGGCGTTGCCATCCAAGAAGGCGTGGTGGTAGATAAAGTGGAAGATGCTGTTGAAGCAGCAAAAAAATTAACTGAGCAAACAGGCACGAGTTGGTATGTTGTTAAAGCTCAGATCCATGCAGGTGGTCGTGGAAAAGGTATTGTTCAGGAAACTGGTTCACATGGCGTTGTTCTTGCAAAAGGAATCGATCAGGTGGAAGAAAAAGTAAGTGGCATTCTAGGTGGTCATCTCGAAACAGCTCAGACAAACGGAAAAGCAAAAAAAGTAAACAAAGTGTTGATTGCTCAGGATGTTTATTATCCTGGTGAAGCACAAACTGAAGAGTTTTACATGTCCGTTCTTTTGGATCGTGAAAAAGCAAGAAATGTAATTGTTTATTCTACAGAAGGTGGAATGGACATTGAGCATGTAGCGGAGCACACACCAGAAAAAATATACAAAGAATTCATTGATCCACGCGTTGGCATTCAAGGTTTTCAAGCGAGAAAAATCGCTTTCAATCTTGGACTTTCAGGTGAAGCCTTCAAACAAATGACAAAATTTGTTGTAGCGCTTTACACAGCGTATGAAGGAATTGATGCTTCGATGTTTGAAATTAATCCAGTATTAAAAACTTCAGATAATAAAATCATCGCAGTTGACTCCAAAGTAACATTGGATGGAAATGGTTTGTTCCGTCATCCAGACTATTTGGCAATGCGCGACAAAACTGAGGAGGATCCAACAGAAGTAGAAGCGGATGAAGCAGGATTGAACTTTGTTAAACTTGACGGAAACGTTGGATGCATGGTAAATGGTGCTGGTTTAGCAATGGAAACAATGTATATTATTAAATTATCTGGAGGTAACCCAGCTAACTTCCTAGACGTAGGTGGAACTGCTAATGCTGAACGTGTTGAGAAAGCATTTCACATCATCTTGAAAGACCCGAATGTTAAGGCTATTCTAATCAATATATTTGGTGGAATTGTTCGTTGCGACCGCGTAGCGCAAGGTGTAGTTGATGCTTATAAAAACATGGGATCTATTCCTGTTCCGATTATTGTACGTTTACAAGGAACAAATGCTGAAGAAGCAAAGAAATTGATTGATGAATCAGGATTGAACGTTCATTCAGCAGTTCTTCTCCAAGAAGCAGCAGACAAAGTAAAAGAAGTATTGGCTTAA
>JBKDKG010000222.1:0-9910 GCA_046345095.1 Flavobacteriia bacterium | reverse complement strand
CTTCATAAGTCCCTTCACTATCGAACGTATATGAAATATTCTCAGTTGAAATGGTTGTAGAATCCAAGGTCCAAACTGAAGAAACGATATTCTGAGATGCATTATCAAATGAAACTTCTTGGTTTATTCCTGGATCCTGCGGCAAATAATCGAATGCAGCAACAGGATTTTCAGGAGCCAAAATAGTTACAGGTCCTGCAGTTGAGCTACAACCAAAAGCATCTGTGACAGTCAATACATATGTTCCAGCTGAAAGATTATTCAAATCCAACGTTGATTGGGCCGTATTTGTCCATGAGTATGTGTAAGTGCCACCAGCAACAACAGTAATCCCATTGATTGAACCACCAGAAATACAGGTAGGCTGAACGACGACAATGGTATTAGAATTAATTATCGGAGCTGAAAGTGCATTTATACTTGCTGTAGCGGATGCTGTACAACCTTGAGCATCTGTTACGGTGAGAGTATAACTTCCTGCCACTGCATTTGAAAGATCAACTCCTGTTGAGGATATACCATTCCATTGATAACTGTAGGCAGGAGTTCCCCCAGAAACAGATGCGCCTGATATGCTTCCATCAGACTGTCCACAGTGCTCAGATTCAACAGCTATAGCACTCATGTTAATGGATGGTCCATTCACAGTTGAAACAGTTATATCCACAGTATCAGAGCAAGATTGATCGTCAATGACTATTAGTGTTAAGGAACCAGCAGAAAGGTTTGAAATGTCTAAAGTTCCCAAACCATTTGACCAAGAAGGAACAGGATTGTTACCTCCAACAATTATGATACCCGATATGGAACCTGTACTTGAAGTACATGCCGTTTGAGAAACGTTCATTCCAGATGTATCTATTGTTAATCCTACCGGTGGCGCAACAACATATGGATTCGAGGATACAGTGCATCCACTATTATCGGTAACGGTTAAAACATAGGTTCCAGGCAATAAATTGGAGGCATTTAGTGTACTTCCGCCACCGTTTGTCCAACTATATGTATTTCCACTGCCTGTATCGCCTATGCCTACGACAGAACCTAATGTTCCATCACACAGAACATCATTTACAGTAACTGCAGTCTCATTAATGGATGGTCCTGCAATATTTGAAATTGCAATTGCAGACGAGCTAACTGTACAACCATTTTGATCCGAGACAGTTAAAATATAGGACCCTTGAGGGATATCAGCTATATCCAAAGTAGTTTGTGAAGTTCCTGACCAAGCATAGGAATAATTTGGTGTACCTCCATTTACTAAAATCCCAGAAATCGATCCATTTGCCTGACCACAATTTTCATCTGCTATTACCAGTACTGTAGCATCGATGGAAGGTCCTGCAATTGCATTAATAGTAATCGGACTTGAAGAAACTGTGCACCCACCTGCATCAGTGACTGTTAATGTATAAATACCTTGCGACAAACCACTTGCGTCAGCAGAAGTCGAAGATACTCCATTCCAACTATACGTTAATGAGGAACCAGAGGCGATAATACCCGTTATTGAACCATTGTTGTTTCCGCAAGTAGCATCAGTTGGTACTACACCTATTTCATTTAAAGTGGGACCCGTATCTGTACCTACATTATAGGGCCCAGAAGTGGCGGTGCAACCATTGTTATCTGTCACCGTCAACGTGAAGTTCCCAGCAGAAAGATTGAATGCGTTAAGAGCTGACCCACCTGAGTTCGTCCAAGAATAACTCAAACCTGTTCCCGAAGCAGTAATTCCCGTTATTGAACCAAGTCCACCAGAGCAATTCACATTCTGAATATTCACAGCACTTGCATTAATAATTGGTCCTGAAGTACCTGTTAATGTATATGGGCCACTTGAAGCTGTGCACCCTCCAGCATCTGTTATTGTCAACGTATAGGTACCGGCAATTAAATTCGTAGCATTAATAGTTGCGGACGCGACACCATTCCAAGCATATTGATAAGGTGTCGTTCCACCACTCACAGATAATCCGGTAATACTTCCTGCTGCACTGCAACTAGGGTTAACCACATTAACTGTACCTGCGATTGTAGGTTGAGGATTTACTGTCACAGTAACAGGAACTCTAAAAGTTCCCGGACATATTCCTACATAATAGGTTGTTGTAGATGTCAAAACTGGAGTTGTGTAGGAATTTCCTGAAGCTATAGCTGACCCACCAAATTGAGCAGTATACCAGCTGAGTGCACCAGGTGATGTACCTGAAACAGTTACCGTCAATGTAGCTGAACTTGCACCGCAGACACTGACGTTATTTGGAATTATATCATAAACCGTCGTGGTCAATCCAGTAACTCCCGCAGCGCCATTTGTCGCGCCATTAAATGTGAATTCCGACAGTTGTGATGAATTCGTTGTTCCTGCTGTTCCGCCATTTACACTTTGTGTTGGTGAACCTGAAACAATTGTAATATTTCCACCCGCTCCAGCTCCACCTGGACCTTCACCCTCAGTGGTAGCAAATGAACCAACTGAAATAGCATGATTACCTCCATTCCCACCTCTTGCATTAATAGTAAAGCCTGCTGGTATTGAAGATAGATTTTTTATAAATACTGATCCGCCTCCGCCGCCGCCGCCAGCTCCATCATTTCCTTTCAACTGACCAATTCCAGGAGTTTGATTGTTTGGATTAGATTTACTTCCAGCCGCACCATCTGCTTCGATACTCCCAGTTCCTGAAATCGATCCATATACAGTTAAAAATACAATTCCACCGCCGGCACCACCTGATCCTCCTTGTCCTTGATCTTGGTCACCGGCACCACCGCCACCGCCCATAAAAAGTCGCGTTGCATCATATGCTAAGGGATGTCCCCCAAAACCACCATTTTCCTTTCTTGCGTCAGAAGAAGATGTTGTGGCGCACCAAGCAGTACTATTCGGACCAGTTACAGTTGCGTTTTGATCCGAATTTGAATTGGCGTAGCCACCTCTTCCACCGCCAGAACTTGAGGAGCCAGCAAAGCCTGCAGATTCAAGGTTCCAAACTGAATTCGCAACAGTTGTTGAAGGAACTCCTCTACCGGTATAAGTTCCACTACCAACGTTTGCACCGCCGCCACCGCCGCAATTTTGGAATCCACCGCCACCGCCGCCATTTGCAGGAGCACCTCTACCATACGCCGAATACAATGCGGTATATTCTGTATCATATCCACCAATGCTTTCACCTTTACGTCCACCCTCACCTGCCGATGTACTACCTAGCTGAGTACTGCCGTTTCCTATCCCATTGGTATGTATAGAACATGTGCCCGGAGAACCAGATTGCACTGTAGGGGATGTTGTAGAACCTCCTCTAAATCCAGCTCCAGTTGCCGAGATTTTAGAACTTGCATTTAAAATCAAATTACCTTTCACTTCTATTGCAACAATACCTCCAGTTGTTCCGTTCCAACTTGATGGCGTTATGGATGCTGAAGTATTTACGGTTAGATTATTGAATCGCGGTATTCGCACAACTTGAACACGACCAGAACTTGTGTAATTATTTTGCAGCGCACAATTTAATGTAATTGAATTCGCGCCTGAAACAGATCTTACTTCAACTTGCTCATATTTACCCGCATTGTTATAATTCGATACTGCTCCCCAGGTAGCCAATTTTGAAATGTCTTGCATCCAATTGAAATCCCACAAATAGGCGGCTGGCTTGGTATAATTACCACCCCATCCGCCAGAGGTTGTTGGAGTTGCCGGAGTAACATCAATATCCATTGTTGCCCCTTGCATTTGAATGATTAAAAGTAAGTCACCTTGAGCCAATGCAGAGGAAAATGCACCGCTTAACATACTGTTACTATTAACAGTAATTGCAGATGCGCCTGCAGAAGCATTCGCTGTTAAATAAGTGTAAGAATTTACAGTGGTATTTAGTGCTGTTGCCGTATAATTACCATCCTTGCCACGTTGAGAAAAAGAAAATATGGGAAGAATAAATAGAAGCAGAAATATACATTTCGCTAGGTTCATATTCATAGTTAAGAGTTTCATAGTTCAAGACGAACAAAACTATAAAAAAGTTGGTTTCAATCTTCCAAAATTAATTTAGTAACAATTGTTGCAACCGCAGGACATATTTCAGCATTCTTCAAGGTCAAGTCCAGTATCTGATTCATGTTTTTTCGATTCGTATGAGGGTACTCAGCACATGCTAACGGTCTGAATTCATAAATACCGCAAGTATTATCTTCATTTAAAAAAGAACACGGCGAACTTTTAAGAACATAATCTCTGTCCTCATCCATTCTTAAATATTGGTCTATGAACTGTGCTTCTTTTGTTTTTAATTGCTTTGCAATTCGTTTTATGTCAACATCACGAAAAATTGGAGAAGTTGTTTTGCAGCAATTAGCACAATCAAGACAATTATTTTTTTGAAAAAAGGCTTCATGCTTCGAATGAAATAATTGATCGATCTCCTTCGATTTTTTCTTCTTCATTTTAGCAAAAGTTCGCTTAACAGCATCCTTTTCTGCTTTTACTTTTTCAATGATTACTTTGTATTCCTGGTTCAAGTTTCTTGAATTAAAATTATGAAAAGTTATCTTCCTATATTTACTGCGAAAGTAGCTAAAACATGGAGAAATTCGATCTTATCGTTATTGGAGGTGGTCCAGCTGGATATGCCGCAGCGATGCGTGCCATAGATTTTGGAAAAAGAGTTTGCCTCATTGAAAAAGACAAAGTTGGCGGCGCTGGTGTTTACAATGGCGCCCTTTCTTCAAAAACACTTTGGGAAGTTGCAAATAAAGTTTCGAGCATTAATGAAACAATTGTTTCAACTGGCAGAAGTGCGTATGAAATTCCGTGGGATGACGTTAAAAAAATTCTTGCTGAAGCAATCTTTGAACGAAAGTTTCAATACTCTTGCCATATAAAGTTGTTACAAACTGAAAGCATGAACAATCTCCTGCAATATGAAAGAGGACTTGGAAGGTTGATCTCTAAGCATGAAATTACTATCGACCATGAAGGCGAGCAAAAAGTAATTTGGGGTGAAAATATTATTTTGTCTACGGGAAGTAAACCGCGAATTGTACCCAACATTAAAGTTGATGAGAAAATAATTTTAACCAGCGACGGAATTGATTCAATTGATGATTACCCAAAAAGTCTTGTGATTGTTGGAGCGGGAGTAATCGGTTGTGAATATGCTACTATATTTTCAAATTTTGGGAAGACCAAAGTTTATATTATTGATCGTCAAGAGCGCATTTTGCCCTTTGAAGATGAAGATATTTCAAAGCTTGTAGCCGGTAATATGATGTCAAAAGGAGTTACAATTCATTCAAATGCAAAATTAGAACGACTTGAGGAGAAAGATGGAGAAGTTGAGTACGAATTGTCTTACCCTGATGGCAAACGTGAGGTGATACGCGTTGAAAAGGCGTTACTGTCTATTGGAAGGGTGCCAAATGTTGACAATTTAGGAATTGAGAATGCCGGTGTGGAAATGTCGAAAAGGGGGATACACATTGGTGATGATGACACTCAAACCAACATCCCAAATATTTATGCTGTGGGAGATGTATCCGGAAGAATTGCACTCGTAAATATGGGTGAAATTGAGGCGCGACATGCGGTTGAAAGGATGTTTGGAGGAAAGCAGGAGCGATTATCCTATGACAACATATGTACAATTATGTTTTTGAACCCTGAAGTAGCAGCTGTAGGCTTGAACGAACAAGAGTGCGTAGAACAAAACATTCCAGTAAAAGTTGTTAAAGTTGATTTTTCTTTGATTACGAGAGCCATTGCCATGCGCAAAACACAAGGGTTTTTCAAGATCATTGTCACAAACGACGATGATATGCATATATTAGGAATGCGCGCAGTTGGAGAACATGCATCCACAGCGATTGAGGCTGTCGGTTTGTTGATTAAGCTCAATATGCCGATTGAAGTCTTGTCTGAATTGATTCACCCGCATCCTTCAATCGTCGAAGGAATTCAGGAATGTGTGCGCATGTTGTTGAACAAGTCTATTTTTAAATCTTCCGTTTTTAAAGATAAGCTCGCTTGTTACTCATTAGTTGGTGGTGTAAAAACACCCTTAGAACGTATGTAAAAAAGAAAAGGAACCCGAAAGTTCCTTTACATCAATTCTTTTTCAAAGATTTACAAAACTCCCAAGAGTCTGAGAACAAGCACAATAATTACTACAAGTAATACAATTCGAAGAATCCACGATAACAGGCCACCTAGAATTGCATCCAATACTGTAAACAACAACAATAACAAGATTACCAATAGAATAATTCCAAGTAGGTAACCTAATTGACCATCATTTCTTGGTGCTTTAGCGCGACTAACAGCCTCTTTAACTGATTTTGACTGCGATTGCACTATTTTTTTAATTGGGTTAGCTGTCCATTCAACTACTGCGTTTGATTTTATAGACTTTAATGAATTAACATTCTGTTTTTTTGAAATAGCCACTTCTTTTTCTGTCTTTTGAAAAAGATTCGGAGACTGAGCTGAATTCAAAGCACTTGAATTCACTTCATTTTCTGAAGACTTCTCAGTGTCAAAAGTATTGAATGAATTGACCTCATCTGCCTTCAATTTCTCGCTTTTCAATGCGCTTGCTGATTCATTCGCTGAAGTACCTTTGTTCCAATAAAAACCTTTGGTATACTTTCTTTTTTGGAAGACCCCTCCTCCATTTACTTCATTTGACGTTGCGCAAGAACCTAAAACAAGCATTGCGGCTGCCGCTAATCCTAAGAGTGATTTCATTTTCATTTTTCTGTTTATTTATGGTTTAACTATTTACCTTTTAATTCCATTGCTTTCAACGTATTGATCATCAGTGAAGCAATTGTCATTGGTCCCACACCTCCTGGAACAGGAGTAATATACGAACATTTTGGTGCCACATTATCAAAATCAACATCACCTTTCAACCGCCAGCCCCTTGCACGCGACGAATCATCAACTCTTGTTGTACCAACATCAATAATCACGGCACCCTCTTTTACCATGTCAGCTGTCACAAAATCAGGCTGACCGATGGCTGCAATCAAGATGTCAGCAGTCTGACAAATCTCTTGTAAGTTTTGTGTTCTGCTGTGCGCTAGTGTTACCGTACAATTTCCAGGATTTGTGTTGCGACCAAGCATAATACTTAGAGGAGTTCCTACAATGTTACTTCGACCGATAATGACGCAGTTTTTCCCTTCCGTCTCAATATGATTGCGTTTCAAAAGTTCAATAATCCCTGCTGGAGTTGCAGGCAAAAAACCCGGAAGATTCAACACCATATTTCCGAGGTTCACGGGATGAAAACCATCCACATCTTTTTTAGGGTCAATGGCTTGCGTAATTTTCATCTCATCGATGTGCGCTGGCAAAGGCAATTGAACGATGAATCCGTCAATACTTTTATCCTCATTCAGTGCACGTACCTTAGCTAATAAAATATCTTCAGGAACAGAGTCATCGTATCGGATGAGGGTACTTTCAAAACCAATTTGATCACAAGCCTTCACTTTCGCACCTACATACGTGAGTGAACCACCATCATTTCCTACTAAAATTGCAGCTAAATGAGGGATTTTCTTTCCATTACGTTTTCGATCCTGCACAGCTTCAGCCAATTCTTTTCTGATCTCTTCAGCGGTAATTCTTCCGTCTAGCAATTGCATTCCTTTGATTTTTTGCCCAAAGATAGTGGGTCTTCTTAATCATGAAACGTTGGTTAAAAAGTTTTTAAAACTTAAATTCAATTTATCTTTATACCATGAAAACGAACTTTATCATTCTTGTTTGCTGTCTTTTTACTTTTCAAGCGGTATCAGTAAAGGCACAATTAATCGAAGGAACAGAATTAGGCGTCGATGGTTTTTTAAGTGGCTCAACGCTTGGCGGAGCTTTCGGAATGGGAACAAAATTCGGATTCAAAACATCTGAAAATTTCATTTTCGGACCTTCAATTCGTTTTAACAGAGGATGGGCATCCACCACCTTCAATACCGTTGGTTATAATTTCACCAATTGGGGAGCGGGACTTTTTGCTCATGGTCGTTATGGAAACGTTTTGTTTGGTGGTATGGAAGCTGAAGTCATGCAGAATAAGAACATTTTTGTAAATCCAGATGCAGTTTTCAAAAAATATGTTCCAACAGTTTTTATTTGCGGCGGATTCTCCAAAGAATTCAATCAACTTGTCCGTGTCAATGTCGGACTTTACTATGATCTCATCAACAGTCTGAACAGCCCCTACCGAAATGCCTATATTATTTCGATTAAAGATCCAAATACAGGAGCAATTGTAAGAAGGCTACCGATGATCTACCGCATCAGTTTTTTCTTTCCGCTTACACACAAAGAAAAGGAAACACCTATTGACCCTCCGGTTGAAACTATTGACGAATAAAAAAGGAGCTTTTCAGCTCCTTTCAATAATTAATTTCCTTGTGGAACTCCCATTTGAGGGGGTTGTGGTTTGACAAAAGATCCTTCTTTTGCATAATCAACAAGTTCAATTAAGAAACAAAGAGATTCTCTACCCATTTGGTCGCCATAAGCTAAATCCCAAGGTATATAAACGCGGTATTTACCACCTTTTTTCATTTTAGGAACAATGTAGGTCCAACCAGGTATTACACCACCATTTAATTTCAAAGCAACGGCATCTTTTGAACCACTTTGCTTTTTCATGGCATATGAACTTTGGATTGTATCACCAATTGCCGAAGTCAGAATGTATTCCACTTTCACATCATCAGTTGCTGATGGACTTCCTCCAGAACCTGCAAGTACCGTTTCCATGATAATGCCATTTTCAAAAATCTGAGCACCTTTGATTTTCTTTGCCTTAGCAAACATTTTCAGTCCGTTCTTTTCATTCATTTCTTTCAAGAAATTTTGAACAAGCGCTTGTTTTTGTGCATCGGCAAGAATAGTGTCCTTTTTCAATAATCCATGTCGGAAGCCTACTGTTGCAATTTTCAAATCAACTTGATTCACACCATCCATTTTGATTAAATCTTGGTAAAATGCATAACCAGTTAATTTACCAAGACATTCAGCGCCTTCTTTTGCATAAGTGGAGTCAAAATCCTGAAAATTTGGTCCAAATAATTTCGTCAACGTAGCTTCGCAATCAACGGGTTTATTGTTGTTCAGGTTCATACTAAATCCAACGGCTACATCTTCAAGATTCAAACGATCAATATTCGGATCAGGCGTACCAACAATCGTACGGGCATTCATCGCTCCTAATACATATGAAAGACTGTCTTTGTGAGATTTAAGTTCCACTTTGATCTCTTCCTTCTCCTTGTTTCCTTCGCAAGAAAACAATCCGATTGCAGCAATCGAAATAAAAAATATTTTTTTCATCAGTTAATTTCTAAAAGTTCAACGTCAAAAATCAACGCACTATAAGGCTTGATTGGTCCACCAGGATGCGGGTGCGCTCCATAAGCCAATTCTTGAGGAATATACAATCTGTATTTCGCTCCGGTTGACATCAATTGAAGCGCTTCAGTCCAACCTGGAATCACTTGATGAACACCAAAAGTAGCAGGCTGACCTCTGTGAACAGAGCTATCGAAAATAGTTCCATCGATTAAGGTACCATGATAATGCACTGACACTGTATCTGTAGCAGCTGGCTTCGCTCCTTGACCTTCTTCTATAATCTCGTATTGTAATCCTGAAGTTGTCGTATGCACTCCTTCTTTGTTTTTATTCTCCGCTAAAAAATGTTCTCCAGCTTCTTTATTCAAGGAAAATTTAGCTTCTCCTGCTTTTTTCAAATACTCTTCAATAATTGTATTTGCCATTTCAGGTGAATATTCAGTTGTTTTTCCTGCAAACACATCAGTTATTGCTTGTGCTAACACTTCTGGTGAAATTCCCTCAAGATCTTGTTGCATTAAGCTACCT
>JBKDKG010000221.1:0-16364 GCA_046345095.1 Flavobacteriia bacterium | reverse complement strand
GTTGCTTCACCATCTACGCCTGCAAAAACAGTTCCCAACGTGTTTGGAGCCTTGTCATTGTTCAAGGACAGTTTTACGCCAGGGCGCATATTTCCTGCTGCACATCCGCAAACAGAGTTAACTACCAAAAGCAAGGTGCCTTTGGTCTCTTCGATTAGTTGATCTACATCAGTCGGTGTTGTCAATTGCTGGAAACCAACGTTCGTAAGATCGTCTTTCATTGGCTTTACTAATTCTGGTGGATACATATTATGTTGTATTATTTGTATAATGTTGTTTCCACAAAATTAAGAAAGTTCGACTCGCTTATCAAGGAACTTAAAGAATTTTAAATCGAGCAAGATCGGTTTCGGTGTTAAATGGAAGATCGTTTAAGAGTTGATAGACAAATTCTTTAGCCAATAGTGGAGCAATCATATATCCTTTTGTTCCTAAACCGTTGAAAAAATAAAGCCCGTCAAATTCCGGATGCTTACCAATTATGGGGCGACGGTCGGGAGTTGTTGGTCGCACACCTGCGTGCTGATCAATGACATTAAACGCTGTATTTGTTACAACTTGGAATTTTTCTTCCAATTCGTTTCTACCTTCTTGAGTTATCGTATCGTTGAGCGTATTCCAAACATAAGTAGCCCCAACGCGGTAGGTATCATTTCCTTGTGGTAGCACAAAACATTTTCGATTATAAGATTCTATGGTTTTTAAAGCATCTGCCAAAACTGTAATTATCTCACCCTTTGTGTGTTGCACAGGAAGCCTTTTAAAATAAGGGTTATTAACGGCCCCGACCCCTTCGCAAAAAACGACGCCATCGTAAGTTGTTTCTCTATAGTGTAACTGGGTAGGATCGAATTGCATGAAGTCAAAGTTTTCATGGACGACACGGCCATTCTTGTTTATCCATTCGATTCCGGCATTCACAAATGGTGTTGTTTGGACATAAGCTGAGCCATTTAAACGACCCGAACCAAACGGGTTGTTTGCTCGAGAATAATTCAAGTCTTCAGCCGAAATGATATTCAGGTATTGCTTGAAATCAAATTGTTCTTGTTTATCTAGCCAGAATTGTCGTTCCTGATCTGATGAAAAAAAACGACGTATCGTAATCGGATAAAACAATTGTTGATTCGCGGTGGTTTCAAAAAAGCTGTAGAATTCTTTACAGTAAGGTAGAAATTCGTCGACTCGCCAAGATTTTGTCATGCGGCGAAAAACGATAGGATTAATCATTCCAGCGGCCACGGTTGAACTTTTGTTCTGACTATTGTCAATTAGAGTAACTTGCTGGCCTTGATCGATGAGGTGTTTTGAAACAGCAATTCCGGCGACTCCACCACCAACTACCAAAAAATGCTGATCCTTTTTCATTTTGTAACCGCTAAGCTAACAATACTTATTTGAACTGATGGATGAACATTTCTAATCGCCTTGATAAGGGCCTCTAATGTCGAACCTGTCGTTATAACATCATCTACGAGTGCAATGTGTTTGTATTGTTTTATTTTATTGGATATAGTAAAGTTTCCAGTTACGTTATCCCATCTTGAAAAACGTCCTCGTTTAGTTTGACTCCCTGTGTGCTGTATTTTGCCTGCAAGATTATTGGCAATAGGAACTTGTATTCGTTTACTTATTCCTTCAGCGATCATCGTACTTTGGTTGTAGCCACGAAGAAACTTCTTTTTAACATGAATGGGAACGGGTAAAAGTAGGTCCACTTTTTCAGTGGTGAGTTTTTTTCCCCATTTTTCTGCAATTTTCTCGCCGAATAATCGCCCTGTTTCAGGTTTGTTTTTGTATTTCAGTTGATGCAATACTTGTTGAGTTGAGGAACCTTCCTTGTAAAAAAGTAAAGCATAAGTAGAGCTTATTTGTTCTCTTCCCCAGAACAGTTGATCAAGAGCGGTTGGCTCATTGTATTTTTCAAAATGCGTTAGTAACAGTTCAGGTTCGCAAAATGAGCAAATTAAATTGTTGCTAGGAAGCTCACCCTCACAGATCAAACATTGTGCAGGAAATAAAATATGCGAGGCATCTTTCAAGTATTTTTTTAGCGTTACCTTGACCTTTTCCGCGGCTGTGTTCATATTAATTAAATTTCCACATAGAGATGTTTAAAATAACAAAAAATTTACCTTGACTTCGCAACCTTTTCTCGGTAATTTTATGGAAAGATAAACCAAACTACTTTTAATTCAATAAATTGTCGAATACTCAAAAAATATCGACAAACAAGCGGAAAGATGCTGTGAATATCTTTCCTCTTCGTGTTGAAAAAGTCGCATTCGTTTGTCATTAGAGGGATTGCGATTGCTCGTGTTAATAACATTAAGTAATTGTGAATTTCTTTAATTGCGTAAGGAAAGTTTTTTGACAAATTTTGTGTGCCCCAAGCAAGGAAATCGATTAGGTGTTTTAAGCCGAATTTCATCCAACGGGGAAACAAAAGCTTTACGAAATTTAAAAGGCAAGTGCTCAAGTGCTTGTGCTAGAATGATACTGATATAATTAAAAGAAAAAAAATGGCAAGTGTAGAACCGATTTTGGAAGAGAATAAGAATAGATTCGTTCTATTTCCAATTCAACATGATGATATCTGGAATTATTACAAAAGGGCAGAGGCGAGTTTCTGGACAGCAGAAGAAATTGATCTTTCTCCAGATTTGATTGATTGGGAAAATAAATTGAACGATGATGAGCGTCATTTTGTGAAGCATGTTCTTGCGTTTTTTGCTGCTTCTGATGGAATTGTAAATGAAAACCTTGCCGAGAACTTCTTATCAGAGGTTCAATATACGGAGGCTAAATTCTTTTACGGATTTCAGATTACAATGGAGAACATTCATTCTGAAACCTATTCATTGTTGATTGATACATACATCAAGGATACAAAAGACAAAAACCACCTTTTCAATGCTATTGATACACTAGATTGTGTTCGCAGAAAAGCAGATTGGGCTTTGCGTTGGATTGAAAAAGGGTCCTTTGCAGAGCGTTTGGTAGCATTCGCGGCAGTCGAGGGAATTTTCTTCTCTGGTTCATTTTGCTCAATCTTCTGGTTAAAGAAGCGCGGATTGATGCCAGGATTGTCATTCTCGAATGAGTTGATTTCGCGAGATGAAGGATTACACTGCGATTTTGCTTGCTTGCTGTACAATAATCACTTGATAAATAAGCTTTCTAAAGATCAAGTTCGCGACATTATCGCCGAGGCGGTAGAGATTGAAAAAGAGTTTATTTTGGATGCATTACCAGTGAAGTTGATTGGAATGAATAGTGATTTGATGTCACAATACATCGAATTCGTAGCGGATCGTTTATTGACAGAATTAGGAAATGAAAAGATCTTCAATGTTTCTAATCCATTTGATTTTATGGAAATGATTTCAATCCAAGGAAAAACAAATTTCTTTGAAAAAAGAGTGGGAGAGTACCAAAAGTCTGGCGTGCTTGCAGGGAATGATCAACACAAATTCAGCACAGAAGAAGATTTTTAAATAAGATATAACCAAATAATAACCAACTATAAAAGCGCGTAGAAATGTATGTAGTAAAAAGAGACGGTAGAAAAGAGGCCGTTAAGTTTGACAAAATCACAGCAAGAATCATAAAAATGTGTTATGGTCTTGACCCATTGGTATCGCCTGAAGCGGTAGCCATGAAAGTGATTGAAGGTATATATGATGGCGTATCTACCACAGATTTGGACAATCTAGCGGCTGAAGTTGCTGCTGCCAAGACAATCGATCACCCAGATTATGCTTTGTTGGCATCAAGAATTGCAGTGTCTAACTTGCACAAGGAAACGAAGAAGACATTTTCGGAAGTAATAGAGGATTTACATAGCTATGTTGATCCGAAAACGAATGAAAATGCATCGTTGATTGCTGATGATGTTTACCGTGTGGTAATGGACAATAAGGATGCGCTTGATTCAAGCATTATTTACGACCGTGATTTCCGTTATGACTATTTTGGTTTCAAGACTCTTACGCGCTCTTACCTCATGAGACTGAATGGTGTTATTGCTGAAAGACCACAACAAATGTTGATGCGCGTGGCGGTAGGAATTCACAAAAATGATATCGAATCAGCAGTTAAAACATACAATTTGATGTCTGAAGGTTGGTTCACACATGCTACACCAACATTGTTCAATTCTGGTACACCAAAACCACAAATGTCATCTTGCTTCTTATTGACTATGAAGGAAGATAGCATCGAGGGAATCTATGATACATTGAAGTCGTGCGCTCAAATTTCGCAATCAGCAGGTGGAATAGGATTGTCTATTCATGATATTCGCGCTACGGGGTCTTATATTAAAGGAACCAATGGTACCTCTAATGGTATTGTTCCAATGTTGCGCGTGTTCAACGATACTGCACGCTATGTTGATCAAGGTGGAGGAAAAAGAAAAGGTTCATTCGCTATGTACATCGAGCCATGGCATGCAGACGTATTTGATTTTCTAGATCTTAAAAAGAACCATGGAAAAGAAGAGTCAAGAGCAAGAGATTTGTTCTATGCACTTTGGATTCCAGATCTTTTCATGAAGCGAGTAAAAGACAATGGTGATTGGACGTTGATGTGTCCGCACGAGTGTCCGGGACTTTCTGATACTCACAGTGCTGCTTTCGAGGAATTGTATACACGATACGAGCAAGAAGGGAAAGGAAGAAAAACGATTAAAGCACAAGATTTGTGGTTCAAAATTCTTGAATCTCAAATTGAAACAGGTACACCATACATGCTGTATAAAGATGCGGCGAATGCTAAATCAAATCAGCAGAACCTTGGAACAATCAAATCATCTAACCTTTGTACTGAAATCATTGAATACACGGCACCTGATGAGGTAGCAGTTTGTAATTTGGCTTCATTGGCCTTACCTAAATTCGTTACTGAAGATGGTAGATTTGACCATAACAGATTGTTTGAGGTGACTTATCAAGCAACGATTAATTTGAACCGCATCATTGATGAGAATTATTATCCAATTCAAGAGGCGAAAAACTCAAATTTACGTCACCGACCAATTGGACTTGGTGTACAAGGTTTAGCTGACGCGTTCATTATGATGGGCTTACCATTTGAATCGGAAGAGGCGAGAGCATTGAACCGTGAAGTTTTTGAAACAATCTATTATGCTTCAATGACCGCGTCTAAAGATTTGGCGAAAGTTGAAGGGCCATATGAGACATTCCAAGGGTCACCAGTTTCAAAGGGAATCTTCCAGTTTGATATGTGGGGTGTTACCCCAACAGACAGATGGGAATGGAATGTGTTGAAAGAAGAGGTGAAACAACATGGAGTGAGAAACTCATTGTTACTAGCACCTATGCCTACGGCATCTACAGCACAAATCTTGGGTAATAACGAGTGTTTTGAACCGTATACTTCAAATATCTATACAAGACGAGTGCTTTCAGGAGAGTTCATTATTGTGAACAAGCACCTTCTGAAGGATCTTGTGAAGGAAGGTCTTTGGAACAAAGAAATGCGTCAAAAGATTATGGCAGCAAATGGTTCTGTTCAAAACATCAACGAAGTTCCACAACGTTTGAAAGATCTTTATAAGACAGCTTGGGAAATTTCTCAAAAGGCAATTATCGATCAAGCAGCCGATCGTGGCGCATACATTTGTCAATCACAATCGTTGAACATTTTCATGGAAAACGCAAACTTTGGAAAATTGACATCAATGCACTTCTATGGTTGGGAGAAAGGTTTGAAAACAGGTATGTATTACCTTAGAACTAAAGCAGCTACTGATGCGATTAAGTTTACTGTGGACAAAGCAGTTGTTGAAGAACCAAGCGCAAAATCGATTGAAGAACAACAAGCGGCAATTGCCTGCTCACTGGATAATCCAGACTCATGTGAAATGTGTTCAGGATAGAAAATGAATTGAGAAAAGGTCTCCGGAAACGGAGGCCTTTTTTTGTAACAAAAAACATCAGAACGTTCACGATAAAGCCATGAATCCACCTCTAAAACTTTTTAAAAAATGCATAATACTGCTGCTTTTTTGTGGTAGTCATTTTGTATTTGCCGAAAGTATTCTAGGGGCGTCAAAAAGTACAGTTTGCCCAGGAGAAAGTATTGATTTTTGGGATGACTTTAGTGAATTAACTCAAAGTGATGATATTTACGACTTTACGATTGATTTTAGGGATGGCACTAAAGAAAGCTCAAATCAGAAGCATTGTTATTTCCAACATGTATTTCAGAAAGAAGGCAACTATAATGTTCAATTGAAGGCATTCAATGGAATAAAAACAATAGTAGCGGAGACAATCATTCTTGTAAGAAAAGATATTGTCCCAGAATCCTTTCTAGATGTCAGTAAAAACACTTTAAAACCAATTTGTCCAGGCACAGAAGTCTATTTTCAAACCGATTGGAACCAAAATTATACTTTCGATTATGGCGACGGTTATAAGGGCACAAGCGGGGTTCATACTTATCAGAGTTCGGGCATTTATCAACCAGTGTTGAATGTAAGAAATGTATGTGGCAATGAACTGAAAATAGCCGGCGAGTTAATAACTGTATCTGATCAAAACACTTTTTCAGAAAATGTTGATGCATATATTTGGGATTTGCCTTCGCACTCAAAAGGTTTTTCCGTAAACACAGCTGTTCAATTTAAGTCGATGCCTGCCGATGCCTATTTATGGAATTTCGGAGATGGCACAACCAGTATTACCCAAAATCCCACCCATATTTATACAAGTTCAGGGAAATACAACATTCGATTAACGCTTGAAGATGGCTGTTTCAATGATACAACGATTCAATTGGTTGTTAACGTAATTCCAGATTATACGGAGGAATTATTAATTGATAACACAAGAAAAATTGCATTAGAAGTCTATCCAAATCCAAATAAAGGCGAGATAAATGTTCGAATGAATGTTGGTGAAAGCAACTATGCAAGAATCGAATTATATGATCCAACAGGAAATTTGGCAAAGCAAATAAATCTCGGTCCATTGTCAGGTGAAAAAAGTGAAAAGATACTCCTTACATCGCCCCAAGCAGGCTTGTATAACCTATATTTAATTACGGAATCTGAAACCTATTATCAAAAGCTGGTGATTGAAAAACAATAGATTATTTATTTTAAAAGCATGATAAAACGAATTTTTATATTACTTACCTATGCCTTTTTAGGTGGTGTAACGGGTATTCAAAAGATAACGGGCGAATTTCCTCCAAAGTGGTATATTGATAAGTATTCATCCACACTTATAAACTGGCTCCCGGGTGGAGTTTGGGTTTCATTCTTAATTATTGTTCTGCTTGAATTAGCTATTGCTTGTTTGTTTGCTTTGGCGTTGTTGAAAGGGGAGTTTAAGGAAAGTCAGACACCAAAGTTTGCAAAATGGGGATTTATGGCAGCTTTACTGCTCTTTTTGATTCTGTTTTTTGGAAGTTTTATTGCGCAAAGTTATGACAATGGCTTTATGGATTTTGGGTATTTTGCCTTTACGATTTATCTAATGTCTTTCTTTGAAAAGGCAAAGGAATAAATGATGGTATATATAAAAGGCTCGAAATTTCGAGCCTTTTATTGATTTGCGTTTATTTTTTTAAATCGAATCGATCTGCATTCATAATCTTCACCCAGGCATTAACAAAGTCCTGCACAAATTTCTCTTTTGCATCTGTGCTAGCATACACTTCGGATAAAGCGCGAAGTTCAGAGTTCGAACCAAAGATAAGATCTGCTCTTGTTGCGGTCCATTTTAAACTACCTGTTTTACGATCGCGGCCTTCAAAAATTTCTTTATCATTTGCTGAAGCAGCCCAGACAGTTCCCATATCCAACAGTTCTACAAAAAAGTCATTGCTAAGTGTTCCCGGTCTTAAGGTGAGTATGCCATGCTTGGAGTCATTGTAATTAGCATTCAAAACCCTCATTCCAGCAATTAAAACGGTCATCTCAGGTGCGGAGAGTTCTAATAATTGAGCTTTATCTACGAGCAATTCTTCTGTCGAAATGGTATACTTTGTTTTTGTATAATTGCGAAACCCGTCGGCCATTGGTTCAAGGACAGCCATCGATTTAACATCTGTTTGTTCCTGAATAGCATCTACTCTTCCAGGTGTGAAAGGCACTTCCACGGGATATCCACCTTTTATAGCTGCTTGTTCGATAGCTGCGCATCCTCCCAAAACGATGAGGTCCGCCATTGAAACTTTTTTAGTAGTGGATTTTGCATTGAATTCTTTTTGAATTTTTTCTAAAACAACCAAAACTCTTTTCAATTGTTCAGGGTTGTTTACTTCCCAGTTTCTTTGAGGCTCAAGTTGAATTCGAGCGCCATTCGCCCCACCTCTTTTGTCAGAACCTCGGAAGGTTGAGGCTGATGCCCAAGCAGTTTCCACAAGTTCATGAGCTTTTAAACCCGAATTAAGAAGTGATGTTTTTAATGAGGCAATATCTTTTGCGTTGATTAATTCATGATTCAATGCTGGTATCGGATCTTGCCAAATCAAATCTTCTTTTGGCACTTCTGGACCTAAATAAAGATCATTTGGCCCCATGTCACGATGTGTTAGTTTAAACCATGCTCTCGCAAAGGCATCCTCAAAAACAGCTGGGTTATCCATGAAACGTTTGGAAATTTTTCCATATTCTGGATCAAAACGAAGGGAAAGATCTGTGGTTAACATGGTAGGTAAATGTTTTTTAGAAGCATCAAAGGCATCGGGAATTATTTCTGAACCTTCTTTCGCTACCCATTGGTTTGCTCCCGCAGGGCTTGTAGTAAGTACCCATTCATTATTAAATAGAATTTTAAAGAAAGAATGGCTCCATTGGGTTGGTGTTGGTGTCCAAGTTACTTCAAGTCCTGATGTTATGGCATCAGCACCTTTCCCAGATTTGAAATCGCTCTTCCAACCCAAGCCTTGTTCTTCAATACTGGCAGCTTCTGGTTCTTTGCCAACATGTGATGCGGGGCCTGCTCCATGAGTTTTACCGAATGAATGTCCACCAGCGATAAGAGCAACCGTTTCTTCGTCGTTCATTCCCATTCGACCAAATGTTTCACGTATATCCTTGGCTGCTGCAAGTGGGTCTGGGTTTCCATTTGGACCTTCAGGATTGACGTAAATAAGTCCCATTTGAACAGCAGCAAGTGGATTTTCTAGCTGTCGATCACCGGAGTAGCGTTTGTCGTCTAACCATTTCTTTTCGGAACCCCAATACACATCTTTCTCGGGCTCCCAGACATCTACCCTGCCTCCAGCGAAGCCAAATGTTTTAAATCCCATGGATTCAAGTGCCACGTTTCCTGAGAGAACCATTAAGTCAGCCCATGAAATTTTACTACCATATTTTTGCTTGATAGGCCATAACAACCTTCTTGCTTTATCCAAATTTGCGTTGTCGGGCCAGCTATTAAGAGGTGCAAAACGTTGTTGACCAGCACTTGAGCCTCCGCGACCATCTCCTGTGCGATAGGTTCCTGCGCTGTGCCAAGCCATTCGAATAAAAAGAGGACCATAATTTCCATAATCAGCGGGCCACCAGTCTTGTGAGTTGGTAAGCACAGCAGCAATATCCTTTTTTAAGGCAAAATAGTCCAACGTGAGAAAAGCCTTTCGGTATTCAAAGTTTGATCCCATTGGATCTGACAGCGATGAATTTTGTCTTAGAACAGAAAGGTCTAATTGGTTGGGCCACCATTCAAAATCACCGTTTCCTTCATTTTTAGGAGGTGAATCGTGTTTAATTGAACTTGTAGAAAGTTCATTTGCAGTGGCGCTCTTGCCCATATTATACGGGCATTTTCCTTCACTAACCTCCGCGGTTTGTTGACCAAGTGCTGAACATGTCAGAACAAGGCCGATTGCAGTTGCTTTACGTTTCATATAGTAAGTGTTTTTAAGTATTGTTTTTAAACAAAGATATTTCCAGGGAACCCTAAATATTATCGATTTAATCAATAGATAGATTGATAATGTTTATAGTGTTAGATTTGTAGTAAGAAAAAATGAACAAAGCAAAATTTGATTATTGCGAAAAATGCCATGAAAATTGTTTGCTTCACAGAGCAACATATAAACCGGTAACATTTTGAGTTTATTTTCTTATTAAGAAATATTTTGCACAGTAATCGCTATTATTTTCAAATACCCCTCTCTGTTTTTTAAAACTAGTGAGTTTCTATTTTTGGACCATGAGAAAACTTCTGAAAGGATTGATACTCCTTCTAATACATTCTGCTAGTGCAGTTGCGCAGATTCAAGATTCGGTGCAAAAAGATCAAACTGTACCTAAAGTTTTTATGATCTGTGATTTCTGTGACATGGATTACTACAAAAATGAAATTGCCCACCTTGTTTTTGTGCGGGATCAACGACTGGCTGATTTTAACATCCTTTTTCGTGTAATACGAACGGGCAGTGGAGGTGAGGAATACAGTTTAGAGTTTAATGGAAATAACAGCTATGAAGGGATCACCGTTCGGGAGAAGTTTAATTCAACACCCAACATGTCACAGAACAATATTCGGGAGGGTCTGCTAGCGGCAATCAAACGAGGTTCATTGCACTTCCTTATTCACAGTCCTCTGGCATCCAATATTGAATATGAGGTTAAAGGACTTAACAATGGTCAGCCAGCAGATTCTATTCGTGATAAGTGGAACCTTTGGATTTTCAATGTGAATGCAAATCTCTTTGGAAGTGGCCAAGAATACACTAGCAATATATCCATGGGGACCTCATTTTCGGCGAATAGAACCTCCGAAAAAAATTTGTTTGAAACCGGATTCTGGTACAACAAGAACAGTTCAGTATTTAAGATCGAAGGGCAGGACCCTATCCATTACAGCATTATGGAATACGGGATCTACAGTCAAGATGCGGTCTCTTTGGGCAAGCACTGGGCATTAGGTTACAATTCATCAATCTATGCTTCCACTGTCTCAAATCTGCGATCCAACCTGACTATCGCGCCCACTATAGAATACAATATTTTTCCCTATTCTGAATCAACCAACCGGCAGTTCCGTTTCAACTATCAGATGGGGATCCGACAATCCTCTTACGTGAGTCCAAGTTATCGGAATCACAGCTCTGATCTGTTCCTGTCACAGTTCTTCAACATCCGCTATCGTCTTGTCAAAAATTGGGGAAATATCGGAATGGGAGTGGGGATGCTTCACCTGTATGATAAGGAAAACTTTTATAATATAAACGTTTCCCCATCGATTTCCTGGAACATTGTTAAAGGGCTGAACTTTAATGTACAGGGCAGCTATTCTGTTGTGCGTGATCAGTATTTTCTCAAATTGGATGAAGCCACTTCGACGGAGGTGATCACCGGTCAAACCCAGTTGAAATCTGCTTATAATTTTTTCGTAGCCATGGGTATTAGTTACTCTTTCGGATCCATCTATAATAATGTCGTGAACGTTCGTTTTCAAGGAATATACTGACATAGCCATATTCCAACACATAAAAATTTGTAAAATAGACACTTAAACAAACGTAAACACAATAAAAGCTGCACCAATATAGCTTTTCAGCAATCATAAATTCCTTACCGTTAGATTATACTTCTTTGCATCCTTTTCTTCTTTGAGCATTGACATGAAGAGTTCTGATCATAAAATTGTTCATGGCTTGACAATTAATAATTGTTGTATTTATAATTTTACGTTGAACTTTATAAGATGAAAGGAACAAATATAGATGAGTTTGATTATACACTTCCTGATGAGTGTATTGCCCGTTATCCCGTCACACCCCGTCATGATAGTAAATTGTTAGTGTATCGCCAAGGTGAAATAGTTAGTGACCGTTATTTTAATCTTCCCAATCATTTACAAGAGCAATCGTTGTTGATTATCAACAACAGTAAGGTGATTGAGGCGAGATTACACTTTCGAAAAAGCACTGGTGGACAAGTTGAAGTGTTTTGTTTAGAACACGGGGACATATATCCAGACGTGAGTGCGGCGATGCAGCAAAAAGGCAGAGTTGAGTGGATCTGTCAGATTGGTGGGGTTAAAAAATGGAAAGGGGGTCCCATCGAACTACAGTTTGAGTCAAATGGTAAGCAACAAACGCTATATGCAGAGCAACTTCAGCGTTTGGATTCAGGATTTAAGATTCTATTTAATTGGACCGACCCCAATCTTTGTTTTGCAGAAATCCTTCACCTGGCTGGTAAAATTCCACTTCCTCCCTATCTCAACCGTGAAACAGAGGAAAGTGACAAGAGCAATTATCAAACAGTTTATGCAAAAGAAGATGGTTCAGTTGCCGCGCCAACTGCAGGATTGCACCTCACGGAAGAATTATTTAAGTGTCTGAATGCGAAGAATATTGAGGCCGCTACACTTACATTGCACGTAGGAGCCGGAACGTTTAAACCAGTAAAAGCAAAAACAGCTGAAGAACACGAGATGCATGGAGAATTTATTGAAGTGCGACGCGAACTCTTGAATACATTACTTGAACATCCTGAACAGACCCGTATTGCCGTTGGGACTACTTCGCTGCGCACGCTCGAGAGTATTTACTGGATGGGTGTAAAACTCCTTCAAGACCCTCATCTTACTTTACAGGATATACAACTCACTCAGTGGGAAGCCTATACCTTGCCTCAAGAATTTACATTTTCTGAAGCGTTAAAAGCCCTCTTACAACAATTCGAAAACGAACGGTGTGATCAATTACTTTCTAAGACAAGTATGATGATCAAACCAGGGTATCGTATCCGCAGCGTCGATGCAATACTCACCAATTTTCACCAACCGAGGTCCACACTCTTACTCTTAATTCATGCTTTTGTAGGTAATGATTGGAGAAAAATATATGACTACGCTCTTGTTAACAACTATCGCTTTCTAAGCTACGGAGACGGAAGCCTTCTCTGGTTGAAGAAGTAAAGTCAAAATTATCGTGTTGGGTTCTTTTCTTTTAAATCTATATAGATTAGAGAGATTACGACAATATTTCTATAGTAAAGAGTGAGTTTGAGCGTGACCCTTTGATAAACTCAAGGCTAAGAGCGAAGATAAAAGAAGTCGAGTGAACCGCTCTCGCTTTTGACTCCTTGCCGTGAGCACAGCCGAATGGCCATACTGTTTATTGGCCTCAAACACCAAAAAATCAAAGTTTTATGTGGAATTAGAGGGGGTGATGGATTGGGAAGAATCTGATATTAAAAACGAGAAGCAGAAAGAGAATGATGTAAAACAAAATCGAGAATGACGCTCTCGCTATCATTCTCGATTTGTTTCGTGACCCCAAGGGTCGAAAAATCTAACTTTTACAAGGATTTGGAGGGGGTAGCAGAGTTCCATTTACCGTCGAAAAAAGAGTAAACCATCACTTGCTATAATTCAAAAGTGATAAAATAAATGGATTTGTATTACTTATCTCCTACATTTATGATAATATCATTAAGTAGACGCTCAAACTCGCGTCGGCTCGCTCGCTACATTCATCTCCATTCCGTTATCACTTCATTTCGTTTCATTCCGCTAGCCCCACACTCCGTTACACCATTTCGCAAACCTCATGGTTACATTTCGTTTTCCCTATCCCTGCCTTTATGCTCATGAAAATAAAAAACGCCTCTCGATTAGAGAGGCGATATCAATATATATTATAGGTTACTTATCTCTTGACTAAGACCTTCGCAACTCTACTGCCCACCATCAAATAATACATCCCGCCATTAAGATCAAAGTCAATGGTAGTTTTCTTATCTGTTACTATTCCCGTCATCACGATCCTTCCTTGTTGATCGTAAAGGCTATATGAACCTTCAACTGGTTCCTTATCCATAACAAGTGTGAATGCCCCATTCGATGGATTTGGATAAACAGAAAGCCCCGAGGTTTCCTTGACCATTTCCTCAAGAGCTGCCACTGCCACAAAACCTTCATAAATGCGGTGCATCGTTGTGTTGGTTGTGATCGGTTCATTGAAGTCAAAATAGATATCCGCATCATTGGTGATTTCCGTTCCCGGAGCCAGATCAGGCACCTGTTCCACATGGAAGGTTACAAATCCATTACTTTCTGGCTCGTTAGTGGTACTATCGGGTAACAAGATGTTATTAAATGTCCATTCCAGTACCCTCGGACCATACATCCTAAACTCGTAATTGTGACTGGATACTCCGGGTGTTACTGTAAAGATGTTCAGATCAATGTCTAATGTGTCACGGATCACAACAGTGAATGCTGTGTCAGTTCCCGTATTCTGGAAACGGATGACATACTGAAGTTGCTGATTTGGTTGAATGTAGTACTGATCCGTCACACCATTCGGATATCCTGTCTTGTCGTTGGGGTCATAACTTCCTGTTACAACACCACAATAGATATCCACAACAGGATCGGCATCATCCTGAGGGAAGTCGTTCACCAGATTTGGTGTCCAGTTAGTGATATCACTTCCACAGGCTTCCACATGTGCATTAGGCTGAGAATTACCCGGGTGCAAAGGATGCTGACTAGCATTCAGGATCCAGGTCAAACCATCTCCGGGAAACGACAATGTCATCGTCTCACCACCAGCGATCATAATAGAATCTGTATAAGTCACCACACCATCCACCGTGATCCACATTGGGGAGTAACACTCCATGTCACCTCCTCCGGGCTCTCCAGTATTGGTAATGGTAAAATAAATACTATCATTAGCACACCACCCGTCAACACTCAAACTGCTCTGATCCCATGGCTGTACGTCTTCAAACTAAAGTGGACTTTTTCTTAGTTGGGGTTTCCTGTTAATTCAAAACTAAACTATTTTTCTGATTTTCCGTTTTTTCAGCCATTTTAAATTGCTGATATTCCATTCTTCGCTTATGCAAAGAGACACGTTTTAACCTTTCTCTTTCCTTTAAAATCAAATCACCCCTTCCATAATAAACATCGGCTGGCGTAAGGTTGTTTAAGGACTCATGATAGCGTTCATTGTTGTATCTATGAACGAACTTCTCTAGCGCTTGCACTAACTCTTCTGGAGCATAATAATTATCGAGTTTAACCACATTTTTCATTGTTCTGTGATAGCGTTCGATCTTACCTTGCGTCTGCGGATGCATTGGTCTTCCGTGAACTTGCTTCATTCCATGGTTTTCCTTTAAGTAATCTTTCAACTCAGAGGCAATGTAACATGAACCATTATCAGAAAGCAGCTTTGGACGTTGTTTTGTGATCAATTTCGATTTCTTAATCGCTCTATCAACGGTTCTTTTTACATCCTCAGCTTTCATGGTTGCACAGAGTTCCCAATGCACGATATATCGACTGTAATCGTTTAAAACGGTGCTTAAATAATACCAGCCCCAGCCGAGTATTTTAAAGTATGTGAAGTCTGTTTGCCACATTTCGTGAACGAACTTGGTTTTGTCAGTGAACTCGTCACCTGCAGATATAAAAATATGAGCTGGCGATGTAATCAGTCCTCTTGCCTTTAAAATCCTGTAAACACTGGACTCTGAGATAAAAACTTGTTGCTCATCTGTTAGATGAAATGCAAGTTCTCTTGAGGACAATTCCGGACGTTCCAATGCTAAATCCACAACCAGGTTCTTTTGTTCCTGAGGAATACTGTTCCATTGTCTATTTGAGCAACGTTTGCTTGGTTCTAAACCGTCTATACCGTAATCTGAGAATACCTTATACCATTTGTAAAAAGTGCTTTTATTCAGACCTACTTCACGTAGTGTTCGGTTTATACCAAGTTCTGATCTAACGACCATGTGGATGAGTTCTTGTTTTTCTGATGCTGTAAAACGCATATACTTTTTGAATTTATCCGTTAATCCAAAATATCCAAGGTTTTTTTTACAATATCATAGCGCAGAACCAAATCAGCAACGATCTCCTTTAAACGTTGATTTTCCTTGCGCAATTCAGCTACTTCATCACTCGTGGCTTCACGCGTTGTATCACCCGCTAATCGTTTCTTTCCTGCTTCCAAGAACTCTTTATTCCATTTGTAAAATTGAGCATCTGCAATTGAGTACTTTCTGCATAATTCTGCAATGGACATTTCAGCTCTCATGGCTTCCATCACGATCTGGATCTTTTGTTCTGATGTAAAGATTCTTCTTGTCTTTCTTCGAACATCTTTTATGAAGTTTTCAGCAGACTGTTTTTTCTTTCTGTTTGTTTCCATAATTAATTAAATTTAAACATTAATAAATGAAAACACCAACTAAGTTTTAACTTATGATCGGTCCACTGTAATGCTCCCCAATATTAGGGCAGGATTTTGATTAAAGTTAAGGTGTATTTTCATGCAACATTTTGTTGGTCAAAAAATAATTCTCTTGGTGTTTTATAATCGTGTGTCTGATGCGGTCTTTCGTG
>JBKDKG010000220.1:0-7849 GCA_046345095.1 Flavobacteriia bacterium | reverse complement strand
GATCCTGTACCTGAAGCACTGCATCCGTTTTCAGTAACTGTCGTAACAGTGTATGTTCCACTTACAGTAACTGGTATAACCAATGGAGATGTTGTTTGTCCTGAAACATTTGTTGTACCTGCACCATCTGAAATCACTAAATCCCAAGGTCCTGCTCCTGTTAGCGTAACAGTAACATCAATCGGTGTTGCATTTCCACATTGTGAACCACCACCCGTAACTGTTGCAGTTGGTAGAGCTTTAATAGTAATTGATGAAGAATTTTGCGCAGCAGCACACGAACCAGATGCTGCAATATCGTTAAATACAGTATAAGTTCCAGGTGTACTTGTTGCCAAGTTGATAACACCAGTAGTAGTGCTTACAAAATTCAAACCTGCTGTAGAAGAGAATGTTCCTGCACTAGCACCTGATCCAAAAACTGGTGATGGATTAGAACTTCCAGAACATACACTTGCTGAAGGGTAGCTGAATGTTGCATCTTGGGCAGATGTAATATTGATGGTAGCTGATGTCGTTCCAGGACACGTACCTGCATTTGTATAGGTAATAGCATAAGAACCAGCTATGCTTCCGGCAACATTAATTTCTCCTGTTGTAGCATTAACAAATACAAGTCCGGTTGTAGAAGAAAAAGTACCACCGCTAACTGCAGTCGTTGGTGTCACGTTTGCTCCTGACGAACAAAATGTACTTGAAGGATAGTTAAATGAAGCATCTTGTGTTGGAGTAACTGCAATAGCTACCGATGCAGTATTTGTACAATTGTTTCCATCAGTACCAGTCACTAAATACGTTGTACCTGTTGTAGGTGATACAGAAACAGAAGAACCTGTTCCAGCACCATTGTTCCAAGAATAAGATGAGGCTCCAGATGCATTAAGCGTTGTAGGGCTTCCCGCACATACTGAATTGTTAGTTGTATTAGCAAATACAGTTGGAAGCGCATTAATTGTAATGTTCACAGTTGCTTCTGAAGTAACTGTGTTACAAGGTGCTCCATCAATTCTTCTAACCCAATAAGTTACTGGTGAAGTAATTGAACTAGTCGTTAAAGAAGCTAACGTTTCTCCAGCAATCACGTTTGTACCAACAGCTCCAGTTCCCCACTCATATGTAGCACCTGTTCCAGTAACTCCACCGGTAGCAGTAAGCGTTGTTGTTGATCCTTGACAAACTGCAGTTGTTCCAGTAATTGAAGTAGGAGCAGTAGAAGGTGTATTCACAGTTACTGTAACAGTAGCTCCTGTAGTAGTTGTACTACATGGAGCAGGATCTTTTCTTCTGACCCAATATGTGGTTGTTGCAGAAAGTGCAGCAGTTGTATAAGATGACGATGTAGCGCCAGCAATGATATTTGACCCTACAATTGAACCAGTTCCCCACTCATAAGTAGCATCTGAACCTTCAACACCGCCGTTAGCAGTGAGTGCAGTAGTTTGTCCGTTACAAAGAGAATTAGTTCCAGTAATGCTTGTTGGAGCTGTGGAAGGTTTATTGATAGTTACAGCATCTACTGCAAAATCTAGGCAAGAATTCCATAATCCACCTAAAACAACAAAATAAGCATCATAAGAACCTGAATCTGCATAGGTATAGTTAGAGTTAGATGCCCAAATAAATGGCGAGCCATCACTCATATCCCAGAAGTAAGTTGAATCAGATGATGCTCCCAAGAAATATTGTTCGAATACTTGGTAGTTATAAAATCTGCTCGAAAGAATATTTGTTGGTCCAGCTGAACCAGTTAATGTTTGACCAATGCCAAGGCACACTGGGTCTGCAGCAACCGTTGCAGTGCTTGTAATGTTATATGAAACGATAGGAGCAACGATAGGCTCAAAATCGTATGCAGGGTCTGGCGCAACTCCGTCAGAAGGGAAGTTTGTCAAGTCTCCAGTTGTTAACGTTGGAAAGCTAACGTAAGCGCCTGCTGAATTAGTGTAGTAATTTGACTTGAATCTAGAAAGGTTTTCATCTTGTACCTGTCCAGAGAAGGAATCGTTCATGAATACATCCAATATTCCATTGGTTGTTGAAACATCTAATACGATTGCATAGTTCCCAGTTGCAGCTACGGTAGTAAAAGGAGTCGTGAAATTGATGTATTTGAATGCAGGTGCAGTATTGTTTATTACAGCTGTACCTGTAGCTAAAGCTCCACCAACTGGGTTGTTTTGAGCATTTACATTCATGAGTCGTGCTCTTACAGTAATTCCCCCTGCAACGCCTAAAGGTATTGTCGCATCATAAAAATTTGCGCCGAAAAATTCCACACCGCTAATTGTGACTCCAGCACCAGCATGAAGGAATGTTTGAGAGATTGCCTCTATATCGGATGCCCAAACGCTGAAAGTGTAAAATTGGCCACTCGCAGAATCTGTTAGAGTTTGTTCTTTCAACAATGGATAACGCAATGTATCTGCGCACAAAGAATTTTTCGTCCGCTGAGAAAGATTGGTTTTTGCTTTCAAAATTTCAATCGAATTCTGAGAAGCCGGTTTGATTTTCGCTGGTCTTTGTCCAAAAACAATGAGACTGCTAAAAATCAAACTAGTTGCAAATAAGATTTTTTTCATTAGTTAAACATTTAAGTTAGTGATAGGTGATTTGCATTTTCAGCTAGCAATCAAGTTCTAAAATGTTGAGAGCATTTTTGTTAGGTGAAAAAACGGGGCAAAATTAGGACATTCTTTCCGAACTAAAAAAAAATATATGTTACAAATTTAACATTTGGATCTTACCACATATCGTTTGGGTTTTGGGGCTCTTTTTTAGTAAAAATGTTGATTTCTCGTAAATAAAAATGGGCTGACCAATAAAGGACAGCCCAAAGACTCTATAGAAGAATAAAAAATTAAGCAGTAACGCCCAACACTTCAGCCATTTTTGCGCCAATTTGCGCAGGTGAATCCACTACGTGAATACCACATTCTCTCATAATTCTCTTTTTCGCTTCAGCAGTATCATCATCTCCACCAACGATTGCTCCAGCGTGACCCATTGTGCGTCCTTTTGGTGCTGTTTCACCAGCGATGAATCCAACAACTGGCTTCTTTGCATTTTCTTTGATCCATCTCGCTGCTATTGCCTCAAGGTTTCCACCGATTTCACCAATCATGACGATTCCATCTGTATCTGGGTCGTTCATTAAAAGTTCAACTGCCTCACGCGTTGTTGTTCCAATAATTGGATCTCCACCAATACCAATTGCTGTTGTAATTCCCAATCCAGCTTTAGCAACTTGGTCAGCTGCTTCGTATGTCAATGTACCGGACTTAGAAACAATACCAATTTTTCCTTTCTTGAATACAAACCCGGGCATAATACCAACTTTTGCTTCTCCAGCAGTAATAATTCCTGGACAGTTTGGTCCGATCAAACGACAATCATACCCTTTAATGTATTCACGTGCCTTAATCATATCGTTCACAGGAATACCTTCTGTAATACATACAATTACTTTGATACCAGCATTTGCTGCTTCCATAATTGCATCTGCCGCGAAAGCAGGCGGTACAAATATGATAGACACATCAGCGCCAGTTGAATTAACGGCATCCGCTACTGTATTGAATACAGGTCTTTCTAAATGAGATGTCCCTCCTTTTCCTGGTGTAACACCACCTACAACGTTTGTTCCATATTCAATCATTTGCCCGGCATGGAAGGTTCCTTCACTACCTGTAAATCCTTGAACAATTACTTTAGAATTCTTATTTACCAATACACTCATTACTGCGGTTTTTTGTGTCGTTTAATTTTACGTTTCAAAAATAGAAGTTTGTATCGTTTCTTCAACGATTCTTTTAAATTATTTCACATCTGTAATCTCGATTTCATAAATCAAGATCGAATTTTGTGGAATATCGTCGAGTTTATGGTCTCCATAACCTAACTGAGGTGGTGCAACCAAAAATGCTTTCGCTCCCGGTTTTAATTCAAGCATTATTTCTTTCCAGGCAGCAATAAGATCTCGCACTCTGAATTCGATTGGTTCTTTTTGATTATCAAATAATTCACCATCAATCAACCTACCTTCATATTTAAATGTTACAATGTCTTGAAAACGAATATAGTTGCCATCTCCAGGTTCTATTATTTTATAGTAAAGCCCTGAATCACTTCGTTTGCAAACGATATTTTTACTCTTTAGGTACGTTTTTATTTGCTTGTCAAAATTTTGTTTGTCGTCATCTGAATAAGTTCTGCAACAAGCAAGTATTGACAAGGTTAAAAGTGTAAAAAACAATTTTTTTAAGAAAAGTAGTTTCATCAATTTTTAATTTTCAAGTTTTATGGGAGTGAGGATGTAGCCATTCTGTTCAAGAAGCCGTATTAAACCATTTGGTCCACCAAGATGTCCAGCACCGATAGCAATAAATGTTCTCTTCTGAGCAATCAAGCTTGCAATTTTTGGCACCCATTTTTTGTTTCGTTCTTCTAGAAATGTGTTTTCTTCTTGAGAGAGGATCCCACCTTCTTCATGAATCATAAGGTACAATGAATCAACATTTTGTCTATTGTATAGTTTTTCAATTTTCAGGGTGCTATTAATCAACTCGTCGCTTTTTCGAATGACTTCCATTACCATTTCAGCTTGTTTTTCTTTGGAAAGATTGTCAAAAAAAGAAAGTTGCTGCTCAATCGTTTCCAAGCCTTTGACTTCAAGGTTGTTGTCTCGAGCAATAGCTTCCAATGTCATTTCATACGATTCGGTTTTACCCAAGAAATGCATCTGTGCCGCCAACTGAATTGCTACAAAAGGTTTCATTGAGCCCATTGTAGTTTTAAATTGGTTTTCTGTCATTTTGAGTTCAGATGTTGCCCAATTAAGTATTGAATCTGTTTGTTGAGGAGTGAAAAAATCAAAAAAACTTCCTTCTTTTAGTTGCAGCAACTCTAATACCTCAAGTTGATTGGGGATTCCAGAAAGTTCCATCACAAGTTGCTCACTCTTGCTCACTATTTTAGTCAGTTTATCAGGAAAAAAGAAATAATTCTTTTCAATAAGGTGCATTGTGCCAAATAGATAGCAATCTTTTTTAACGTTTGGACCTTCTATTTTCCATAGAAGCGCATTATCCGACATTGGAAAGACAGTATGCTTTAATTCCTGTACTAAGAGTCTGTTTGACTGGGCTAGAATAAATGCAAAAAAAAGGAGTCTAAACATTTATGCTAACGTGATTTCAGCTAAATAATGATCGTCTTGATCCAATATTTTTTTAGCTTTTAATCCAACATTTTTTGCGGCGTTGAACAAATTCTCGAAATCGACATAGAGCCAATCAAACCATGGACCTTTTTCTTTTTTAAATTTCATTTGAAAACGAAAATTGCCGTAGTATTCTGAATTTAAGTCAACCCACAAGGCACCATCCTCGTCTTCATACAAGTATTTAATGTCTGAGGAATCGCACAATATTTTCCCTCCTGGTTGGAGTAGATTTTTAGCGTGAAGCAATGTGTTTTCAAGATTCGATAATTTTCCTGCGATCCCGATACCATTCATCATCATGAGAATCGTATCGTATTTTTCATTTTTGAGGTCGAAAAAATTGATTTTTTTTGCATTTAAGCCAATACTCTTCATGTATTGAACAGCACCATCTGAAATTTCTATGGAATCAACATCAAGTCCTCTGTCAATGAGCTCTTTTGAATGAGCTCCAGCTCCAGCACCAACATCCAATACTCTTCCTTTGCAGGATTGTAAAGCCATTAGCTCAAGATCTGGCATTTCGTTTTGGTTTCTGAAAAGTACTTCTACCGGAATCACATCGTCCTCACAAATGTCGGAACTGACAATTATGTCGTCTGGTTTTCTAGTCTTTGTGTAATCGAGAATTGCTGCCCCGACTGGATCTCCTTTTTTTTCGATCATTAGTATTCGTATTCGTCAAATCCTGCAAGGTCATCATCTCCGAATTCGTCATCAAATTCATTGAAACCAAATTCATCTTCATCTTCTTCACTGTCATTTTCTCCAGCAAATAGCAATTCATTGTCTGCTGTTGATTTTGAGTCCTCAGGAGGTGCCATTCCTACAGCAAGTAACATTTCTGGTTTTTCAGGGCCATCTTTTTCGTAGCCAATCAATTCCAGTAGGAAGATCCACATGCGCATGAAGTCATAGACCAAAATGAATTTCTGGTCAGGTTCTTCCAAGAAATCTTTGATAATAGCATCTTTCATTACAGCGGCTGGTGAATCGATAGAATCATCATCGTAGGTCATGTCCATCAAGCTGATTTCATGACCTTTATCCCAATTGTCATTTGAAACGTAGAAACTCGCCATTTGATCCCCTTCAAAACGAAAAGAAGCAATGACCGCTTTGTACAAGGCCTCGAAGCTATCCGTGTCCTTGATCAAAATATCTCTGAAGATTTCTGTATCCTTTTCAGTATCGAGAAGAACTCTGAATTTAAGTCCTGCCATAATTGTTTATCTAGAAATGACTGAGTAAAAATAAGATTATTTGTTCAAAATCGGCTCGTTAACTTTTACTAATCCTAGTTCATTCGCTATTGTGAACATAAATTGAATCGCTTCGGCTTGATCATTTGCAATTTCTCCTTCAAGAATAGCTTCCTTGATTCTTGATTTGATTGTTCCTATTTCAGCTCTTGGACCAATATTAAAGGTATGCATGATCATTTCACCTGAAACAGGTGGTTGGAAATTGCGTATTCTGTCTTTTTCTTCAACAGCCCTTAATTTTTGAATAACGATGTCAAAATTCTTTTTGTATCGCTTGACTTTAAATTCATTTTTGGAAGTGATATCGGCATTACACAGGGTCATGAGATCGTCGATGTCATCGCCTGCTTCATTGAGCAATCTTCTAATCGCGGAATCGGAAACAGAACCTTTGACAAGTGCAATTGGTCTTAAATGAAGGCGTACTAACTTCTGAACATATTTCATTTTATAGTCCAGCGGTAATTTTAAGCGCGTGAATATTTTGGGCGTCATGCGAGCTCCAAGTTCTTCATGGCCATGAAAGGTCCAACCAATTTCGTTGTCGAATTTTTTAGTTGGTGGTTTTGCGATATCGTGCATGATAGCCGACCAGCGCAGCCAGAGGTTTGAACTTTGTGCAGCAACATTATCGAGGACCTCAAGCGTATGAAAGAAATTGTCTTTGTGGGATTTGTCATTTTTAGTTTCAATTCCATGCAAATCGACCATTTCTTTGAAGAATTGGTGCAGTAGTTTTGTAGAAAAAAGAAGCTTGAATCCTCTCGAAGGAGTTTGACTTAAGATTATTTTATTCACTTCGTCCATGATGCGTTCCATGGAAATTATCTCTAATCTTTCAGCATTGTCATAAATTGCCTGTAAACTTTTGCCTTCAATTTTAAAGTCCAATTGAGTAGCAAATCGTATGGCACGCATCATTCTCAATGGGTCATCACTGTATGTTTGTGACGGCTCAAGTGGTGTGCGAATGATACCGTTTTCAAGATCTTTCATCCCATCAAAGGGATCGATGAGTTCCCCGAAATTTTCAGCGTTTAAGCTGAGAGCTAAGGCGTTGATCGTGAAATCGCGTCTGTTTTGATCATCTTTCAATGAGCCGCTCTCTACAGAAGGTTTGCGAGAATCACTGCTGTAGGATTCTTTACGTGCACCGACAAATTCAACATCCAAGTCTTTGTATTTGAATTGTGCAGTGCCAAAGTGTTTAAATAGTGATACTTTTTTTACCTTCAATTTATCGGCACATGCTTTTGCAAGTTCAAGCCCATTCCCTACAACAACGATGTCAATATCTTTCGAAGGGCGTCCCAAAATAAGGTCACGCACATAGCCGCCGATTACATAGGCTTCTAGGTTTTGT
>JBKDKG010000219.1:0-2596 GCA_046345095.1 Flavobacteriia bacterium | reverse complement strand
GAAATCAAATAAGTAATGAAAACTTAATCATTCTCTTCGTTGAGCTGTCGCATGTGCATTTCATAATAAGTTCCATTATTTGACAAAAGTTCTTCATGAGTGCCTTCTTCAATAAGTTTTCCTTGATCGACAACTATTATTCTATCTGCATTCCGTATCGTTGAAATACGATGGCTTACAATCAAAGAAGTACGACGGATGAGCTTGTCTTTTAAATTTTCAAGAATAATTTCTTCGGTTTCAGTATCCACAGCAGATAGACAGTCATCAAGAATTAGTAATTTGGGATTTCTAATCAATGCCCTAGCAATACTTACACGTTGTTTTTGTCCTCCACTTAGATTTACGCCTCTTTCTCCAAGAATTGTTTCGTATGCATTGGGAAACTCAATTATATTGTGGTGGACGTGTGCTTGTTTCGCTGCTTTTTCTAATTCATCCTGAGATGTGGAATTGTATTTCATTCCAAATTTAATATTGTTTGAAATAGTGTCGGAGAATAGGAAAACATCTTGAGTTACGATCCCTGACTGTTCCCTGTATTCATCCAGATTTAGTTCCGTTAAAGGTTGTCTATCGATTAAGATTTGTCCGCTCGTAGGGTCAAGTTGACGCATGAGCAAATGGATTATTGAAGATTTTCCGCTGCCTGTTTTACCAATTACAGCTAATGTTTCACCTTCATGGATTTTAAAACTAAGGTTTTTCAGTGCTTCAATACCAGAGTTCTCATAGGTTAGTGAAACATTGTTAAATTCAATTTCTCCATGCAATTTGAAAGATTCTTTGCTTGGATTGGTAATTTGAGGCTGTAAACTTAAGAATTCATTTATTCGTGTTTGTGATGCTGAAGCTCGCTGAATTATTGATGTTACCCAGCCAATACTTGCGAAGGGCCAAGTCAATTTGTTGACGAAGAAAATAAAGGCCAAAATTCCACCCAAACTGATACTATTGTCATAGGATTTTAATCCACCTATGTAAATTGTCAAAATTGTACTTAGTCCAATTAAAAACACAATAGTTGGCATGAACAGTGCGTTCACCATGATCATCGCCATTGATTTTTTCTTATATTCTTTGGACGAGGAAGTGAATTTGTCATGAACTTCTTTTTCCCTGCTATAGGCTTTTACAACTCTAATTCCTGAAAAAGTTTCTTGGACAAGTGTTGACATGAACGATTGTTCTTTTTGAACTTCAGTGCTGAGTTGATTCATTTTGGTAGAAACCTTGTAAATCATAAAAGACATGAATGGCAATGGCAGCAAAACATACAAAGTCAAGGTTGGACTTATTTTTACCATTTCCAAAATGACAAGAATAAATAAAACAATGAGGTTTAAAGTATACATTACACCTGGTCCAAGGTACATACGAACTTGACCAACATCTTCAGAAATCCGATTCATCAAATCACCCGTTTTGTTTTTTTTGTAAAAAAGAAAATCGAGTTTTTGGTATTGATCGAAGATTTCGTTTTTCAGGTCGTATTCGATAAGTCGCGACATTACAATGATTGTTTGGCGCATTAGAAAAAGAAAAAAACCACTGCAAAGTGAGAAGAACATATATATTCCGCCAAGCTTAAGAGACAATAGAAGGGCACTTTCGACATTTGTAATAGTATTACCTTTCATTAAATCATCAATAGTTGTCTTCAAATACAGTGGCATTTGAACGCCGAAATAATTTGATACTGCGATGAATAAAATTCCCAAAAGAAATCGCCATTTATACTTAACGAAATATTTGTTCAAATAGCTCAGCGACTTCATACGATTAATTTCCTATTTTTGTGCCCATGTTTTGCGGACGTTGCAAAAATAAATATTCAGGTTGAATTAAGTTTATAACATATACCTTCCGAATATGTTTGAGGTAAAAAATATCGAAGAAACCAATCTCGCAGATAATCCTGTGATTGCTCAGATGAGCAAATACAATCATGAACAACTATTGTTCTGTAATGATAATGCTACCGGTTTGAAAGCAATAATTGCTGTTCACAACACCGTTTTAGGTCCTGCTTTGGGTGGTACACGAATGTGGGCTTATACGAATGAAGTTGAAGCGTTAACGGATGTATTGCGTTTGTCGCGCGGTATGACATACAAAAATTCTATTTCCGGATTGAATTTAGGTGGGGGAAAGGCAGTTATTATTGGAGATTCAAGGTCACTGAAGTCAGAAGCCTTCTTCAGAAGATTTGGAAAATTTGTCAATAGTCTAGGTGGGAAATATATCACAGCTGAGGATGTAGGTATTTCTCCATTGGATATGACATGGGTAAATATGGAAACGAATCACGTTGTTGGTTTACCTGGAAAGAGTGGAGATCCATCTCCAGTTACTGCTTACGGTGTATACGTTGGTATGAAGGCGTGCGCTAAAGAGCAATTTGGAACAGATTCATTGACTGGAAAGAAAGTAGCAGTTCAAGGGGTCGGTCATGTTGGTGAATATTTGGTTCAGTCCCTCCGTAAAGAGGGTGCAGAAGTATTTATTACTGACATTCATGAGCCAACATTGAAAAGGGTTGCAGATACCTATGGCGCTAAAGTAGTTGGGCTTGATGAAATTTATGATATTGATA
>JBKDKG010000218.1:0-6362 GCA_046345095.1 Flavobacteriia bacterium | reverse complement strand
GGCTGTTATGTTTGCATATATCGGGTTGTCTGTGGGTGATTTGCTTTCTGGGCTTTTAAGTCAATTATTGAAAAGTCGAAAAAAAGTGGTGATGTTGTACCTACTTTTCACCTTTCTACTTTCTGCTTATTTTTTACTTTTCTTAAAAGAAACAAACCTCTCTACCTATTATTTTATGTGTTTTCTTTTAGGAGCAGGAACAGGTTATTGGGCCATATTTGTGACAATTGCAGCAGAGCAATTCGGAACTAATATTCGATCCACCGCAGCGAATACAATTCCAAATTTTGTTCGTGGTTCTGTGAATTTGATAACCTTATTGTTTGGTATAATTGTTTCGTACAATATCAGCGATGGTTGGGCTGCGTTATTTGTCGGAGTGTTATTCATCGGACTTGCTTTATTTAGCATCACCCGTCTTAAAGAGACCTTTGGAAAAGATTTGGACTACATTGAAATTGCATAAAAAAACCGCTCAAAATTGAGCGGTTTCAAAATGATTTATGTTTAAATCTTTTGTTTAGTGTGCCGAAAGGTATTCTGCTACTCCTGCGAAGTTCGCTTTCATTCCTTCATCTCCTTTGTGCCAATTTGCTGGACAAACTTCACCATTTTCTTCAAAGAATTGCAAAGCATCAACCATACGAAGTGCTTCATCTACATTTCTTCCAAGAGGGAACATATTTACCAGTTGATGCATTACAACACCTTCTTTGTTGATAAGGAACAAACCTCGGTAAGCGATCATTGGTCCTGAAGCAGTCAAGCTTCCTTCCATGTCATACTCGTATTCACCTGCTAAAACACCAAACGCTTCTGAAATCGTTTTTGAAGTGTCAGCAACAATCGGGTATTTCACACCTTCGATTCCACCTTTGTTTTTAGGAACTTGCAACCATCCCCAGTGTGATTCCTCTGTGTCTGTTGAACAAGCAACAACCTTCACGCCACGTGCTTCGAATTCTGCTAATTTCGCTTGAAAAGCGTGCAGTTCTGATGGACAAACGAATGTGAAATCCTTTGGATAAAAGAAGAAAAGAACATGATTCTTTCCTAAATACTGATCCAATGAAAAGTCGCTAACGATTTCTCCGCCGTTAACCACTGCAGCAGCCTTGAATGATGGTGCTTTTTTTCCTACTAATACTCCCATTTTATTTTAATTGGTTTTTGATTTCTAAAAGAGAAACAAAATTATAGATTTTCGGTTCGATTGACCACAAAATAATGTCTATAAATTGTTAACGCTCGTTTTATTTTACAAATTTAAGACTGGTACACCATAGTTTTTATCAAAATTTACTATTTTGGTATAAATAATATCTATATGCTTTCGATTCAACAAATGCACTATATTTTGGCCTTAGAAGAAACTGGTCAGTTTCAAAAAGCAAGTGAACGTTGTTTTGTGACACAACCAACTTTATCAATGCAAATAAAAAAGGCGGAGGATGACCTTGGGTCAAGTATTTTTGATCGCTCTAGAATACCATTGGAATTAACTGAATTCGGAACACAGCTCGTTCCAATTTTGCGAGATATCCTGAGTGAAAACTCAAAAATCGGCTTGTTAAAAGACAGAATGCATGGCGTTTACAAAGAGCACATTCGAATAGGTATTATCCCAACAATTGCGGTTTATCTTGTGCCGGAAATGTTTGGAGTTTGGCAACGTAAGTTTCCTTCCATTCAATTGACTATCGAAGAAATGAAAACACATGAATTGATTGAGGCGTTGGAACAAAAGAAGATTGACTTGGCATTGTTTGCTGGGCCGCATCACGACCCTGTTCTTCAAACAATTCATTTATTTACAGAAGAGATTTTTGCCTATTTACCCAATTATTCGAATGATTCAATTCCAGTGCAAGAATTAAGTGAAATGCAACCTTGGCTTTTGAATAAAGGGAATTGTCTTCGAACGCAAATGATTAGTTTTTGCGAAATAAAGGAAGGTGAAAAAACGAGCAGATGGGATTACGAAGGCGGTAATTTGGAGATATTAATGAAAATGGTGGATTTGAATGGCGGATATTCACTTGTTCCGGCGAATTATCCATTGACGGCAGATTTCAAACGCAGTCTCAAGCAGATACTTTCAAGCAAAGGAACAAGTCCGGGTAGAGAAATAATTGGGTGTTATCCGAAGAGAACTATCAAAAAAGAATATTGTGAAAAATTACTTCGAGAAATACAGCTCAACTATACACATGATTCAAAAAATCAAGTTCAAATAATTGATTGGAAAGGATAAAAAAAAGCGCGAAAATCGCGCTTTAAAATAGTTAATCGTAAGATTTTACAGTTTGTAATGGATTCCAATTGATGGATTGAAAAGCACATACATTCCTTTGTATCGACTAGTTTGAATTGTTTTGTCAACAAAACCATCACTCAATGGCAAGAAAACTGCTGATAGGTCGATGTCTATTTTTAATGATTCATTGATATTGTATTGAGGCGTTAGACCAAATATGAAACTGATCATATCGTCGTTTCCTTTGATCAATGGGTCGTTCAAACTTTTTCCTGCTGCTGTTAAACTTTCTTTATAGGCACTGTTGAATTGTGAAGCTAGTCCAATACCTGCGTGAAACATCCAATCAAACTTTCTGTCTGTTAAACCTCTGTCTGCATCAAGGTCGGCAACAAGTTCAAGATTTGCTCGAATGATAGATGACTTATCTGAAACACTACCCGAAGCTAAATCCGCAGTAGAAGAAAATTGGTCAAAACCGAACGATCCTTTAATACCCCATACATTATTAAACATGTATCCAAGTCCTGCATCAACATGAAGGCCAGGAGCTAATTTGCTCGAATCAGCGTGGTATCCTCCAAGTCGAGCGCCGGCATGCAGGTCCAGAAAAAGTTTTTTATCTTGTCCAAAAGAAATGGTGCAAACAGAAATAAAAGCGATTAACAGTAAATTTTTCATGGTTTCAAATTTTGAATAAGTTAACAATTTTTAAAGAGTTGTTTTTAAAGTAATTGACTAAAGTTATGCAAACAAGTTTGTAAAATTAAATAATATGGTCGATTAATTTCGATAAATATAAAATTGTTTTTTACTTATTTAATAACGCTATTCTCTGCTCTGATTTTCTATCTTTGTATCTACGTTAGCAAGGGTATAATCATTTAGGTTTTTAAATTTCCTTACAACAATTATTATTGATGCAAAAGAAAGCTTTAATTACGGGAATTACCGGGCAAGATGGTTCTTATCTTGCTGAATTTTTATTAGAAAAAGGATACGTTGTTCATGGAATAAAAAGACGATCGTCTTTGTTTAATACGGATAGAATCGATCATTTGTATCAGGACCCGCATGATCCAACTCAACGGCTTAAATTACATTATGGAGATTTGACAGATTCAATGAATTTGACTCGAATAATTCAAGAAACCCAGCCAGATGAGATCTACAATTTAGGAGCAATGTCTCACGTGAAAGTCTCTTTTGATTCTCCTGAATATGTTGGCAATGTAGATGGTTTGGGGACATTACGCATCCTGGAAGCTGTTCGATTATTGGGGATGGAAAAGAAAACCAGAATTTACCAAGCGTCAACTTCTGAACTATACGGAGGGTTGCCCGAGAATAAGAATGCAAATGGGTTTTACGACGAAACGTGTCCGTTTTATCCAAGATCACCTTATGGAGTAGCAAAAATTTATGGTTTTTGGATAACCAAAAATTACCGTGAAGCCTACAATATGTTTGCTTGTAACGGGATCTTATTTAACCATGAGTCCCCGAGACGTGGAGAAACATTCGTAACCAGAAAAATCACTCGAGCAGTAGCCAAAATTGCTTTAGGGCTGCAGGATAAATTTTATTTGGGAAATTTGGATGCGCAGCGAGATTGGGGACATGCCAAGGATTATGTGCGCATGATGTGGATGATTTTGCAAGCAGATGAACCTGAAGACTGGGTAATCGCAACAGGAATTACTACAACAGTCCGTGATTTCGTACAAATGGCTTTCGCAGAAGTAGGTGTGGAATTGGAGTTCAAAGGAGTTGGCGTAGAAGAAAAAGCTTTTATCAAGGCATGTAATGACCCTTTATATCAATTAGAAATTGGCAAAGAAATATTATCTGTTGACCCTTCTTATTTTCGCCCTACAGAGGTAGATCTGCTTTTGGGTGACCCATCGAAGGCAAAAGAAAAATTAAAATGGGTGCCTGAATATGATTTAGCTGGTTTGGTTAAAGACATGATGCAGAGCGATCTCAGGTTAATGATGAAAGATCAGTATTTAAAAGAAGGGGGCTTCAATGTCATGAATTACTTCGAATAATGAACAAGCAGACCAAAATATACATCGCCGGACACCGGGGTATGGTCGGTTCAGCGATCTGGAGAAATCTAGAAAGTAAAGGTTATACCAACCTAAACGGTCGCACGTCATCAGAATTGGACTTGCGCAACCAGGCCATGGTTGATACTTTCTTTACAAACGAAAAACTGGAAGTGGTTATCGATGCTGCAGCGCGCGTTGGAGGAATTCTTGCCAACAATGATTTTCCATATCAGTTTCTGATGGAGAATATGCAGATTCAGAATAATTTAATCGACGCAGCGCACCGTTTTGATGTAAAAAAATTCATCTTCTTAGGAAGTTCATGTATCTATCCCAAATTGGCTCCGCAACCTCTCAAAGAAGAATATTTATTGACAGGACCCTTAGAGCCAACGAATGAGTGGTATGCGATTGCAAAGATTTCCGGTGTAAAAGCCTGCGAAGCTATTCGTAGACAATTTGGAAAGGATTTTGTGAGTTTGATGCCAACCAATCTATATGGCTCTCATGATAATTTTGATTTGAAAAGTTCGCATGTACTCCCTGCAATGATTCGCAAGTTCCACGAAGCAAAATTGAATAACAATGCGCCTGTCGAACTGTGGGGCTCCGGCACACCAATGCGTGAATTTCTTCACGTCGATGACATGGCCGATGCTGTTGTATTCGCTTTTGAAAATCAGTTGTCTGAAAATCTTTATAACATAGGAACAGGATCCGATCTTACAATTAAAGAATTGGCTGAATTAGTTCAGAAAACAGTTGAACATAAGGGTAAGATTATTTGGGACAGTTCCAAGCCTGATGGAACACCGCGCAAATTGATGGATGTTTCGAAGATGACCAAATCAGGTTGGAAAGCAAAGATTAGTCTGGAAGAAGGGATTAGAGAGACGTATGTGTGGTTTTTGGAAAACCAAGAATCGTATAAAAAGGTTAATATTTAATTTTTTCCTACGAAGAAGAATTATAGGGGATGGCAATCAAAAACACAATTTATAAAATCTACGACAAATTTGGTATAAAAAGTGACCGAACAAAGAACATCACAAAGCATGTTCTTTTGTCGTTTTTATATAAAGGGGGTAGTATTATTGCTAGTTTTCTTCTGGTACCATTGACAATAGATTATCTGAACACCGAAAACTATGGGATTTGGTTAACCCTGAGTTCTTTCATTTCCTGGTTCTCTTTTTTTGATATTGGTTTAGGAAATGGATTGCGAAACAAGTTTGCAGAAGCAAAAGCAAAAGGCGATATGGCTACTGCTAGAGGATATGTAAGTTCTGCCTATTTTACCATAGGAGCGGTGAGTCTAGGTTTGATTATTCTCTTTACAGCATTGAATTTTTTCATTGATTGGACAAAAGTCTTCAACGCATCACCAAGCTTGCAAAAGGACCTTAGCCTTCTCATGCCAATTGTTTTTGGATTCTTTTCATTGCAATTGGTCGTTAAACTAATCACAACTATATATACAGCGGATCAACATCATTCAATGCAGGGTAAAATTAATTTTTTTACGCAATTAGGTTCTTTGGCAATTATCTGGATTTTAACGAAAACAAGTAATGTATCTTTATTGTTTTTTGGAATTCTATATTCGCTCATACCAGTGCTCATACTTGTAGGATTTAACATTATAGGATTTAAAAAGCGCTTTTTGCATTTTAGACCAAGTTTGAGATTATGGAAATTGGAGTTCTTGAAAGGTATTTTTGGATTAGGCATGTCTTTTTTTATAATTCAAATTTCTGGTATTATTTTATTTACATCGGACAATTTAATAATTACCCAATTGTTTGGTCCAGAAGAAGTAGTTCCATACAATGTTGCCTACAAATATTTCAGTATTGTGATTATGGTCTTGTCAATAATTCTCGCACCTTATTGGTCCAGTATCACGGAGGCATACACAGTTGGTGACATAACATGGATAAAAAAATCAATGAAAAATTTATTCAAGTTTACATTTGCCGGAATAGCTGGAGTTATCTTGCTATTTACTCTTTCTCCTATAGTATATGAAATTTGGATTGGAAATGAAATAA
>JBKDKG010000217.1:0-9379 GCA_046345095.1 Flavobacteriia bacterium | reverse complement strand
CTATTGAAGAAACAAGTGATCCTTTGCCGAGTTTGGCTAATTCTATGGCTTCATCTAAATTTTTGTAAGGCATGATTGTCGCAACTGGACCAAAAGCCTCAATATTGTGTACATCCGTTTTATTGAAGGGATCGTTGTTTCTGAAAAGAACCGGGGAAAAGAAAGCACCTTTTTGTCGATCGGCACCCAATACATCAAAATGGTCTAAATTTCCGAATACAATTTCTTGCGAAAGTGCCAATTGTTCAACGCTCGCCCGCACACTCTCTACTTGCGAACGACTGGCCAAAGCTCCCATTCTTACACCTTCCACACTTGGATCACCCACAACAGTCGTTGACAAACGCTCAGCAATAGCTTTTTGCACTTCATCCACTAAATTTTCAGGGACAATAATTCTTCGTACTGCCGTACATTTTTGACCTGCCTTCACCGTGATCTCCTTCACAGTCTCTTTGACGAAAAGATTGAACTCCTCCGTGCCAAGCACAGCTTTCTCTCCAAGGATTGTTGCGTTGAGTGAATCTGCTTCTAAATTGAAAGAAATATTGTGTTGCGCAATTCTTGGGTTCGACTTCAGCAACAATCCCGTCGATGCGCTACCAGTGAATGTAACGACATCTTCCGAAGTAACATGATCGATAATCCCTCTTGCTGAACCGCAAATCAATTGCAGAGCACCTTCTGGTAAAATTTTAGCCTCAATAATATCTCTCACCATGACTTCAGTCAGGTAACAAGTTGCTCCCGAAGGCTTCACAATTGCGGGAACTCCAGCAAGAAAATTTACTGCTATCTTTTCAAGCATTCCCCAAATCGGGAAGTTAAACGCATTGATGTGGACAGCCACACCCTCTTTCGGAACCATAATATGGTGACCGATGAACGTCCCATTTTTTGACAAAGGCGCTGCAACTCCATCAACATAATACGGTAGATCAGGAAATTGTCGACGCAGTGATGCGTTTGCAAAAAGGTTACCAATTCCACCTTCAATATCGATCCATGAATCAACGCGTGTGGCACCTGTCCAAGCACTTACTTGGTAGTATTTCTCTTTGTTTGCCAACAAATGCATTGCTAAAGCTTTCAGCATACGACCTCTTTCTTGAAAGGTCATTTTACGAAGCACTCTTCCTCCAGTTTTACGTCCATATTCCAGCATTGCCGAATAATCCAGTCCTTGACTTGAAATTTCACCAATTTTATCACCTGTAATGGCATTGTATAAATTAGCTTCGACACCTTCTCCGTCGAACCATTGTCCTAAAGCATAACTCTGATAGCGTTGCATAGCATTTGAATTTTGAATGCTAAAAATAAGCAAAGACTTTACTTAATGAATAAAACTAAGAAGGGATTCTTCTATTCTGTATCAAATTTCAACATCTCGACTGACATCCGTCAATGACCTGATGAATTCACCCACTTAATTTTGTCAAAAAACAATCACATGAAATTCAACTATTCCTTTTTGTTCCTTGGCTTGAGCCTCATTGCATTTTCTTGTATCTCTAAAACAGATAAAAACAAAGAGACAACTTACAAGCAACTTACATTCAAAAAAAAGACAAGTGATAAAAACAAGAAAGGATACATGGTCAATATTGAGGAAGTGGTAAACGATAATTTTGATTACCGAAAAGTTCTTTATACAGGCAAGCATCTTCAACTCGTGATGATGAACCTCGAGCCTGGTGAAGACATCGGATGGAAAAATTACTCGAAAAGTGATCAATTCATTCGAGTAGAATCAGGAAGTGGTACATGCCTATTAAACAGCGAACTTTATGAAATTGAAGCAAACGATGCAATATTCATTCCTGCTGGCGCTCGACATAATATCCTCAATGACAATGACAGCCTTGATTTGAAAATTTACACACTTTATGCAGCTCCCATACACAAGAATGGAATTAGCCGATCCACCAAAGAAGAAGCCACAAGAAAAAGAGAATATTTTGATGGTGAAACTACCGAATAGCAGTACTTTCAAGCAAACTGAAATTCATCTTCATGCGCAGCGATGTAATCCAGCGTATCGAGAACCTCTTGTAAATCGAAGGAAGTAACAAGTTTCATTCGGTAATCCTTGAAGTGTGAGATTCCTTTGAAGTAATTGGTGTAATGGCGTTTCATCTCTGCAACGCCAAGTGATGCTCCTTTCCATTCAACACTCATTTCCAAATGCTGTTTCGTAATTTCAACACGTTCTCGAATACCTGGAGCAGGCAGGTGGGTTCCGGTTTTCATAAAATGTTTGATTTCATTGAACACCCATGGATAGCCGATACTTGCACGCCCAATCATAATGCCGTCTACCCCGTAGCGATTTTTGTATTCAACAGCTTTTTCAGGTGTATCAATATCGCCATTCCCAAAAATAGGAATGCGCATGCGTGGGTTGTTTTTGACATCACCGATTAATGTCCAGTCGGCATCACCTTTGTACAATTGTACCCTTGTTCGACCATGAATGGATATTGCCTCAACACCAACATCTTGCAATTTTTCGGCAGTGCTTACCACAAATTTAGTTTGATCATCCCAACCCAATCGTGTTTTAACAGTCACAGGCAAATTGGTCGTTCTGACGATTTCATCTGTCATTTTGATCAACTTGGGAATATCTTGTAGCATTCCTGCGCCTGCACCTTTGCAAGTAACTTTCTTCACGGGACACCCGAAATTGATGTCGATAATATCCGGGTTTGTTTTTTCAATGATGCGTGTGGCTTCCTTCATGCTTTCGATATCGTGACCAAAAATTTGAATCCCAACAGGACGCTCGTATTCATAAATATCCATTTTCTGAACACTTTTAGCAGCATCACGGATCAACCCTTCAGAGGAAATAAATTCCGTATACATCAAATCCGCCCCGTTCTTCTTACACAAGGCACGAAAAGGCGGATCGCTCACATCTTCCATGGGCGCTAGTAAAAGCGGAAACTCACCTAATTCTATGTCACGGATTTTTACCACGAGGCAAAGGTAGGGAAATCGACGAAATCGGGAATTGAATACTTTATCTTAATTAAAACCAATCGTCACTATTCTGTTTGACATGAAGTAACGACAGCACAAAAACCGTTTTACTTTCAATGATATAATGAATTCCAAAGTCAAATTTTTTAAGGAACTTGATTCTAACATCCTTATACCGCAACTGACATTTCAAGGGATTTTTTTGTATGAAAATCATACCTCTATCGAGTTCTAAAAGGAATTTGATTTCTAGACCTGGTTGCATTTCAAAAAACCAATTGACGGCCTTCTCTGTTTGCATTATTGCTCTGTCACTGACCAATAAGGAATAACTCATTGAACCTTGTATTTGGCGAATAGCTCCTTCCTTACTTCATTCCAGTCTTTATAAGTCGCAGTACCATCTTTATGCTGATCCAAAGCTTGATCTAATTGTTCTTTCTGCCATGTTGGAATATCGTCTTTATCGAAATGTACAAAGTCAAGTGTTTTTATGTATTCTAAAAATGCTTTTACTTTCGGATCTGTTGTGTCTTTAATATGAAATGATATTGGCATAATGCTTAAACTTTAAATCAAGTAATTTTCAAATTCTACTTGCTTCACGAATTTAATGATTTGAAATGATATTTCCACAAATATGATTGCATATCTGGAGTTCATAGGATTAAAAAACAAACGATTGACAACAAAAAAAATCCCGCATTAGAGCGGGATTTTGTAGTTCTAAAGGATCTTATTGTTTAATCAATTTATACCTTTCGGATACCTGATCGATCTTGAGGTGGTAAGTTCCTGTTTCTAATTTAGACACTTCCAATGTTTCCTCTGAACCATTTAAAACACCTTCAATTATCAAACGTCCTCTTGCATCTAGTAAAGTGTATGAACGTCCAATGAATTCATTAGGTACAGTTAAAATAAAGTAATCCATCGTTGGATTTGGGTGAATTGACAAAAGAGCTTTTTCTTCTTCCTCCACCAAACTAGAAGTAACATTTACAGTATAACAACTTGATGTATCTGAACATCCATTTAAAGAAACGGATACCGCATACGTACCAGATTGATTTGGTGAATATGACGATGCAGTGGCTCCAAAAATTGAAATGTTATTGTTTAAACAATCTAACCACTGGTAAACTGCACTTGACTGATTCGCTATAAGCTGTGAACCATTAATACTCACAGCAGTTGATGGCATCGGTTTTACAGTAACAATTGTTGGACTTGAGGTTTTTGTGCATCCATTAATATCCGTAACTGTAACACTGTAACTTCCGCTAGTGGTCGGATTTATGTATTGTGTAGTCGCTCCGTTAGACCAAAGGTAAGAGGAAGACTGATTAGACGTTAAAGAAACTGAAGAACCAGAACAAAACGTAGTTGGGCCAGACGAAGTAATTATTGCGTTAGGCAATTGATTCATAGTAACATTTAATAAGGCGGATTGAGAGTTACACCCATTTAATGTGGAAGTGATATAAATATTATTGTAATTGTTAGCTACAATTAATGTGTCAACAGGATATTGATTACTTCCTACATGCCAAACAAGTCCCACAGTTCCTGGTGAGGTAAGTGTAACAGATCCACCTTGGCAGAAAGTAGTCGGTCCACTGGCTGTGATGACCGGAATCGGAGGTGATTGATTAACATTCACAGATAAAGCTGTTGATGCAACTGAACAACCATTTAAACCAGTTATCGTAACTGAATAATTTCCATTGTTACTAACTGTAATAGATTGCGTGGTCGCACCATTGGACCATGTATTACCATTCGCACTTGATGATGTCAACGTAACTGATCCACCGGAACAGAAAGTCGTTGGTCCACTTGCAGAAATGGTTGGAGTGCTTGGTGCAGCATTGACCGATACCGCAATCGGACTTGATGTCGCAGAGCAGTTTCCATTGGCAACTGTCACGGTATAGTTTCCACTTTGAGATACAGTAATCGCTTGTGTCGTTGCACCATTAGACCACGTATTACCTAAAGCACTTGACGAAGTCAACGTTACTGATCCGCCTGAGCAGAAAGTCGTTGATCCGCCTGCGGATATGGTTGGAGTTGCAGGAACCGTATTTACTGTAACTGTCAATGCACTTGATGTGGCAGTGCATGTGCTGTTGGATAAACTAACAGTGTAATTTCCAGACTGCGAAACTGTAATAGCTTGTGTTGTTGCACCATTCGACCACGTATTGCCTGAAGCACTTGACGAAGTCAACGTTACTGATTCTCCAGAACAGAAAGTCGTTGGTCCACTTGCAAAAATGGTTGGAGTGCTTGGTGCAGCATTGACCGTTACCGCGATAGGACTTGATGTCGCAGAGCAGTTTCCATTGGCAACTGTCACGGTATAGTTTCCACTTTGAGATATAGTAACAGCTTGTGTCGTTGCACCATTAGACCACGTATTACCTGAAGCACTTGACGAAGTCAAAGTTACTGATCCACCTTGACAGAACGTCGTTGAACCACTGGCTGAAATCGTTGGTGTCGCAGGAAAAGTATTCACCGACACAGAAAGTGGATTGGACGTCGCTGTACACGACCCATTTGAATTGCTCACTGTATAGTTTCCACTTTGAGTTACAGTGATAGACTGTGTCGTTGCGCCATTCGACCAGGTATTCCCCGAAGCACTAGATGATGTCAAGGTCACAGATCCGCCTGAACAGAAAGTCGTCGATCCACCTGCCGATATGGTTGGTGTACTTGGTGCAGCATTGACCGTTACCACAATCGGACTGGATGTCGCAGAGCAGTTTCCATTGGCAATTGTTACTGTATAGCTACCACTTTGAGATACTGTAATCGCTTGCGTTGTTGCACCATTCGACCAAGTATTCCCAGTAGCACTTGACGAAGTCAACGTTACTAATCCACCAGAACAGAATGTCGTTGGTCCGCTAGCAGAAATGGTTGGTGTACTTGGCGTGTTGTTCACCGTAACAGTTACAGGGCTTGACGTCGCGGAACAGGTACCATTGAAAATACTTAATGTGTAGCTACCACTTTGAGAAACTGTAATTGCTTGCGAAGTGACGCCATTCGACCAGGTATTACCGGTTGCACTCGATGACGTCAAGACCACTGAACCACCTGAACAGAACGTTGTTGATCCTCCGACAGAAATAGTTGGTGCTGTCGGAGATGCATTCACTGTCACACTTAATGGACTCGATGTCGCTGAACAAGAACCATTGGTAACACTTACCGTATAATTTCCAGACTGCGTAACTGTTATAGCTTGTGTTGTTTCACCATTCGACCAAGTATTGCCTGAAGTACTTGAAGAAGTCAATGTTACTGATCCGCCTTGACAGAACGTCGTTGAACCTCCTACCGATATGTTCGGCACTCCAGGTGAACTAATAACCGTCAAAGCAATCGGACTAGATGTCGCTGAGCAGATTCCAGACAACGAAATCGAGTAGCTACCAGAATTGTTAATCATTAAAGAATCATTATTATTTGATATCGGACTATCATTGTCATACCATTGGTAGTTGTAATTTCCTGCAGGCGATATAAGGTAATTGTTACCTCCTGAGCAAAATGTCACAGAACTCTGTTGAAGTTGGAAAGTTGATGCATTGGAATATATAAAAGAATTTGGCAAACTCGAATGAGAGGTCACAATCTCATTGATTACAAATCCATTTAAATTCAAAATAGCACCAACTGAATTTGTTACAGCAGTTGGCATGATGGTGTCCCAAAAATTTCCTATTAATAAATCGGTAACTGAATTACTATTTATCAAACTTCTATATTCATAGCCGCCAAATCTAAATGAAAAATATTCAATGTAAAATTTAGACCAAGATATGGAACTTGATATTGAAGAAAATGTCACGGGGTTATCAGCTCCTGAATATTTACTAACAAAAGAAATTTTATCTGAATTAGTCAATCCTCCACCAGACATCGGGTAGCATGACGAAAAAGGATTGTAAGTTGAAGTTGGATTAGGGTCCCATTGCCAGTATGGGTTTTGAATATTAGTGCCTTCGGCGATACCATAAGCACATTTAAATCTTGTCGGGTTTACACCACCGTTAGGGTTACACGCAACGGCACCAACAAAATTTTCAAAACGTCCAAAAGGCAAATGAAATGTTTGGTAATTATACCATGCTGAATATGGCAAAGGATTCAATTGATTATTATTACAGATTTCCGACCAAGAACTGCAGTTAGTTCCTAAAGTTTGGCAATATGTTCCCGAACTTGAAGAACTGTAACCTATACCATAAGGGGTGGCGTTCATGCCAGGAATATCATTGGTTGTCAGAACAACACTAGACTGTCGATTCTTAATAAAATTGGAATTATTGATGGTAACTGTTGGACTAGTATTGGTAAACGCAATATTTCCAAAGTCGGTATATACAATATATTCGGTACTTTCGACACCAAATCCTGTATTACTAATTATAGATGAATTTTGTAGATTTACGTTGGAAGAACCACCAATGAATATACCATCCACACTATTAGAATCAATATCAAGATAATTTCCTGTTAAGACAGAATTATTGAGACAAATTCCCATCCTAGCATTTTTTCTGGAAATTGAATTATTTAAATTTACCGTTGAACCAAGACTGTAAATACCAGATTTGCCATTATTGTAAAATACGGAATTCGAAATTGTACTGTTTTGAACTGTATTCAAATGTAAACCACTAGAACCGTTAAGCTTTATTATCGAATTATCTAATGTAAATTGAGATGCATTTGATACCAATAAACCCTCTCCATCGGATTCTTTTATAACTGAATTAGTTAAAGATAAATTTGCATTAACACCAATTGCATTTATACCATTGAGTTGAGAATTTAGAATTTCAACACCTATAATATTTGCCCCCGAATTCTCTAACTTGATACCAATATTCGCATTTTTTATTATTGCGTTTTTAATATCACAACTGTTTGACAACGTATCTATTTCTATCCCAGACCAATATTTTTTATTGGTGGTGACTACATATGGAGCAAATGTGACTTTATTACAAGCAGCACCGAGAACATTTATACTTCCCTTTACTTCTATTTTTACATCACCTATCAAGTCAGAATTATTATCAATAAACAATACTTGAACTTGAACCCCAGGATTTATTGTTAAGGTTACACCTTGTTGAACGATTACACTTTGTGTCAAAACTTGGTCGGTTGACCATGTCGTATTCGAACTGATTATCAACTGACCTCGAACTGAGAATACCAAAAGTGAGAGAAAAATAAAGAATAATTTTTTTTTCATGATAATAGAGATGTTATATATGGTGATACTTTTTCGATTATTGTGAGTAAGTTGTTGCCAATGGCTGTAACCGATTCTATTTTATTAAGCCTCGACTTTTCAGGACTCGTTTTTAAAAATTTTACTAATCCTTCTTCTTGAGCGTGTTTTAGCGTTTTTTCTATTTCCGCCTTTTGCAATGCTGATATATTATCCAGTTGAAATAAAAATTGAATAAAACCATTTAGGTTAATCTTGAGAATGTTTTTATTAAAACTAGTGTCCGAAATTATACTTCTAGTATCAAAATAACTTTTAGCGTGATCATTCAGTAGCGGATTGAAAATGGACAAGACGATACATGATCCCTCTACGGAATATTCACTTTTTTGAATTGAAGAAAGAATAAAATTTTCAACGTCTTTTTCTGAAATAGAATCATACCTCAACTGAGCTGCAAGCAGTTTGTTTCTAAGTTGAGCCTGACTAAGTTTCAAATTGGACTTTAGTTCATTGAAATGCTTCTCTATATTGGAATAGGAGTCATTTGGTTCAATAGATCGAACCAGGGCATCCAAAATGACTAGTTCTAATTCTGACTTCGGTAAACTTCCAAATGGTAATTTTTGAATTTGATCAAAAACACTGTTTGTAAACTTTTTATGATCACTTATTTTTGCAATTAAAACCATAAGAACAAATTATTTACACCATATTGTATATAACAAATATATTATTTTTTTCAATATTTACACTATATAAAATACTCTTTATTTAGAACACTTTATAATAGAGTACTAAAAAATGGAAATCATTTGAACTTTTGTGTTATGCAAAAGCTAGATGAATTCAGCAATGATTTTGAATGGATTTCCAATCGTTTAAAGGAACTTCGAAAGTTGAAGGGCTACAAGAATTATGAGCATTTTGCCTATGAATTGGGGATGAGTCGTTCGGCATATTGGCGGATTGAGAAAGGATCTAATTTTGAGATTAAAACGTTATTGCGCATTTGCAAATTATTGGATATTTCTATCCATGATTTTTTCAAAAAGGATACCTCAGTGTAACAAGCAGCTTTGTGCAATCCACGACTTATGAATCGTTTTCTTAAAATCAGGTAAGTAT
>JBKDKG010000216.1:0-11212 GCA_046345095.1 Flavobacteriia bacterium | reverse complement strand
TAGGTCACATTGTATTCACTTACATCTTCGTAGATTTTTGTAAATATATAGCCCTTGTTACCCTTTGCGTAAAGTGAAATCAGTTCTTCAAGAAGTTTATCCCTTTCCTTTAGAATATTTACCACTTGTTCTGGCTCATTCGAAACTGGCTTTTCTTCACTTTCAGAATAGTAAATCAGTGAGGCTATTTGAAAGGTTTTGAGGCTGTAGAATGCTTGCTCCAATTCATAAATTCTTTCTGACACTTTATTCTTGAATTTAGGTTCTACATCCGGTGACAAAAACGGATTTAAATAATATTCATTGGGTAAATAGAATTTTAAAACGTTCACTATGTTTTCATTCAACTTGACCCGCATGGACCGTAAATTTTTTGACATCACATAGTCAATGTGACCTTCCAAAATATTCTCCCATTTCAACATTAAAACATCTTTAAACCTCATCCCCATAGTTGCAAAACTGAAGAGGAATAACTGGGTAGCATGTCGTTCCAAATTAAATTCCTTATAGTTCAAAAAATCATACAACGATAAGATCTCTGAACTTTTGAGAGATACTTTTGTCCTTGACTTGTAAGTGACCTTGTGGTTGTAGTATATATTGTGGTCCGGCATTTTGAAAAACTGAGGAAGTCCTTCTGCATATTTCAGTGATGTCCTTATTACTTTATGATAAGTATGTCTTGTAGACGCTTCAATTTTTGCTTCTGAGATAAAATATTGATCCAATCGTTGGCGATGGATCATATTCAGTTCACCCAATGGCATCTTATCTAATTTTATAACCTTTAAATGATTCAATAGAGTATTATATCTTCTTACTGCAGCCATTCTTGACTGAGAATGAAAATCTTGAATACGCATTTCTAATAGTAAACCAAGAGTGCCGAGTGTCTTATCATTATTTTTCTTTAAAACCTCCACACCACTTAAATATTTTGACAGGTACAAATCAATCAATTCATTGAAATGTTCTGCATTCGGATGAGAGAGTTTAACACGGTTCTTCTTTGGGTTCCAATCTCCCTTCTTTACCTTGATTTTTGTGTCTATGTAAGACGACTTTCTATTGTCTGTAATACGGATTTTTATTTGGAAATCTCCTTCAGAGGTGGCTCTTGGCCAAAGAATTGGTTTAACTGTTTTCATATTTGTTAAAACATATGTTAAAACAAATATAGGTTTTTTGTATAAATAAATAACTCATAATACATTGTATATCATAGTTATATAAAATATTCATTCGTGTAATTAGGTATAAAGTGGTACAGGTGGGACCACATCACCCTAAAAGCCCCTCAAAAAGGGGCTTTTTTATTTTTTTTAATGTCTCTTTTATTTTTGAATTTATCAAACTTAATGATTGTTTATCGTCGATTAAAGCACGATATTTTATGGGTTTAGCCTTAAAATTAATTTGTTTATTTCAGGTAATTGCCTTAATTTAGATTTATATTTTCAGGATATAGATTTATGAAATATAATAAACAACATCTACTTATACAGCAAACAGACAAGAAATTAGAGGCATTTAAGCATTTGAAAGAAATTGTTGTTCCCTCCAAAGGATGGATAAACACATTTCGAATCGCTTTAAAAATGTCCTTGCGACAATTGGGCAATCGTTTGCGTATTTCGGCTCAAAGTGTAAAAGAGATTGAGGAACGCGAAGCTAGTGGAACAATAACGCTGAATTCACTTCGTGATGCAGCAAATGCTATGGACATGAAATTGGTGTATGGATTTGTGTCCAAACATGATTCATTGGAGCAGATGATTGAAAAAAGGGCAAACGAACTGGCCATAGAAATTGTTATGCGCACAAATGCAACAATGACATTGGAAGATCAGCAAAATTCAAGGGAACGTATTGAACAGGCTGTTGCACATAAAACTGCAGAAATCAAATTTGAAATGCCAAAATTCTTATGGGATTAGAGATAAATTATGTCGACGGTCAAACTCCACTGAGTGAAGAGGAACTTGAAGGATTGAAGATTCCATCTGTAACAACCAGAGAAGAGTTGGACGAATTTGAGCAATACAATATTGAGAAAGCGATTCAATGGACGATTGGTAAAAAATTCAAATCCGAAGATTTGCTTTCTGAAACGTTTATAAAGGGGCTGCATAAACGCATGTATGGCGAGGTTTGGAAATGGGCGGGATCATTTAGGAATTCAGAAAAGAATTTAGGGATCAAGAGTTTTTTAATTCCGGTTCAACTCAAGCAACTGTTGGATGACGCTAAATTTTGGTATGTCAACAATACCTATTCCCCCGATGAAATGGCTGTTCGATTCAAGCATGAATTGGTAAGTATTCATTGTTTCCCCAATGGAAATGGAAGACATTCTAGATTAATGGCCGATTTGATCATGGAAAAACTCTATGGAGAAGCATTTTTTACTTGGGGTAGTTCCGATTTGGTCAAGTCAAGTGATAAAAGAAAGGCCTACATAAATGCCATTAAAAAGGCTGACAATCATGATGTTCAAGACCTTATTTCTTTTGCGAAATCATAGATCATTAACAAAGTAATTTGATCCGCTTCTACATGCAAATCCCCTCCAACCCTTCTCTAAACCGGTTCGAAAAAAGTTCAGTTAAGACCTGGCTCACCATCTTGAGATATCCCACAAGGAGAAACAACATAACGCTAAAATACCTAATGTTCAAACATAAGCGTTGATTATTGGGTAAATTATAAAGGACGATAACAAAATCAATTAGTAATGTTACTGATTCGCAATTTATTATTTAGTGATTTCAAAATTCAGCTACTATGAATCGAAAAATCTATCCCTTAACGAGTTTGAATAAAAATTAAGTGAAATCTATCATTCTAAAAAAAGGAGGCCTAAGCCCCCCTTTTTCTTACTTTTTTCATAAATCAAGTAGACACGATCTACTAGTAGAATTTACCAGTAATGTCTGAGATTTCAAAACTTCCATCAATACTTTGAACTTCAATTTTACCAGTTAAAATATCAAAGAAGAAATCACGGATTTTTTCAACGGTCAGTTGGGCTTGTACACCCTTACTGTCGAGACCTAAATCATAAGTTTTCAACAATTGGGTTCCGAGACTTGCTGCCGTAAGTAAAAAGTGATTTTGAAACTTATCCATATCCATCAAGTCTGCTGCTAGTACTTTTCCAACTACAGAGTAACAACGCAGCGTCTTCTGAGAATCCTCATCGGAAAGAACTGTTTTTATTTCATCCGAATCGACACTCATTTCAATTCTACCAGAGTTTTGGGATTGATCAAACCCTTTGTATAGTGAGCCTAAATCAGCAAGGCTTAAATTGTACATTTGCGTTCCAGGCACATAAGTAATCTTCTCAATGGAAAATGCGCTTGGCAAAAGCAAACCAACAGATTCTGCAAGTCGAACAGATGGAGCATTAAATGTCCCAACGATTGAGTTTGTCAATTCAATGGACTGAGTGGCAAATACCCCCCCAATGACAACACAATTATGAAGAATAACTTCATCGGCATAAATACTACCCGCAACGAAAGCATTATATAGTGTAACCGACTTTGAATTGATGTCGCTGTGGAACATTAATTTACATTCATTAGCGCGCGAAACAACAGAATTTGCTGAACCAACACTTTTCTTAAAGCTAAAATGTCCTTTTGCGTCACTGTTCACATACAATTCTAATTGAGCAAAAACAGCACCGTGAATTTCTGAATTACCCTGTTGAATTTCCAATTTGTGTGCATATACTGGCCCTTCAATAACTGTATTTCCTTGTATGGTAATTGTCCGCGTTAACTCGGATATTTTCTCTGGTAAAATTGACCCTTTGACCAAATTATCTTTTAACTGAACATTCGATTCATTGAATCTTATTTCCTTTAGTTCTTTCATGTGTTTTAATTTTTTTTCTAATTATTAATTGTTTCTATAGTCCCGATATTAGCAATTTTATTGATCATTGCCTTTACTCTTTCGGTATGTGGATCAGCTCCCTCATACGCATTGTTGATCTCAGAATTAAGGAACTTACGAATTGTCTCATTGTTTTCTGCTGACATAATTGTCCAAGACTTTGAGCTATCGGTAAAGTCATCAATCATTTCATTCACCTTCGCGTTATCTTTCATAGAAGTAATGTACGATGACGAATAAACCTGTTTTGAAATTTGATTTCTTTCTGAGTTGGATTCAATAAAACAAACTGGTGAATATTGTTTAGAAGTAACATTCTCGTTGATCATGCTTCGCTGCACTGTGTAATTTAGATACTTTTGTTGCAACAAGAAAATCTTGGCTTGATTTAAAGTATCCAATGCACGTTTTTTAGCTAAAGTAACGCCTAACTTAGAAGCTAGCATACCACCTTCTTTCCCAAAAACTAGTACTGTATTAACCATATCATTCTTTACAGAACGGATATTTTGATTGTCGAGTTCCTTTTTAAAGACGAAAGTAGGCTTGTCCAACTCCATGATTCGGTTGCTCAACTCTTTATTTAGGTCATCAAAAATTTTAATATAGCGACTAGAAATGCGGTTAAAATCACCTTCCATTTGTTTTTTCTTCGTGACACATGAGTCAGAAAGTTCTTTCAAATGGATGAGTTGTGCATCAATATTCTGAGTCAACTCAGAAATTTGCTGGCTAATTTCAGATCGGATATAACCGAAAAATCCATTGACAATCGTTGAAGCAACCTTTTTCGAATTTTTATTGATTGACGCAATTTGAGCAGCCTCTGTCGCAACTACAGCACCAGTCAATAAATTGACATTGGTATTACAATGCTCAACACTATTATCGAAAGGATTCGTGTCAACGTCAATGTATACTTGAATGTCTTCATGTGTGGTTCCCCTGTAAGAAACATTTGCAGTCCCTCCTTTCTCTGATGCCGGATACCTATAACTTACTGTTCCTGAGTAGGGCACAGAAATTCTTTCCTTATAACTTCTTGAATAACTCATAGCAATTATATTTGGATGGATTGATAACTGGCCGATTGAAACAACTTCATTGCCATCTCATTCACACGCTGTGATTTTGATGAGTCAGAAATTAATTTACTGAATTCGCTTTTAATCTCTGGATCAATCGTGGCGGTACTTCCCCATTGAATTTCATCTAATTTTTGGTAGGCAGCATTGCGTATTGATGACTTGGAAACATTATCCAACTGAACATTTGAAACAGAAATTTCAAAATCCGGTTCAGACTTATCTCTATTGCATTCTGCCAAAACTATCGGAATATAGACACAAGCATTTTGAGCATAGCGTGAATCGTTGATCAAAATTTTATCTGTCAACTTTTTTTGCTGATTCATGTCCATCAAAAAGCTATTCATTGAATTGATTACATTCAATCCGCGTAAACGGATATTGGATGCAATGATACGCTGACTTGATGAAACTGTTTCCAATTGTGAAATAGGAACAATACCCGTAAGGTATTTCGTCCTATTCGAAACTTTATCAACCTCCTTTACAGCAAAGTCAATGGTAGGTTTGTCCAATTCAAATACACGCTGCTTCAAGTTTGCATTTAAGCCATTAAACAACTTTATGTAGCGTTTAGAAATCATGTTGTAATCTTTCTGCATGCGGTGTTTAATACCCAAAAGTGCGTTTTTCTGCTGCAACAATTGCATTAAATGTGAATCTACATCACTTTGCAATTTGGCCATCTTCTGAGAGATTTGTGACCGTATCAATGAATAAAATCCTTTATTAACATTGTTACATACGTGGTCGGCAGCTCTTTCCTCCGCAATAACGACAGCTGTTTGCATAGCCACAACCGCCCCAGTAGTACCATTCACATGGCGAGAAACACTTTTTAGTTCCTCCGCCATTGGTTTCGTGTCGACTGTAAATTTAAATGTTTGCATAATGTCTAACTTTTAAAATTTTAAATGCCGAATTTCCCTTTAAGATCCCCGAAACCTTTTGCTTTGCCCATCATTCCTGAAAATTTACTCTTCAAATCCTCTTTTACAGAATCGTTGCCTGAAGGTGGTGTGCTTCCCCCATCATCGTCGCCGTCATCATCCGAATCATCATCATCCGAATCTTCATCGTCTGAATCATCATCGTCTGAATCATCATCCGAATCATCGTCCGAATCATCGTCTGAATCAGCATCGTCAGCATCGTTTTCATTCAAATCTTCAGAGTCTTCGAATAAATCATCGTCTGAATCAGCATCATCTGAATCAGCATCGTCCGAATCAGCATCAATATCATTCAAATCTTCAGAGTCTTCAGAGTCTTCGAATAAATCATCTTCTACAGAGTCTTCGATATCTTCACGAGTCGATTCTTCAGCTGAATTGTCCTCATCAGCTGCATCAATTTCTATTGTACTTCCTTCTTCATTGTCATCTTGCTCTTCGTCAGTTGACATTGATTCAGCTTCGGAAGTTTCCTCTTTTTCATCAACGAAAGCATCAACATCAGATTCATCCTCATCAACGATGCCTGTTTCTGTCTCGGAAATTAGGTCATTTTCTAACTCCAACAAGGTGTTTTTTGCAATCGAAGGAAGGTTTAATGCCATATGCTCATCGGTCAAGGCTTCCATACTTGGCACCGGTGGCAATTCTGATGTTTTAGCAAATAACGGATTCACTGTAATCAAAGGCTTACGTCTTGCATCCATAGCATGAACTTCATCTGATGCAACTGCAATTTCTTTCGGATTGCCATCTCGAAGTAAAGCATCATAATAATCAATATGTTCGAACTCTGAGGCTTTATAATCAATGTCTTCTTTAAGAAGTTCCATGTAATTTTCGAAGTCGAGCTGAACGTTTTGAAATTCTTTAGACTGCAATTCAAATGCAGCAAATACCTCTTCAGAATTGTTTTTTGTAGCCACGACAGTAGCATCCAGAGATCCTCCAGACTGAGCCATGCTGTCCTCAGTATTTTTAAGCGAAGCTAGGGTATTGAAAGCTGCAACATAATCTCTCAAACTAGCTCTCATCAAATTAATAAGGTCAGCACTTTCCGCTCGATTTCTACCATAGAAGTCTTCAGTATCTTGATGCCATTTGTTCAAATAACTGATTTTTTGATCTTTAATATGATTGTATATTTTCAAACGCTCAATGCGCGTTTCATTCATAAGATTCTGAACCATTGGCGCAACGATTTCCTCGTGAATTTGATGCACAGCAAATGGGAAATTAGTCGTACTTCCATCTTCAGCTGTCCACATATCACCCACAAGGTTGAATTTCACTCTAGAACTATCTTTCAATTCAAATGGAACATAGTCCACAACAGCATCTCCGTAATTAAACGTTTCATTCTTGATGCGTTCAATTTCTGATGCTTCCAAAATTGGCGAATAGTGATTATACGGTGATTTGAGCATCTTGAACAATAATTTATTGGATTCAAAAATCACTTTATCCGCTGATGCTATTTTCATAGCAGAAATAGCTTGTACTGAATTTGCCATGGTCATCATCAAACCTTTCAACACATCTTCAAATTGAGCTGTATGTCTTGACAAAGAATCCTTCAATTTATTCAATTCTTGGAATTTAGCAATCTGATCATTGTATTTTGCAGTGTCAAATGCACCAACAACAACAGCATTTTCAGGCAATTCATTTGTGGCGAATTCCTTCAAAAAGTTTAGATAGTCACTTTCGTTCGCAACCAATGGTAATTGAACAGATGTTACATCCAAATCATCCATGCAAAAAGAAATAGTTCGCAATGAACGTTCCAATTTACCAAAGTAATCGTGTTGATTAATTTGCTGCATTGATTTTGAATAATGCTCGGTCTCTAATTCCTCGATATCATGCGAACTTTCAACAATTGGCGCGGACTCAGACAGCTTCTCAAGTTCTGCGATCGTATCAATCAACAAATCATTCTGTTTAGACATTTGCAATTTAACTTCAGATTCCGGAACTAAACCAGTATAATCAACAATAAAGCTTTTGTTGTCATATTTAATTTGATCTGCAATAGGCACATATGCCACTCCTAGTTTACTTACCTTATAATCCCTAAAAATTTCAGACTTCATCTTTTCAAACTCTGCAATTCGAGCGTTTAAAGATTCAACCTCTGCTTTCGTTTTTTTCAATTGAAAACTAATCCAGAGAACAAATCGCTTCCACCCTGTCGACATTTTTTCCTCAACAGTTTTTTTCTCTGATTCTAGTTTTTTGATTTCTCCTTCAATTCTTTCTTCCTCATTGACAATTTTCTCAGCAGCTTGCTGGTAATAATTGAACAAAATTTTAGCCTGATCCTGATGGATATTGCTCGATTCTGGGAAAATTTTACCTTTCATATTAATTAATTTTCGATTTAATTGGAATAAACTTGTTTACGTTCCTTGATTGTTATTTCACATTTATTTATTTGATCTCTTACGATTTTGTAGTCGATTTGAGAAGTATTTTTAATGTAATGTTCGAGACTGTTGATTTCATCAACTAAATTCGATTCTAAAACCGAGGCCTCCATATTGTTAGATGGGGAAATGAAGCGAATGCTCTCCTCAAGTTGATTGATTTGATTGCTAAAGGTGCTATCAATGTGAACGAGCGAAACTGTTCGCTGAAGTCCGCGTACAGCTATTCTTACTGCTTCAATCCCCATTCTGTTTTTGGTCTCTTCATGGTAAATCTCAGCGACTTTTGAAGAAGATGACATTGAAAACAAAATACCTAAAACGAATAGGAACAATGCAATCCCATGGAATAACACTTGAGTTAAAAATGCTACTTCCCTGTGATAATTGAAGTAAAACATGATTCCGATTGCAGCGATGTCATAAGCGAAAGTGCTGAACCATCGCAATCCAAGTGAGCCAATTGATCTTTGTGACTTATCATTAAAATCTACCCATGGAAGTAAGAGGTCAAGAAAGAACAGACCATAGATTAAACTTGAAACAGCTATGTTTAGTTTAAGTACATCTGGAGATAGAGCTTGACCAAAATAGATAAAGGAGAAAATCAACAAGACCTCTCCAAAAAGGAATAGCAGTAGGGAAATTGTTTTGTTCATTTAACGAAGTAGTATGATTATAAGTTTAGCGTTTCTGACCACATTTCGGACAAAATTTTACAGTTGGTGCCAGTGAAGTTTTACATCGTGTACAGCAGTCTTCAGATTGCTGTTTGCCGCAATTCCCACAAAATGAAGCACCGTTTGGCATAGCAGAATTACAGCTAAAACAAATACTAGAATCAGTACTTAATTGTGTACCACAACTCACACATCGTTTGGCAGTTTTATCATTGTCAGTACCGCATTTAGGGCATGCATCATACGAATCACCACAATGTGGACAAAAACTATGTGTACATGGGAATTTCTTTGAACAATTTGAACAAAATACTTCTTTAACCTGGTTTTGTTGTGGCGAATTTTGAGGTTGATTCTGAGCATTATTGCCACCAAATGTTGGTTGGTTGTGCTGAGGTTGCAACAAACCTCCTCCCATTGAAGCTCCAAGATTACCCATCATGTTTGATGCTATCACAGCACCAATTATCCCAGAATCACTTGATGAAAAACTATCAATAGCATTGTTTGCCATTCCGAAAGCCTGTTCTTGCTGCCAAGAATATCCACTTATCGCTTGAGCACTTTGACGAGAAATAGCATCTAAAACTCGTCTACCAGCTTCATTGGAACTATCCACCTCGATGCTCGAAATGTAAAATGCAGATAAATCAAAACCAAGATTTTCCCAAAAAGGTAACATTGTTTTTTTTAGGTGCTCAGAGATGTTATCAAGGTGGGCTGAGATTTGTTTTAAACCAATTTTATTATTGATCATAAACTGCAAAATCGTGGATTTGGTCTTCGTCGAAAATTCACCAAAAAACTGATCCGTTAAATCGTCTTGTGTAAACGTATTTTTGGTGCCCACGATTTTGATCAAGAATTTTTCAGAATCAGTAATTTTCAATCCATATCTACCTCGAGCAACCAATGGAATTCCCGTGTTGTAATCCACATCATGAACGTCCATTCGGTCAATATTCCATTCAATATTATATGGCTGAAGCTTGTTTACAAACCAAACCTCTGCTGTAAATGGATTCTTTCCTCCAAAAGGAATTCCAAACAGGTTTCTCAGAATTGGTAAGTTTTCTGTATTTAAAGTGTGCTTTCCGGGGCCGAATTTTCCAGCAATTTGACCTTTTGAGAATAGAATAGCTTCTTGAGACTCCTGAACAATTAACTGCGTGTAGGTACTTAAGTTCGTTTCAGGATATTTGTATGCATAAACGGTATCATTTCCTTGCGGGGACCACTGAACTAAATCTATTATTGCCATTCTGCTAACTATAAATGTATTATTTGTTTAACTTGAGTATTGATTAAATATATAACAAATATATAATGCTACCAAACTTTAGGACAGAAATTTAAATAATTTTTAAATTACCTGTCATGAAAAACACCAGAAGGAAGTTTACAGCCAAGTTCAAGGCGAAGGTTGCAATAGAGGCAATCCAAGAGAAGTTGACGATCCAACAGATCGCAGCGAAGTATGAAGTTCACCCGAATCAAATTAGTCAATGGAAACGCCAATTTTTGGACAATGCGGAGAGCGTTTTCAGTTCTGCGTCAGAATCCAACGAGAAATCAGTGCTTGAAGAAGAGCAAGATAAACTCTACAAGAAGATCGGAAGGCTTCAGGTAGAGAATGACTTTTTAAAAAAAAGTCTGGGCGAAGCCTGAGTTTGTATCAGAAGCGAAAATCCATTGACATGGAGCATAGAGTCCTAAGCATAAGCGACCAATGCGAGATACTTGGTATCCATCGTTCAGGGTTGTATTATCATCCAAAAGGGGAAAGTGCACTAAATATGCAGTTGATGAATATCATTGACCGGGAGTTCTTTGATAAACCATTTTACGGTGTGCGTAGAATGACACATCATCTTCGTTTAATGGGGTGTCGTGTCAATGAGAAGCGTGTAAGAAGACTTTATCAGCTTATGGACATACGTGTTGTCTACCCGAAGAAAAACACCAGTAAAGTGGATAAAACGCATTACAAGTACCCATATCTGCTTAGAGGATTGCGTATTGATCGACCAAATCACGTTTGGGCAGCAGACATCACATGGATCCCAATGCAGAAAGGCTTTATGTATATGTTTGCCATCATTGATGTTTACAGTCGATACGTGCTGAACTGGAGCATCTCTAACTCAATGGAT
>JBKDKG010000215.1:0-2762 GCA_046345095.1 Flavobacteriia bacterium | reverse complement strand
GCATGAGGAGCGTATAAACTGTATTGCCAACTGTTGGCTTCTGTATAATTAAAATTGACTTCTGATGGTTCAAACGGAGAGTACCACAGGCCACCTCGGCGAGCCCGCATGAATTTTGAAGACGGGTCGTACAAATTGAGGAAGTTAAAAGCGCTTTTTGAATATTTTTGAAAATCAATGTCTTGGTTCAAGGATTTAGCCATGGTTGCAATACAAAAATCATCATAAGCATATTCAAGTGTTTTTGACACAGATTCTGGTTCATCCCCAGAGCTTATAAATCCGTTTTCATGGAATTGAGTTTTACCTAATTCATCTATTTGAGATGTAGTTTTCATTGCTTCTAAAGCAAATTTAGCATTGAAGTCTCTAAGTCCTTTAACATAAGCATCAGCTATTACTGAAACGCTATGGTAACCAATCATGCATTCAGTTTCATTTCCAGCTAATTCCCATACAGGAAGGTCTTTTCCTTGTTCAAATTGTCTTAAGAAAGTTTCAATAAACTCATTGGTTCTTTTTTGTTGAACAATTGTGTAAAGTGGGTGAGTGCCACGGTAGGTGTCCCACAAAGAGAATACAGTGTATTGAGGAATATTGTCTGTAATTAAATGAATAGCATTATCTCTTCCTCTGTAACGTCCGTCAATATCACTGAATAAATTGGGCTGTAAAAATGTGTGATACAAAGCAGTGTAGAAATTAGTCATGACTGATTTATCAGTTGATTGGAAATCAATTTTACCCAATTCTTCATTCCATTTTCGAGATACACTTGATCTTACTGCATTGAAATCAAAATCAGGAATTTCTTTGTTTACATTCATTTTGGCACCCTCTATGTCTACTGCGGAGATACCAACTCGGATTAATAACTTTTCAGTAGAAGCGGAGAATGTTAAAAGCAACTTGTGCTGACCATTTTTCTCAATTCTTTTTGCTTTCACAAAAGGAGCTGACAAGTTCAAATAAAAATAAAAATGCTGATTTGTTGCCCATGCATTTGAAATTCTATATCCCGAAATAGTTTTTTTATCACTTTGAAAATCAATTGATTGATCTAATAATTGATCCCGATGATCCAAATCTATTAAAATGTATTTTTTATCTTCTTTGTTTAGAAATGTGTATTCATGAATTCCGGCTCTTTCTGATGTTGTAAGTCGAACATTGATGTTTTCATCCTTTAGTTTAACCTCATAGTAACCGGGAGCTGCTTTTTCTTCTAAATGTGAAAATCTAGATCCAAAACCATTGGTTTTATCTATGTAACCCGGAGTTGTTCTTGCTTTCCCCGATTGAGGAACAATTAACAAGTCGCAATAATCAGGCACTCCAACACCACTTAAATGGGTATGACTGAATCCATAGATTACTGAATCTGAAAAATGGTAACCGGAACAGCCGTCCCAACCATCATGTCTTGTGTCGGGGCTTAATTGAATCATACCGAATGGGGCGGAAGCGCCGGGGTATGTGTGTCCATGTCCGCCTGTTCCGATAAATGGGTCAACAAAGAGAGATTTAGACGTCGAGTGGAAATTTTTATTTCCAATCGATTTGTCAATGTATTGTTTTCTAACACTTTGAGATTGTTGAATTTGCTGAATACTATTATCTTGCCCTATAAGCAGATTTGACGATAACAGCATCATTAAAAGCACTCTCATAATTCAATTTTTGGCAGCAAATACTAAAGACGCAGAACCTAAAACTGCAGCATTTAAATTGTGTAATGTTGAGATTCGTATTTCAATTTTATTCTTGTAAATAATCAAGAGATGTTCTTCCATGTACCGCTTTACCTTTTGAGCGAATTGCCCTTCATTTTGTGCAATTCCGCCAAAAAGCACATATGCTTTTGGACTGGAGAAACAAGCAAAATCGGCTAAGGCCTGCCCCAGAATTTGAGCTGTAAATTCAACAATTTCATTCGCAAAGAGATCACCATCTATTGCTAAATCAAAAACATCTTTTGCAGTAGGGTTCGTGATTGCATTTAAAGCAGAAAAAAGTTTGTTTTCAGATTCTAATTCTTGAATACTTCTGATTACACCTGTCGAAGAAGCATAAGTTTCTAGGCATCCATTTCTGCCGCATCCGCATTTCCTTCCATCTGGAAAAATTCGAATATGACCATATTCACCTGCAAAACCATCATGTCCGTAAACGATCTTACCATCGATAACAATCCCACTTCCAACGCCTGTGCCCAATGTGATCGTAACAAAATCTTTAAGGTCTTTTGCATTTCCAAACACCATTTCGCCAATTGCAGCTGCGTTGGCATCATTTGTAAGAAAGGTAGGTAATTTGAATTTATCAGTAAATATTTTTGCCAAAGGTATAATTCCGGTCCACTTTAAATTTGGAGCGAATTCTATAGTACCATTAAAAAAATTACCATTAGGTGCGCCAATACCTATGCCTTGAATTAAGTTGAAATTCTTAATTACCTCGCTGTCAGAATATATATAATTCAGTAGATCTTCAGGAGTAGGGTAGTTTACAGTCTCTATATTGTTTTCATAAACAACACTGCCATTTTTTGTAACAAGCCCATACTCAATCCCTGTACCACCAATATCTATCCCTAAAGCTAAATTCTCAGACATTTTCATCGATTTTGCTTTCCCATTCTTTATAAAACTCTTTCAAGAAAGTTTGCATGAAAACATGCCTTTCATTGCCAATTTTTTTTGCAGTTAAAGTATGTAGTCGGTCTTTTAAAAGCAGTAATTTTTCATAAAAATGATTTATGG
>JBKDKG010000214.1:0-12315 GCA_046345095.1 Flavobacteriia bacterium | reverse complement strand
TACCTGAAGGTTGACCTGTCAAGGTAACTGTTGAACCAACCCCCACATTGTATTCCGAAGATGACGCAATAACAGAACCATTCGGAATTGTTCCTACTGCAATAAAAATAGAATCTTCTACCACACAACCATTTGAGGCAGAAGCTGTCACATAGATATACTGAGACACACTAGGGTTTACTTGTACTTGATTTGAAGAACTCGGAGTGACGATTAATGAATCCGGTCCCCAGGTATATGAAAAAGTGATTGAAGGATTCGAATTGAATGCATTTATGGTCGAAAGATCCCCAATACAAATTGAGTCATTTCCTGATAGTTCGAGTGAAGAACTTATAAAGGTCACCTCCACACTATCAATTTGATAACATCCGGGGTTTCCTGCCATGACATAATAAGTTGTGGTACCAGGTGGAGTAATTGACAGAACAGAATCTGCTAGATTTGTATTCAGTGTATCTGAAAAAGCAGAAGTAGTAGACCAAATGAAATAATCAGCTGTACCATTCGAATTAGCTATTAATTGAACAGGAACAGGTGAACATAGCTCTACCATTGACCCGGCATTTATTTGAATAGAATCTGTTACCGTAATTGTTATCTGTGCAGTATCCGTCAATAAACAAACACTATCCGTAACATATAAATAGATATCGTAAACACCAGGTGTATTGTAAGTTATCGAGGGATTGAAAATCACAGAAGATGTATCACCATTTCCAAAATCCCATAAATAGCTGTCGGATGTTGTAGAAAAATTATCCAGAACAACATTGAATGTGGAGCATCCTATTGTTTGATCTGCCGAAAATTGTGCATTCGGAATTAATTGAAAATCAAATTTGAAAACAATATTGTTACAATTTGTACTCAAATTATCATTTGACCAGGCGCCAGGCGACGTAGGAAAATCAGAATGTCCTCCACAACCTCCGCAAACACATTGATAGACAATACCATTTTTATCGAAACGAGAAGTTCCACCATCTACATGTTCGTCTGCCAAATTTCCGCCTAAGTAAGAACCGTACAATATTGAATTGAAACTCTTGTCTATAACCAAAAGATAAAAATCAAAACCATCAGCTGGATTTTGAAGAAAAGCATTTGATGTTACTGGCATTCCGCTGAGTGGAGTACCTTGTAAAATGTTTGCTCCCCAGCCGGAAATATACATGTTCCCGCAAATATCAACTAAAAAGGCCGATGGAGAAATATTCGCTGTGACACCGCCATTTCCAAAAACAGTTGAATTTAGATTTGTTGTCAAAGTAGGATCCAACTTTATTACGTATTGACTACTATTTGGTATTATGAAAGATGCATTGACAACTGGAAAGCTTCCTCCCTCAGATTGTCCGAGAATAAATACATTATCATTTCGATCTATTTCAACAAAAAAGGACTGATCATTGTTAGATGTGCCGATGTAAGAAGCTTTAGTAATTGCAGAAGCTGACGGATTTAACTTCACAACAAAACCATCCGTTTTACCTCCGTTATAATTTGGCTTCCAAGAACCTAATGTAGCAGAGAGATTTGACGAACTTGTACCACCCGCAAACACAATATTGGCGCTTGAATCTATTTTAACAGAATAGCAAGCATCATTATTGCTTCCCCCATAGTAACTCGACCACAATAAACTTGATAAATCAGATGAAAGTTTAAAAATAACACCGTCCTGCATTCCTGCATTTGCGGGCTGAAAAGCACTTAATACAGGAAAATCTGTTGAACGCGAACAAGAAGCCACCAAGCAATTCCCTATAGAATCCAACATGATCTCTCCCCTGAATTGGTCTCCATAATTTGAAGTAAGAGAATCATAGGCAGCAACAGAGCTATAGTCTCCTGATGATATTTTTGTATTCACACCATCATTTGATGTTCCGCCTATATAGGTAGAAGCTAATAAATTGTGTCCATTGGCACTTAACTTGGCAACATAAATATCAGTTCCTTGATTCGTAAAATAAACGCCGTTGTAGTAAAAATTTGAATTCGCCACACCCCCGGCATGATTCGTTTGATACCCATTAACAATCGGAAAATCGGTACTGGAAGTCGCTCCATAGATGTAGAGATTGTTTTGCAAATCGCAAATCAAACTATGGGCAGTTTCAGTTCCTTGGTTGGCATCTCCTCCACCAAGATAAGTAGACCAAAGCATATCTGATCCATCTTGTGAATATTTGGAAATAAAAACATCAGTAATTCCATATGTTGGATTAACAGGCAATGAGAAATTTGAGGATATATCATAGGCCGCGCTATCTGGCATGGGATAAGCATTTCCATAGACAATTCCGCCTGAATAGGCTGTGCCATCGTATCCGTACGTTGCAGTCATACCAAAATTATCACTTACAGACCCTGAATAAGTTGAAAAAACAAGAACTGGATCTATAATGAGCCCATAAGACTTATCATAATTTCCAAGTTTAAATGTCACCCTATTCGCTTTGATTTGAAATTCACACTCAACCTCGATTACCTTTCCATTGATAATTTGATAGGAATAAGGCTTTTGTTCTATAATTTGTCCTAAATCAGTCTCAACAACTAGATTATTGTCCTTTATTTTCAAGTTATTTTGACCTTCAAAATTCAAGACAAGAGGAGATGGATCGGCATTTGGCTGAACATGAAATTCATATTTTAAATGAAATTTATCTTCAATTAGTTTCAAATCGATTCCTTGATATAACTCTCGCAATATTGCCTCTTGATAACCATGAACATCTGAAGCCCAATGAGTCGAGTTGTTACCTATAAAATAATTGAAGAAATAGTTTGACGGTGCAATTTTTTCTATGACAGATACCTTATTTGATCCTTCAAAGTTGAGGTGCACAACCGTTTGTTTTAAAATTGGTGCAACGTCTTTGGATGCAGCCGGATCATTGTGTATTTGTCTTAAAGCTGAAAAATCCTGCAAATGAAAGACAAATTTATTTTGCTGAATCCACAAATTCCCTCCGCTAAATGGCGCCTTGAATAAAACTGACTCTGGCCACTGTCCCTTGTTCTCAAGAAAATTAAAATGCTTGTCATGAGGATGCAGTATTTCTTGTGAAATACTAACTAGCTGAAAAAATAGACTGACTATCAATAAATATGACCTTATCATCCTAACAAGTTAAGGAACTAAAATAGGTATTTTAAAGTGTATTTATTAAAAAATTCTTTTGTTTTTAGCTAAAAATAGTGAACAAAGTTTTGGGATAGACTCAGCTTCATCCTTTAAAATTCGTTACTTTCGTAAAGCTTGAAATTGACAATAATTACACATTGAAATGGAGAATAAAAACCGCATAACATCGCTATTTAAAATAGAATTTCCAATTATACAGGCAGGAATGATCTGGTGTTCAGGTTGGCGACTTGCATCCGCAGTTTCAAATGCTGGTGGACTCGGTATTATTGGATCTGGCTCAATGTACCCTGAAGTTCTCGAAGAACAAATTTTAAAATGTAAGGCGGCAACAAACAAACCTTTTGGTGTCAACCTTCCGATGCTCTATCCCGATATAGACAAACACATTGAGACGATCATAAAGCACAAGGTCCCTATTGTTTTTACCTCTGCTGGTAATCCAAAAACTTGGACTGCTCATTTGAAAGCACATGGAATAACTGTGGTTCATGTTGTGTCAAGTTTAAAGTTTGCGTTGAAAGCGCAAGAAGCTGGTGTAGACGCTATAGTTGCTGAAGGGTTTGAAGCTGGAGGACACAATGGTCGCGATGAAACTACAACGATGTGTTTAATTCCACTTGTTGCGACTGAGCTAAAAATACCATTGATTGCTGCTGGCGGAATTGCTACGGGCAGAGGTATGTTAGCAGCAATGAATCTTGGAGCTGATGCAGTTCAAATAGGAAGTCGTTTTATAGCAACGCCAGAATCTAGCGCACATGAAAATTTTAAGCAAACAGTAATTCATACACCAGAAGGTGGAACGCAGTTAACTCTAAAAGAATTGACCCCTGTTCGATTGATAAAAAATGAATTTTATCAAAAAGTTGAAAAAGCATACGAAAATGGCGCAGACACAAAAGAACTTCAACAACTTTTAGGCCGAGGTCGGGCTAAAAAGGGAATGTTTGAAGGCGACCTTACAGAGGGCGAGTTGGAAGTTGGACAAATCTCTGGTATTATAAAAGAAATTAAACCTGCGGCTGAGATTGTTGCTGAAATAATCACTGAATACAGACTTGCAATTAAAGAACAACAAACAGAAAAATTCTCATTCTAATGATCAAATTCGATCGATTTAAATTAGCCAACGGTCTTACCGTTTTATTCCACAAGGATGCAACAACACCACTAGCCGTAGTAAATACTCTGTATGATGTTGGCGCGCGCGATGAATCTGAAGACAAAACTGGTTTTGCTCACCTTTTTGAACATTTAATGTTCGGAGGATCAGTAAATATTCCAGATTTCGATGCTCCCTTGCAAATGGCTGGCGGAGAAAGCAATGCTTTTACGTCAAATGACATTACGAATTACTACGATGTTTTGCCTGCAAAAAATATTGAAACTGCACTCTGGTTAGAAAGTGATCGCATGCTTTCATTAGCATTTACTCCAAAAAGCCTTGAAGTTCAGCGCAATGTAGTTATTGAGGAGTTTAAGCAACGTTATCTCAACCAACCTTATGGAGACGTTTGGCTGAAACTTCGACCGTTGGCATACAAAGTTCACCCCTACAAATGGGCAACAATTGGAAAAGAAATCAAACACATTGAAGATGCCACAATGAATGATGTACGCGGTTTTTTCAAAAAACATTATGTACCTTCAAATGCCATTCTTTGTATTGCAGGAAATTTCGAATTAGATACTATTCGCTCGTTGACGGAAAAATGGTTTGGAGATATTCCCGGAGGAATAAAACCTGCAAGAGTCTTGCCAGCTGAACCATCTCAAAATGAATACCGAGAAGAAACAATAGAGCGCAATGTGCCAGCAGATGCTTTCTATTATGCGTTTAAAATGCCTGAGCGAAGAGATGAAGGTTATTACTTTGCAGATGTTTTATCCGATGCTTTGGGCCGTGACAAATCATCACGGTTATATATCTCTTTGAAAAAGGAAAGTAAATTGGTTTCCGAAATCAATGCCTATATCACTGGTTCTTTGGACAACGGACTTTTAATGATCTCAGGAAAATTAAATGAAGGTGTAGCCTTCGAAGATTTGGACAAAGCGCTTTGGTCTGAATTGGAAAAATTAAAAAACACAGCAATCGAGGAGATGGAATTGCACCGATTGATGATTAAAATCCGCACTGCACGTGAATTTCAAGAGCAAGGTCTTCTAAACAGAGCAATGAACCTGTGTTTATTTGAACTTTTAGGTGATGCAAATGGGGTCAATACTGAACATGAAATTTATCAATCAATTCAACCTGAATACCTCCAAGAAACAGCTATCCATTTATTCAAAAAAGAAAACTGTTCTTTACTCAAAGTAAAATCTGTCAAGCATGCTGAATAATACAATTACTCTAAATAGAACAATCGCGCCAGTTCTCCAACAAATTGATAAAATCGATTTTGTTAAACCACTTGTCTTTGATATTGCTGGAACAACAAAACTATTTCATATGAAAGAGGTTCCAAATGATACCAGTCGCTTGGATCTCTATTTTGATGCAGGTACTGCACGCGGAGAAAAAGGAATTGCATCTTTTGTAAATGGATTATTATTGTCTGGCACCAACACTAAAACTTCTGTAGAAATTAACGGCGAAATTGACGCATTAGGTGGTTTTTTTGAATCTGGTATTTCTTCTGAAAATGCAGTTCTATCGGTTTATGCTTTGAAAGAAAATCTCCTCCCAATTTTGAAAATACTCGTGGATGCAATAGACCATCTTGCATTTCAAACACACGAAGTAGAGGAAATCATCAATGACCGAAAACAAAAGTTTAAAGTCAATATGGAAAAAGTCAGTTTTCTAGCACAACGAGAATTCCAAAGTAAGCTCTTTAACAACTCATTGTATGGTCGAATAACGGATGAAAAGGATTTCGATCTAATTGAAGTTGAAAACTTAAAGAAATTTCATAAAAAACATTACCTAGAAGGTTTACAGAAAGTGGTAATTATAGGTGACTTAACTGATGCTGACATTCATTCAACAATTGAATTAGTAAGACAATGGTCCCTTTCGAGTAATGGCACTTATGAAAAAGATCTTGAAAATTTACCAGGAGAATTTCATGTTGACAAAACGGGGGCTGTGCAATCCGCTCTCAGGATTGGAAGAATTTTATTCAATAAAACACACGAGGATTATCATGATTTTATTTTCCTCAACACAATTTTAGGAGATTATTTTGGCAGTCGATTAATGTCCAACATTCGTGAAGACAAAGGTTATACATATGGTATTGGTTCAATGGTCGCAGAACTGCATGAAACTGGCTATTTTCTGATTGCAACAGAAGTTGGGAAAGATGTAAGGGAAGCAACCATTGTTGAAATAAAAAAAGAACTTAAGTTATTGCAAGAGAAACCGATTGGCATTGAAGAAGTTGAACTAGTGCGAAATTATTTACTTGGGCAATTGCTAAAAAGTGCTGATGGCCCCTATTCCATGGCAGATCTTTACCTGAGTGTTGAACCATATGGATTAGAACTAGATTTCTATAATCAGGCAATTGAGTCTATCAATTCAATAACACCAAAAAGGATTCAAGAATTGGCGAAAAAATATTTGAATTGGGAAGACTTTACAATTGTTTCTGCTGGTTAGCAATCCTTTTAAAAAATTTTGCGTCTACACTATATAGAATTGTTCATCGTTATTGAATTGAATGCTTAAAAAATACCTGTTGATTTTGATACTTTTTGGATGTCTCATGCATTCAAGAGCATCCCATGTCATGGGTGGAGAAATTACATGGACTTGTCAAGGTGGCAATTATGTTTTCACATTGATCTTTTATCGCGATTGTAATGGCGCAGACGTAAATTCGGTTTCAGAGACAATCCGGGTATGGAACCATCCGACGGTCACTTCGATCACACTTCCATTTGCATCACGAAATGATATTTCACCCTCTTGTAATCCTGTCGCTGGATCTCCTTCTCCACTTGTTTGTGGCTCCGGGACATCTGGCGGAAATGGAATTGGAGCAATAGAAAAAGTTGTTTATCGAAGCGCACCCATTGGATTAACTGGAACACCTCCAGCGCAGGGATGGGTATTTACCTATGAAAACTTTTCACGAAGTGGAGCAATAACTAACATTGCAAATCCATCAAGTTATGGAATTACGCTTGCTGCAAAAATGTTTGCAAATCCATTCAGTTCGAATAGCTGCAATGATTCTTCCCCTGTTTTTTTACAAGAACCTTATTTCGTAAGTTGTGCAGGTGAACCATATGTTTACAATATGAATCCAGTGGATCCTGACCTCGATTCAATAGCCGTTGATTTTGGTGTTCCATTTAATAATTTTCCAAGTGGCAATTATGAACCACCAACCAATCCCATTCCTGTTCCTTTTGATATCGGATTTTCATACAATTCCCCAACTCCAAGTCCGGCATTGAGCCCAGGAAGTATAGCAGCTCAAGTGAACAATATAACCGGAGAATTGTCCTTCACCTCTTTTTTAGCCGGTAATTACGTTGTGAAAATCACAGTAAAAAGTTATCGTCATGGTATTTTAATATCTGAAGTAGAACGAGAAATGCAATTGGTAGTAATGGCTTGTAATTCAACCAATAATGCCCCTTTAATCACTCCCCCATTTTCAGGTGGAACTAGCTACACAACAACGGTAAATGCAGGATCTCTTGTCAATTTCAACTTGAGTTCTTCTGATTTGGAATTACTTCAAGATGGTTCTCCACAGCACAATATTCTTTCAGCTTCGGGTCCAATGTTTGGCACCGGATTATCGAGCACCACAGGTTGCGCTATCTCGCCGTGTGCAACATTGAATCCTTCCCCATTAATTTCCGGAGTTCAAGGAGTTTTGACCAATTTTAACTGGCAAACGACCTGTGATCATCTCATAGGAGCAGATGGAAACGCATTAGATTTAATTCCATATAACTTTGTTTTCAGAATTCAAGATGATTACTGCGATGTGCCTAAAGTAAGTTATGCAACCGTCACGGTGAACGTATTGAATCCAGGAGTAATTCAAGCAACAAAAATTAATTGCATTCAAACCGATGCGTCTGGTAATGTAACGATCAATTGGAACGCTGCGACAGATCTTGCAGGAACTTTCGTTTCTTACGAAATCTATTCTGTTCAAAATGGATTAATCGCAACCCTACCTGCATTAGGGACAACAAGCTATATCGATCCTCTTGTAACACAACAAAATGATTATTACATCGCTGTTGTATCAGGTTGTAATGGCAATACAAAAAGATACAGTGACACAATCTCCAATATTTATTTGAATCTCAACAACCCATCAAATGGCACTGCTATTTTAAATTGGAATGATCCTTCTTCAAGCGCCTTAGCCGGAATGAATGACTTTTATTACGTCTACCGTGAATATCCTTCTGGAACATGGAGCTTAATTGATAGCGTAGCTTATGGAAACTCTTTTTATACTGATACAATTGAAATTTGTCAGGCATTTTTAAATTACAAAATTGTTTTGGGCAATTCTCCATGCGATTTTACTTCAAATACTATTGGAGATGATTTCGAAGACATGTTGACACCAGATATTCCCATTATCAGCGCTGTAAGTATTGACACATTAACGAATAATCTGACTTTAAATTGGAACATAAATAGCCAATCTGATACATATGGCTATGTTGTCTACACATACGATGCTGGTGGATTCCTAATAGAATTAGATACTGTATGGGGAATAGGCAATACCAATTATACGTATTCTCCGAATGTTGATCTCGGACCACTTTCTTTCACTTTAGCAGCCTTCGATTCTTGTTTGACATCTTCTGTAACGCCAACCTACCAAACATCTGCAAAAGCTGACGTGCACACAACCGTTTTTCTTCAATCGGAGTTGCTAATCTGCACCAAAGAAGTAAAGTTGGATTGGTCTGCTTATCAGGGCTGGACAAATATCGATGCAACAAATCCCATTCAATATGTTGTATTTGGTAAAAAAGATGATGGAAATTGGGCTGTTTTCGATACGACGGTATCAACTTCAATTACAGTTTCAGTGGAAGGATTGTCTACTTACTGTTTTTTCATAAAAGCAATTTCACCTGACAATCTTCAATCCTTCTCAAATACAGTTTGTCTTTCCATCATTGCCCCTCAACAACCGGCTTATCATTATTTAAAAGTTGCAACAGTTAACGGCGAAGAAGTTCAACTTCAACATTCTATTGATATTTCAGGTGGTATAACTGCTATCTCATTCGAAAGAATGAATGAAGCTGGACTGTTTGAAGAAATTGCTCAATTGCCCGTTACGTCAAATTTAATCACATATATAGACACCAATGTAGAGGTCCAAAAATATAGTTACACCTATCGCACTCGCATTGTAGATAGTTGTGGTAGCCTAGGTGTTGCATCGAATATTGCCAGAACCATTTTACTTTCAGTACAAAAGGACGAAGTGAGAATGCTCACTTATCTCAATTGGAATTCATATGGTGATTGGGATGGAACAGTTGTCACTTACAAGATTTATCGCGATCTTGGAAATGGCTTTAATGGGCCACCGCTTGCTCTTGTACCACCAACACAATTTACTTATCAAGATGATCTAAACAGTACCGAGTTTAATGGAAAAGTCTGTTATTATGTGGAAGCGCTCGAAGGAAACAATCTATATGATGATCCTCAAAAAAGTGCTTCACAAATTCAATGTGAGGTATTTGAACCTATACTTTATGTTCCGAATGCATTTACACCTGAGGGAATCAATCCTATTTTCATTCCCGTAATTTCCTATATGGACCCATGGGATTATCGTTTTACAATTTTTGATCGATGGGGACAGGTCGTATTTCAAACGAATGCTCCCCTTGAAGGTTGGGATGGAACCATAGGCTCAACGGGAAATATGGCCGTTACAGGAACTTACATCTACATGATCGAAATGCATGATGGCAATAATGTAGAAATAATTAAGCGAGGGTTCGTCAGTTTGTTGAAGTAGAATTTACATCATCCTTGCACATTTGATTATTTTTACCATGTGAAGCGAATTCTCCTCATACAAACCGCATTTCTTGGTGATGTTATTCTAGCAACCCCAGTTTTAGCAGAATTAAAAAGGTTATTTCCAACTGCCCAAATTGATGTGTTAGTTAAAAAGGGAAATGAAGGATTATTGCAAAACAACCCGCATTTAACTTCCGTTTACACTTTTGAAAAGAAAAAAGGAAAATTCCGCGAAATAATCCGACTAATTAAATTATTCAAGAAATCCCACTACGATTTAGCGATCAATATGCACCGCTTTGGAAGTTCTGGTTTGCTTACTATATTGTCAGGAGCTAAGGAAAAGATTGGTTTCTCAAAAAATCCATTTTCATTTGGTTACTCTAAAAAGTTCGATCACAAAATTGGAGATGGCACTCATGAAGTAGAAAGAAATTTAGCCTTAATAAAGGAATATGGCGCTGTCTCTGTTCGACGTCCAGAACTTTTTCCAAGTCAAAACCACTTTGATAAAATTGAAAAATATTGCCAAGAAGACTATTATTGCATGGCACCAGCTAGCGTATGGTATACAAAGCAATTGCCTGTTGAAAAATGGATTGAAGTAATCGCTAAAAAGGCAAAAGAAGGGAATATCTATTTGATTGGTGGAAATCAAGATCGAATGTTGTGTGACTCAATCATAAAGGAAGTAAAAGATAAGAATGTAATTAATTTATGCGGTGAGTTGAATTTACTGGAATCAGCAGCACTTATCTCTAAATCCAAAAGATCTTTCGTGAATGATTCAGGACCTTTGCACATTGCATCAGCGATGAATGCTCCGGTAACTGCATTTTTCTGCTCAACGATTCCTGAATTTGGATTTGGGCCACTTTCAGAGGATGCGACAATCCTTCAAACAAAAGAAAATTTATCATGCAGACCATGTGGGTTGCACGGTCACAAATCTTGTCCAGAAGGACATTTTAAGTGTGGATTTGGAATTGAAATTTAAAGGAGAAACAATTTGTCTCCCCTTTAAATTATCTTTTAGTCAACTATAACGCGTTCTAGATATTCTCCTTCTTCCATGAGGATTTTCACAAAGTATACACCTCGAGCAACATCCTGTAAGTCAATCATATCATTGATTTGAGATGAAATAGTTTGAATCAATTTACCATCCTCTGAATAAACGTCTATCTGATTGATTGTAACATTATCATCATGAGAAATATAGAAGATACCATTTGAAGGATTTGGATAAACTTTCAAATAAAAATCAGCTAGATATTCATCTACACCAGCACAACTCTCAACCGTGATCATAACATTATCAGTATTCGAACATGAATTCGGAGCTGTTACCTGAACAGAAATGATTTGACTACCAGCTGTCGAGGAAGAATACGCATATGTTTGCGATGTAGATCCGGATGGTGTCCATGAATAAGTAGATCCCGTATTTCCTGCATCCAAAGTAACAGAGGATCCGGTGCAAATAGTTGTATCGTTCCCTAATTGAACTGAAGGAATCAATTTAGGCGCTGCTGTTGCACTGGCACTATTACTTTCACAACCATTTACAGTTTGATACACGGTGTAAGAACCAGCAGAATTGGCCGTTATTGAAGGTGTTACTTCACTAGTATTCCATGTTAAACTTCCTGTATACCCACTTGCAGTCAACAGGGAGTTTCCGCAATTGTTTTGAACTGAAACAATTGGCTGCGCTGGTGTTGGGTTAACAATCATTACAACTACATCAGAAGTATCCAAATCATCTACCAAACAGAATCCTCCAGTCAACGATAATACAACAGAAACCTGGTCACCATTATTTAAATTAGACCAACTAAATGTTGAATTATTGGTTCCAACATTCAGCCCATTCACTTGCCATTGATAAGAAGGGACTGAGTTTCCATTGTTAGAAATTGCTGTAAATTGAGCCGTATTTCCCTGACAAATAGTTGTTTGATCCGCCGTAACAGATACATTGGCTGCAATATTTGGATGAACAATAACTGTGTAATTATCATTATAATCCAATGAGCAACCAAAAGTTGGATTTGAAACAGTTATAACCGAAAGTGTTTGGTTCACCGAAACATTATCAATCGAAATGGTAAATGGACTAACAGTTATCGGCAAATCGATTATTGTTGAATTATTAATACTATATGTC
>JBKDKG010000213.1:0-2815 GCA_046345095.1 Flavobacteriia bacterium | reverse complement strand
CCTCCATAATGTGTTCTTCTTCACTTTTTGTTATCATCACGACAGGCACATAGGGCTTCACTTCCTTAATTCTGGAAAGTGCTTCTAAACCTGATATCCCAGGCATGTTTTCATCCAAAAAAATGATGTCATAATCGAGATCATTGCTTTTTTCCACTGCATCAGCACCATTATTCACAGAATCGACCACATATCCCTTCGATTCAAGAAACATTATGTGCGGTTTTAACAACTCTATTTCATCATCTGCCCAAAGTATTTTGCCTTGCATGTTCGCTTATTTTAAGTAAGTTTGAAAAAGATTTAAAAGTATTCAATTGCGTCCGAACCTCAGTCGAAATAACAAAAAGAAAATTTTTAACGACCCGATATACGGTTTTATTTCAATCCCCGACGATTTTATTTTTGACCTGATCGAACACCCTTATTTTCAGCGTTTACGTCGAATCATGCAATTAGGGTTAAGTCATTTGGTATATCCAGGGGCTTTACATACCAGATTTCATCATGTCTTAGGAGCAATGCACCTCATGACGCAAGCAATTGCGACAATTCGAAGAAAAGGACATGAGATTACACAGGATGAGGAACGTGCTGTATTAATTGCAATTCTCCTTCACGACATTGGACATGGGCCTTTTAGTCATGCACTGGAATACGATATTGTAAGCGGAGTCAGTCACGAGGAAATATCTGGTTTTTTCATCGACCGTTTAGCAAAAGAATTTGGAGAAGACCTCGACCGCGCCTTGCTTATTTTTAAAAACAAACACCACAAACCCTTTCTTTATCAATTGGTTTCCAGTCAGCTCGACATGGATCGATTGGATTATCTCAACAGGGACAGTTTTTACACTGGTGTAAGTGAAGGCATTATAGGAAGTGATCGTTTGATCGAGATGCTGAATGTGCATGAAGGGAATCTTGTTCTGGAGGAGAAGGGAATCTATTCCATTGAGAAATTCATTGTCGCACGTCGATTGATGTATTGGCAAGTTTATCTTCACAAAACCGTTGTTGCAGCGGAATTCATTTTGATTCATGCCTTGCGAAGAGCAAAACATTTAGCCAAAAAAGGCGACCAACTTTTTGCCAGTCCAGCACTGCATTTCTTTCTCAACAATGATGTCACCAAGGAGAATTTTGAGACTGACGAAAAATTCTTGAATTTATTCTCAGATTTAGATGATTACGATATTCTAGGCGCATTAAAGGTATGGCAATCACATCCTGACAAAACCCTATCAGAACTTTCGAAAAGACTTGTAAATCGTAAACTGTTCAAAATAGAAATTTCAAAAGAACCATTTAGTCCAGATCGAATTCAATTGGAAAAAGAGTTAGCACGAAAGCAATTTGATTTGGAAGACAGCGAGGTTGATTTTTTTGTTTACTCCGATATTCTAAGCAACAATGCATACAATCACAACAAGCAGAATATTAATATGCTGATGAAAAATGGTGAGATTATTGATCTGACAAAGGCATCAGACAACCTCAATATTTCAGCTCTTGCTTTGCCTGTAGAGAAGTACTTTTTGTGTTATCCGGTATAATTCCTGGTTTATTTATAAAGTATGAACAACGATTTTCAAAAAATAATCGAATTCAGAAGATCAAACAGAAGTTTTGATCCGAATATAAATGTACCAGAGGAGGTAATTAAGGTTAGTCTGGAGCGCGCAATTCTTTCACCGAATAGCAGCAATATGCAACTATGGGAGTTCTATTGGATTTCTTCAAAAGAGGCTATAAACGAAATGATTCCGTTATGCTTGAGTCAGCAGGCTGCCAAAACAGCTCAACAAATGGTTGTTTTTGTTACAAGAAAGGATAAATGGCGGGAAAGAGCAAATTGGAACCTTCAGAAAATCAAAGAAACCTTCAAAGGAGAGCCGAATAAGCTTCAAAAAGTAGGTATGAGCTATTACGGCAAAGTGATGCCATTACTTTATAGCAATGATCCATTCGGAATCATGAGCTTTGTGCGACGTAGCATTAGTTTTTTCATGGGGCTGCGTAAACCATTTTTCAGGACCGGTGGAAATGCGAACCAACGCATTACCGTGCATAAATCGTGTGCTTTGGCTGCTCAAACATTTATGCTTTCAATTGCGGCAGAAGGATTTCACTCCTGTCCTATGGAAGGATTTGATGAAAAAAGAGTAAAACGCGCATTGAAACTACCTCGAGGTGCAGAAATCAATATGATTATTTCTGTGGGACTTGGAACTGAAGATGGAATATGGGGAGAAAGATATCGAGTACCCTACGATGAGGTAGTATTTAAAAAGTAGCCTATAACTTTTGAATTTATTGCTTGGATAATTTACCAGCCTTCCAATCTTGGATCAATTTAGCCCAGGAATATGGATTCAACAAATTGTTTGCTGGAAGTTGACCATTCGTATACAATTTAGTATACCGCTGATTCGTTGCATATCCGTAAGCTAATGAAGCATCATTCTCTAATTTAGCGGCGACGAATGCTAAACTTTCTCCAGACAATTCTCTTTGGGCCCGACGAATTGCATCATCGTATGGTTCCATTTCTACAAAAGCACGTGCAAAATCCTCTCTTGATTGCCATGGATAGACAGTAACTGCAGGCAAATCAATTGTATCACGTTGAAGCATATGAATTACGGAGTAACGATTATCTTTCAAAGTATCAGGTACGATGTAAGTGGACGTCTTATAACCAAAAGATGAAAACAATAAAGTGTCTCCCGGTAGAACTACTGTTGAGAAAAAACCATAATAATCAGAAATTACACCTTTACGAATTGACCTGTCATAAACGGTTGTATATGGC
>JBKDKG010000212.1:0-5094 GCA_046345095.1 Flavobacteriia bacterium | reverse complement strand
GTCAATGGAAAAGGAGTAGACAAACTTCAAAAAGCAGGTGTTCATGTAGATATTGGCATTCTCGAAAATGCTTGCCGGGATTTAAATAAGCGATTTTTTACTTTTCACGAACGACAAAGACCGTATGTTATTCTCAAATGGGCTCAAACCAAAGATGGCTTTCTTGATAAACATCGACCTAACAATGAAAAAGGCATTCATTGGATCACTTCCTCCGAAACAAAGGTACTCGTTCACAAATGGAGATCAGAAGAACAGGCTATTTTGGTCGGCAGGAAAACAGTACAAAACGATGACCCTTCACTAACTGTCAGGGAATTAAGTGGCAACAATCCCACTCGAGTCATAATTGACAGTCAACTAAAATTAAATCCAGACTTAAATATTTTCTCAGATGATGCACCTACACTCATTTTCAATCGCATCAAAAACGAATCTAAAGGAACCATTGAATGGATTAAAATTGCAGAAACAAATACAGAAAACATTTTGAACGAACTCTACAAAAGAAATATTCTTTCTGTTTTTGTAGAAGGTGGAAGCCGTACCTTACAGTATTTCATCTTTGGAAATGTTTGGGATGAAGCCCGCGTAATAGTAGGCAACACAACTTTCGGTGACGGCAAACGTGCACCAGTTATCAGCAAAGCGCCATCAGAAAATTTTAAATTCGGTGACGACACCGTCTATGTTTATTATAGAAAATGATTCCATTACTACTTTCCATCGTTTCATCGAGTTTCATCTTTGTGATTTTCAAACTATTTCCTAGGTTTGGGATTAATACCTTTCAAGCAATTGTTTTCAATTATTTTACAGCATTTTCTTGCGGTGTCATTTTATTCGGAAACGAATGGAAAGATCACACGATAAATGACGCATCCTGGCCAATATACGCGTTAATTTCAGGAGCATTGTTCATTTCACTTTTCATCTTAATGGGCATCAGTTCTCAGAAAAATGGTGTTGCCCTTACATCCATCGCTGGTAAAATGAGCATGGCTGTTTCATTGATATTTATGATTTTTATCTATCGTGAAGAAGTATCATTCCTAAAAACATGTGGTATTCTTTTAGCATTTCTCGGAGTTTTTCTAGTCTCGTTTACAAAGAACAACAAAGATGCCTCTGGTTCTATTTGGATGCTTGTTATCTTATTTCTTGGCAGCGGGCTTCTAGATTTTGTCTTAAACTACGTTCAGAAATTTCATTTAGAACAACTTACTCCTTCCCTGTTTTCTGCTTTTGGATTTGGTATCGCTGGACTTATTGGGTCATTTGTTCTCGTTTATCAGCTTATTACTCAGAGAAGCGTTTTTCAATTTCGAAATGTTTTAGCAGGCATTGCTCTTGGAATCCCAAATTATTTTTCAATTTTTCTAATGATGTTGTCCTATAAAACAACTGGCTGGACCGACTCCACTGTTCTGGCAATTATCAATGTTTCCGTAGTATTACTTTCTGCGGTAACAGGTTTCATTGCATTCAAAGAAAATGTAAATTCTCAAAAAATAATAGGACTTTTATCCGCCGTTTCAGCGATAATTATCCTCTATTTTGCAAGCAAATGAGCAACTTTTTTCAATCGCTTTTCCTTAAGTTTGCAGCATGAAAATTCATGTTTTAAATACTGGAAACTTCAAATTGGATGGAGGGGCAATGTTTGGTGTTGTTCCTAAAACCATTTGGCAAAAAACCAATCCTGCTGACAGCAACAACATGTGTGATTGGTCCATGAGGTGTCTACTCATAGAAAATGGAAAGCAGCTCATTCTTGTAGATGCAGGAATTGGGGATAAACAATCTGAAAAGTTCTTTTCACATTATCATCTTTCCGGAAATGATAGTCTCATAGGCAATTTGAATAAACTGGGTTTTTCACCGGAGGACGTAACTGATGTTTTTCTTACACACTTGCACTTTGATCATTGTGGCGGAGCTATTCAACACAATAAAGATCACAGCGGATTTGAACCTGTTTTTAAAAATGCTCACTACTGGAGCACTGAAAACCATTGGAAATGGGCAACAGAACCAAATGCCCGTGAAAAGGCATCTTTTCTGTCAGAAAATATTTTGCCAATTCAAGAAAGTGGACAATTGAAATTTGTCGAACGAAAAGGCGATATGACCAAAAACGTATTTGAAAATTTTGACGTTTTATTCGTGGATGGCCATACCGAAAGTATGATGATTCCGCATATACACTACAAGGAAAAAACACTTGTTTTCATGGCTGATCTTTTGCCAAGTGTTGGACACATTCCACTTCCATATGTTATGGGTTACGATACGAGGCCATTGATCACGCTTGCTGAAAAAGGGAATTTCCTAGAAAAAGCTACGAATGAAAATTATGTCTTGTTCTTCGAACATGATGCTGTAAATGAATTGTGTACACTTCAACATACAGAAAAAGGAATCAGACTTCATGAAACATATAATTTTAACGAACTGTTTTAAGATTATCAATTGAAATGGACAAGTACCTGCTTGAAATATTAAAAAAAGTCAACACAATAATTATCCCTGGACTTGGTGCACTGACAATCACGGATGCAACAACAGGGGAAATCCTTTTCATGCCGTATCTCAATTATGACGATGGCAAGTTAGCTGAACACATTGCTGATCAAGAAGGTATGTCGAAAAATGATGCGACGAATCTGATTTCAAAATATGTGAGGGAAATTGAAGCAAAACTGAATGTCGGAGAAAGCTATGACATGTATAAATTCGGGTCCTTTCATAAAAACAATGAAGGAGAAATCGCATTTAAAAGTTGGGGCGATTTTCAAATCGAAAAAGCAGAGAGAGAAAGACAACAAATCGCTGCAATTACACCTGTAGAAATACATCCTGTGTCAAGTGAGAATGAAATTCTTAGTGAAAAGGATGTTGTTGTGCAAGTTACCTCGAATGCAACAGAATATAGTACAGAAGAACAATGGAACGATGATTTGGATCTTCCTCCGATCAATCATAAAATTGAACGACCAAAGCAAGCTATAATTGAAAAAGCGAAGGCTGATAAACCAAAACGCCGTAAGGGAATTGCTGTCATACTAACGCTTCTTGTACTTATAATCGGAGGCACTTTAACGTACTCATTGTTCTACAACTCTGTTGAGAAACCCGTTCGCAAATTGATTTCTAAAAAAGAATTGAAAACAACTAAAATCAATTCTTCAACAGAGAAAGTAAATCTTGAAAAGGAAAAAATTGTAAGTCAACAACCACAGCAGAAAATTGAAGAACCAGAAGAGGTTAACTTGCCTTTAGAAAACGTGACATCTGAAATAGAAAACACAACAACTGAAAGGAATACCTCAAACAATTATCACATCGTAATGGGAGCATTTAAAAACAAACAGAATGCAGAAAATTACGTTAAATGGCTCAATGACAAAGGCGCCTCATCAAGTATCATTGCACAAATGGATGGCTTTTTCCTTGTGAGTTATGGTTCCTATGCAAGCGTTGAAGATAGACGCAACGACATCGTTGCCGCGAGACAAATTTCTCAACGAGCCTGGTTACTTATTTACCCTTAAATTTTTGCCACCAATTCAAGTAAACGATTCGAGTAACCTGCCTCATTATCATACCAACCAACGACCTTTACCATGTTATTTACAACACTTGTCAATTCGGCATCAAACAGACAGCTATGCGGATTTCCAATAACATCCACAGATACTATTGGATCTTCTGTGTAAGCCATAATTCCTTTTAAATAAGTCTCTGCTGCTTTTTTCATGGCAGCATTAATTTGCTCAACTGTTGGTGGATTTTTCGCAACAATTGTTAAATCAGTAAAAGAACCATCGGGAACCGGAACACGCACACCGCAGCCACCCATTTTCCCTTCCAAATCAGGAAAAATCTTAGTAATTGCTTTAGCAGCACCTGTTGAAGTTGGCACTATTGATTCAGCGGCAGCGCGCGCTCGTCTCAAATCCTTGTGTGGAGCATCATGCAATCGTTGATCAGAAGTGTAACTATGGACCGTTGTGATGTAGGCGCTTTCAATTTCACATAGCTCATGCATTACCATCATCATCGGTGCTGCATTGTTAGTAGTGCACGAAGCATTCGACAAAATAATATCCGTTGAATCGATTAGGTGGTCGTTCACACCCAATACAATCGTTTTTATTTCTTCAGAATTTGAAGGAGCTGAAATCACAACTTTCTTAGCTCCACCACTCAAATGCTTACCTGCAGTTTCTGATGTTAAAAATAATCCTGTCGATTCAACCACAATTTCAACTCCCAATTCATTCCAGGGAATCTCCGCAGGGTCACGGAATTGTACAAATTGGATTTCCTTGCCATTCTCGAAAACCAAACGATTCTCGATGATTTGAAATTCATGCTTCAATTTTCTGTGCACAGAATCATATTTCAGCAGATGAGCAAGTGTTTTGATGTCAGAAATATCATTAACAACTGCTACATCAATTTCATTGGATTCTAATGACAATCTCGTAAAATAACGTCCAATTCGCCCAAATCCATTTACTCCAATCTTTTTCATACTTTACTCTTCCGACGAATTTACTACTTTATCGGTTGTAAAATGTAAAACCAAAAAATACGACACAAAAAAACCGGCCGAAGCCGGTTTAAATTATGCAAAAATTCATCAATGTTTAACTTGAATGAATCCATGTTTTTTAATTTCTTCACCACTTTCAAAAACAGCACGAAGAATATAATAGTAAGTTCCTTCATCAACATCTTTACCATTCGATGTACCATCCCATTTTCCTGCAGCATCAAAGTACTCGTAAATTAAATTACCCCAACGGTTCAAAATCGCACATTCAAATTCTTTCACACCTTCATATTGAACGAAGAACGCATCATTACCAGCTTCAGAGGAAAGCACAATGACATTCGGTGCAACAATATCACAATATTTAGGTGAAATCGTAGCAGTATCGATATGTTCGTAACAATAATTGGTGGCAGTAACAATGTAATCACCGGGTTGAGAAACGGTAATACTTGGTCCTGTTGCACCTGTACTCCAGCTAAAACCTGTAACCGATGAATTTTCTGTGTTAGCAGCTATGACATAACTCGATC
>JBKDKG010000211.1:0-6973 GCA_046345095.1 Flavobacteriia bacterium | reverse complement strand
GGGTATAGGTCTGCAAGCCATTTCGACTAGGGAATTTTCCTTTTCCATCTTGCAAATTTTTTGCTTTGATGGTGTCTTCCACTTTTCGAACAATCAAGCGCTCTCCAAGTTTTTCTGCCAATTCATCACGAAAGGTTAATGCTTCTTGAAAATTATGTCCTGTATCGACATGCACCAAAGGAAATGGGAATTTTCCCGGTCTGAATGCTTTTAATGCAAGGTGAACCAAACATATACTGTCTTTACCACCGCTAAATAGTAGCGCTGGACGGTCGAATTGTCCTGCGACTTCGCGAAGGATATAAATTGCTTCTGCTTCTAATTGATCTAAATAATCCATTTTTTTGTTGCTATTAACTGTGCAATCCGCACTCTTTTTTATTACTTTCTTCCCACCACCAGCGGCCTGCACGGAAATCATCACCTTCTTTGATGGCTCTCGTGCATGGTTGGCATCCAATGCTTACAAAACCCCTGTCATGCAAAATGTTGTAGGGAATATTGTGTTTTTTAATTTCTTCTTTCACTTCATCAAGACTCCAATTTGCTAATGGATTGACTTTTTGAATTTGGCGCTGTTCATCGAATTCAACGATAGAAAGTTCTTTTCTATTTTCTGAATGTTCAGCACGAATGCCTGTTATCCAGCAATCAACGCCGTCCAATGCACGGTTCAATGGTTCAACTTTACGAATGAAGCAGCATTCTTTTCTGTTTTCGAGTGATTCGTAAAAACTGCTAGCGCCTTTTTTTGTTACCAAATCTTGTACATTCGTTGCTTGAGGAAAATAGACTTCGATTTCCTTTTTATAGCGTTCACGTGTACTGTTTAAAACACTGTAAGTCTCAGGGAACATGCGTCCAGTATCCAGTGTAAATACACGAATTGGTAGATTTTGACTGAAAATATGGTGGGTTATGACTTGGTCTTCCCAGCTTAAACTTGTAGAGAAAGCAATTCTCCCCTCAAACATCTGGGCTAGTTCAGTCAGAAGTTCCGAAATACTTAGTTTGTTGAGATGTGCAATGTTAATCATTGATTAATTGATTTTTGTACTTTCATAAATGTAATGCCAATCTGCATGTGTCAATTGAATGTCACTTGCAGTTGCAGCGTTTTGAATTCGTTCTTTGTTCAAACTTCCTATGATAGGCAGAGCTCCCAATTTATAGATCCAAGCAACTGAAATTTGTTCAATGTTTGAATTGTATTTGGCAGCAATTACTTCTAATGATTTTCGCACCGAAATTGCCAATTGATCATTTCCATTCAGAATTCGACCGTCAGCTAAAGGACCAAAAGCCATTGGTTTTGAGTAATTCTCCTTGATAAAATCAATTCTACCATCTTCAAGGGCTTTTGTGTTCAACAAGTTCAGTTCAAAATGATTTGTTACAACTTCATTTGACAACCTTGAAGCAATTAATTTATGTTGTTGCACATTGAAGTTGCTCACCCCAATGTGTTTCACTTTTCCTCTCAATTGCAATGAAGTCAGGGTAGATGCAACACTATCAATGTTCATTAACGGATCGAAATCGTGAATTAAAAGAACATCTAAATATGTCGAATTAAGGCGCTGAAGTGAAAGCTCGATTTGTTCTTTGATGCTCTTTTCTGTTAGCTCTTTGTAGTGCACGGAACCATCCTCTTGTGGCAATCGAACACCAATTTTAGAAAACAAAACAATTTTTTCTCGTTCGATATTGAGCTCTGACAAGGCTATACCAAATAACTCTTCTAACTTTCCTTTTCCATAGATAGGAGAAATATCGAATGCATTGATGCCAAGAGACAATGTGAAGGAAATAATTTCCTTGATTTTTTCTTTGTCGAGTTGTTCCTCATTTTCCCATCTCCAGAAGCTGTAGATTGCACTTGATGTTTCTGGTCCTGAGTCGCTTAAAAATACTTTTTTCATTATAGTAGTGCTTTTAATAATGTTCTTAGACTTATAATAATGATCAAAACACCTACTAAAATAAGCCCTTTCTTAATAGGTATTTTATTTGAAAGATAGATTGAGCCTGGTGCAGCAACCATTCCACCTATAACTAATCCGAAAATAACTTGCCAATGACTCAGTCCGATCATGAAAAAGAAGGTAATCGTACTGACGACGGCAACAAAAAATTTAGCCAAATGTGCTGAACCAACTGCATACCGAAGATGTCTTCCACCCGCGAGTAAAGAACTTGTTACAATTGGTCCCCATCCTCCACCGCCAACACTATCTAAGTATCCACCAGAAAATGCGATGGGGTATATGTTTTTTACCTTTTTACGTTTTTTAGGTTTTTTGAAGGCTCTCAAAATAATGATTACACCCAAGGTTAATGTATAAATCGCAACGATTGGTTTTATAACGCTGAAATATTCCTTACTAATAAATGAAACGGTAATCACACCTGCAACGGTACCAATAAGTCCTGGCCAAACTAAAGCGCGAAACAATTTCATGTTGATATTTCTAAATCGCATATAAACTAAACTAGAGGAGCCTGTTGTGAAAATTTCTGATGCGTGCATGCTAGCGCTTGCAATAGCTGGAGTGATTCCAGGAATTCCTGATCCAAGGAGGAACGTTGTAACAGATACGCCATAAGCCATACCAAGTGCTCCATCGATCATCTGTGCAATGAACCCAAATAGTACGTATTGCCAGAAATTCTCATCTAAATTGGAAGTAATATCTGCTGTGAGGGATTTAATATCGCTGTATGGTATGTATGACAATAGAAGGTGTCCTACAATCATTGAAACGATTATCAGCAAAGAGTAAAGACTTGCTTTTTTTACGCGTTTAAGTATTTTTTCTTCTCTTGTAATTTCAGTTGAAGTTTCTTTCGTCAGTTTATCAAGTACCTTTATTTTTTGACCAATGTCTCCTTGTAATTTATTCCTTATTTCGTATAAATTTTCCAACACTTCATCAGTTTCCTCGGGAAATGAATCATTTAATATTTCTTTTATTCGTTTCGCCATTGTTGGCGATTTTCCATTGGTTGAAATACCAATTTTCAAGTTGCCTTTTGATACGACTGATCCGAGATAGAAATCACAAAGCTCTGGTTTGTCCGCAGCATTGTATAAAAGTCCCTTTGATTTTACTAGGTCACCAATTTCTTCAGATAAACTAATATCATTCAATGCCGAAATGACGAATCTGACATTTCTTAAATCATTTTCTTCAAACACCCTTTCAATCAATTCAATCCGCGGATTATTCTCTGCGATAAGTTCGATTGATGGTAGAATTTCTTTTCCAATAATTCGAATCAAGGCATCTGGTGAGTGTAAAAGAATATTAGAAACCTTTTCAAGGGCCACATTTCCTCCCCCAATTACCAGGATAGGAAGTTTGTCTGCTTTTATAAAAAGCGGATATAATTGATTCTTATGAATTGTTGAATCTTGCATTTTTCAATTGTACTTTTTAAATTTTTTAATTGAGTTTGAATTGTGCTTGGATTCCTAAAATATGTTGCAAATTGGGTGTGTTTGATTGATATTGAAGTATATAAAAGCTTTGAATTGTTGTTAGATCATTCAAGTTGAAATTTAACTGGCTTGAAGTTCTTGTCTCATGTAATTTCGAATTCCCTGGCGTAAAAAAATATTCAAACCCCACAGCAGGTTGAATTTTATTTAGATGTTTTGATTTAAGAACTACTTGTAAGCGTGAACGATTCAATGTTTCAGAATTGCGATAATAAAATCTTAATTCATTGCGCAATCGAATCGTAGTTTCAATTTTTTGTGATTCTTTCTGTAAAATAAGTTGTCCAAAAATGCGATTTTCAGGTTTCGTCAAATTTCCGTAATGCTCAAAAAAAGCATATCCTAATCCTACTGAAAATAAGGAGTTCAACTTTCTATCAATAATGAATCTACCCAGTGCTGTTCTTTTTGCATGAACAAATTGATCACAAGTTCTAAATCCGAAATCAGCACTAACATTAACTTTTTCAGTAATTGATTTCGAAATTAAAATACTACTCCAGAAATTTTGCTTATTAATTTCTTGACCGAAAACAGTGAATGGGAATATAATAAACAAGATCCGAATCATTGCGCTGTTCAGTTGTATGATAAAATTGACTGCAAAATTGAGCTTTTATCCTTCAACTTCACAACATTTCCTATTACAATTATCGCAGGAGCCTTTATTTTTTCTTTTTGAGCCAATTTAAAAATTGATCGGGCATTTCCTGTGATTACCTTTTCAGTATCAAGCGAACCATTGCTAATTACCCCAAATGCTTCTTTGTCTTTCCCAGCCTCTAAATAAATTTGAGCAATTTCTTCCAATTTACTTAATCCCATTAAAACGACTGAAGTTCCTTTAAGAAGAGGAAGATGTTTGATTTCAGGATTTAAACTGCCATCTGAAAGTGTCGCTGTAATCACTGTGAAACTGTTGCTCGTTCCACGGTGTGTGACAGGTATTCCAGCTAACGCTGGCACAGCAATTGAACTAGAGATTCCTGGAATAACATCCACGTGTATCCCAAATAATTGGGCGTGTTGGATTTCTTCGAATCCTCTCCCGAAAACGAACGAGTCACCACCTTTTAAACGCACGACGTGTCCATGCTTGATCGCCTGATCGACAATCAAGGTATTGATGGCTTTTTGGCTTAATGCCTTAAATCCTTTGCGCTTGCCAACAAAGATGATTTTTGCGTTTGGAGCCTCATTGAGAAGCTCTTCATTTACCAATGCATCGTATAAAATTACGTCGGCATTTTGGATGGCTTTAAGTCCTTTTAATGTAATCAAATCGATATCACCAGGACCGGCTCCAACAAGTGTTATTTTTGGTTGTTTTATAAGTGTGTTCATTTTAATTTTCTTTTTGTTTTTTAGTTTTTTCTGACACTTCGTTCACGAAACGATCCACTTTTTGATGGAATTCATTTGCAAACGACTGTGAGGCTTTTTCTTTGTTGATTTGCTGAATAAAGTCTGCAAAAGTGTTTTCTTCATCGAAGCCAAATTGAGTAGCGAGGTGCTTGTCGAAATCGGCAATGATACCCGCATGGGTATTACAATGCACTTTGTTTTCTATAAGAATCGCTTTTGCTGCATGAATTCCGGCAGAGTAGGAGTGGTAAAGACTGTCTGCGAAAGAGCCGCTCTCGAATGTTGCCTTTGCATTGTTTAATTTCTCTTCAGCATCGTATATCAGTGTCGCTACTAAATCGATAATGACTCCGGCACATTCACCTACACCAATTTCTGTTTTAAATTTATCTTCATTTCCCCAGTCAATAAAATCTTCGTCCTTGATGGTGTTCAAATCAGCTAATGGCTTTAGTAAATCATAGAAATATTTATTTCCCTGACGATCATAGTATTCATTGAAGTTCTCGTCACGCTGATTTTCCAAAAAGTCATTTAGTAGGGTGCGAATGATGTCTAAAACACGCTTGCTTGGCAATTTAATCACCTTTTCAGCTATTCTCCCTGCTCCATCACCTGATTTACCGCCACCTAGAAGTACTTGCAATGCCGGTAATGTCGATTTTTCGACTTTCATTGAGCTACCGTGGAATCCAATATGTGCCAATCCATGTTGACCGCAAGAGTTCATGCATCCACTAATCTTGATTTTAATCGATTGCTCGTATACTAATTCAGGGTATTCAGCTCGTATTAGATCTTCGATGACTTTAGCAACAGTCGTACTATTTGAAATCCCTAGGTTGCAAGTGTCGGTACCTGGGCAAGCTGTCACGTCGGCAAGACTATTGTATCCTGAATCACCTAATCCAATTGCTTTTAAAGCGATGTAAAGCTCAACTAGATCTTGCCCTTTAACGAATTTCAATAACAAGCTTTGATCAATTGTAAATCGGATATCGTCAGAGGCATATTTCTCTGTTATTGTTGCTAAAAGTCGAGCTTGTTCAGTTGTAAAATCCCCAAGTTGAACCTTTACGTATACGGCATAATACCCTGGCTGTTTTTGTTCGATCACATTTGTTTTGAGCCATTCATTCAATGATAAATCATTGCTTTGACTTAAAATAGTTTCAATTGAACTAGCATTCTCCGGTGTTTGAAGATCCAGTTGCTGTTCGAACAAGATGAAATCAACTTCTGGATTGTATTGAACTGCCTTTGCTTCGAGCTGAACGAGACGAATGAATTCATCAATTCCAAGCTTGCCGATCAAATACTTCATGCGTGCTTTGTTCCTTGAATTTCGCTCGCCATATCGGTCGAAAATACGAATGGAAGCTTCCATAAATGGAATAATTTCACTCGCAGGCAAGAATTCAAATGCTGTGTGTGCAAGAAATGGTTGTGCTCCAAGTCCACCGCCAACAAGTACTTTGAATCCTTTTAGTTCAATGCCATTGTCATTTTTAATTTTTGGAATGAATCCAAAGTCATGTATGAACGTGTAGGAATCATCTTCCTCACTGCTGCTGAAAGCAATTTTAATTTTTCTACCAAGTTCTTGACCAAATGGTTTTCTTAGAAAGTAGCGATAAATTAAGTCAGCATACGGAGCGACATCGAACGGTTCGTTTTTATCAATTCCTGCGATTGCACTGGCGGTAACATTTCTTACGGTATTGCCACACGCTTCACGCAGGGTGATATCATCTTTTTCTAAGTCAGCCCAAAGTTGTGGTGTTCTGTCCAGACTAACATAGTGTATTTGAATGTCTTGCCGTGTGGTGATGTGTAGTTTCCCTGTGCTGTATTCATCTGATACTTCGCAAATTCTTCTTAGTTGAGTAGGGGTGACCTTTCCGAACGGCAATTTGATGCGGATCATTTGAACACCTTGTTGCCTTTGACCATAAACACCTCTTGCCAATCGGAGGGCTTTAAATTTGTCTTCAGCAAGAATTCCTTCTTTAAATGCTTGAATCTTTTGTCCAAGTTCGATAATATCTTTTTCTACAATGGCTTTTTTTGATGTAGAATTAAGATTTTCAATACCTTCTCTGAATG
>JBKDKG010000210.1:0-4102 GCA_046345095.1 Flavobacteriia bacterium | reverse complement strand
TCATAATGCTGTTCACCGTCTTTATCATAAATCGCAAGACTTTGTTGAGCCCTAGACTGAACTACGTCATCCGTTATTTTAATAATATTGGATTGGCTGAATGTTCCAATAATTATTTCAAAAACATTTAACAGCTTTCGAGCATCGCCACCAGAGATGGCCAAAATAGCATTCGTTTCTTCAAGGATTATATTCTTTTCTTTTAATACAATATCTTCATTTATAGCTCTTTGGAGCAATTTTAATAAATCATCTTTCGTGTGATTTTGAAGTGTGTAAACTTGACATCTTGAAAGCAAGGCAGAAATCACCTCAAAAGATGGGTTTTCAGTTGTCGCGCCAATCAATGTTATCGTGCCTTTTTCGACTGCACCAAGAAGCGAATCTTGTTGAGCTTTGGAGAAACGGTGTATCTCATCAATAAAAAGAATTGTCCCTCGTTGTTGAAACATTCCCCCTTGTTCAACTCGATTTATAATGTCTCTAACATCTTTTACTCCAGAAGAAATTGCAGAAAGTGTATGAATAGGTCTTTTTAGATGTTGAGCAATTAACTGCGCTAAAGTTGTCTTTCCAACACCCGGAGGCCCCCAAAAGATCATTGAAGGAATCAATCCTGAATCTAAGGCTCTTCGCAATGATGCGCCTTCTTTCAATAAATGTTCTTGCCCAATGTATTCATCCAAATTAGTTGGACGCATTCGCTCGGCAAGAGGTGGAAGAAATGACATTGACACTATTATTACGAATCAAAGATAGCCAAATTACCCACCTCTAAAGCCAGTCGTAAGAATGAAATAATCAACAACAATTATTGAAAGACGAGATTAATTGTTATTCGGATTGATGGGGAATTTCGAAATAGTCTTATACCGTTCTCCCTGTTTTCCAAGACAAAATTCCCAAAAATGATCATTCGATGTATTTAATATTTCTTGAGCAGATATATTATTTGCCACTATCCATGAGTTTTCTTTAAGTTCATCTGTCAATTGCTGCTTTTCCCAACCTGAGTAACCCAAGAAAAATCTAATCTTGCCGCTGTTTGAAGGGTCTTTATCTAAAAATGCTTTAATTTGTTCATATGTTCCACCATAAAACAAATCATTTGTTATCGGCAAACTGCCTTCAATTGCATCTCCAAAACCATGTATAAAAAACAAACTTTCAGTTTCAACAGGACCACCAACACTTATTCTTGCTTGAATATCTGGAAATTCCTGGTCTACTTCATGCAGGTCAACATCTAAGTAATTGTTTAAAACAAAACCGAAAGTACCTTCATCACCATGGTCGCATAAAAGAATAACTGATCTTCGAAAAAAATCTTCGTCCAAGAAAGGGTCTGAAATTAGCAGGTGCCCACTTTTGGGTTCTTTGGTGTTTTTAAACGAAAGGTCTATCACAAAAAAAGGATTTTTACAAAGAAGTAAAAAAACTTCATGATGCGCAATAGTTAAGAGCTAATAAATTAAAACTATAAAAATACCGGTGGTTTTCTGATTTCAATTTTAGCATCCTGGAAGAGTGATGATGTGTTTCGAATACTTAGCAAGAAACTTTTGTTGCCTCCTATTGGCGTCCAATAAAATGACAAGGCCCAGCAATGCATGTTTCGTGCTAATGTAAATCTGGCATTCGAAATTTTTGACGATTCGAAATCGTAATTGATATTTGCTGATAACTTCCACCGTTGTGTAAAGCTTATATCGCCATTCGTAACAAGTGTTTGAACTTGATTGAAGTTTTGTGGAGATGTCAAGTTTTTAGAAGTATTAGCATTGATAGAATAGACATGAGAAAAAGAAACCTTCCACGGTATATTAAAATCAAGCAGGTATTCAGGATGTAGCACGAAATAGCTGTAATCAGCCGTCCAGTTATCTAAAATGTTTTGCTGGGTATTTGATAATCTTTCTCTGCTTTCTTTGGATGTTAAAGTCAAAGATGTAGTTACTGAATTTTGAATAAATCGACCTAATTTCCCATTTGTGTTCAACGCATACTGACTGAGTGTTTTTCCGGTGCTATCTGACCAGCTGTAAGGGCTAAATATTGATACAGTAACTATATTAATCCAATTGATTGGGCTAATGCGCAGATTGATATTGAAATCAGAAAGTCGCATTGAATCTTTGTTCACATCATAGGTTCCATTAATGGACAACATGTCTATAATTCGAGTTTTTTTAAATCCAGTAAGTGTATCTCTTTCTGACTTTCGCTTCAATTCGAATGTATTGTTAATTCCGAAAGTGATGAGTGCAGCAGTATTAGTTGCTCCACTGCTATAGACGCTTTGTTCAAAAGGAGAGTAAGTGATTAATGACTGTCCAACTCCTGCGTTTGATGTGATTAATTTGTTAATCTGCGGCACATATCGAAGTCCAATATTAGGTGTCATGATATGTCGTAGCAGAGCGTTTTTCTTTCCTGCAAATTTATAATAACTATAAACCATTGTAGTCATTTGAACGCCTACATTCATTTCATGTACCATACCACCCCGCTGTAAAGTATCTACGCTTGTGTTATTAAAAGAAGCATTATAAGATTTTTCTATTTGCTGAAAATTAATCTTGTTGATATAGTTGAAAGAAGGTGTCAATTTAATAGTATTCTTTAAAAATGCTGCAGTCGTCGTAATGGATACATTCTGATAAACTCCATTCATGAATTTCGAACTGATAGCGTTCAAATCTCCCGAAGAAAGTAAAGAATCTTTAAAACTTGATCTATTTTGACCTTCAAGATTATAAGTGACGCCGAGTCTTGAAATTAACTGACTTAAACCACCTGTACCTCGCACGTATTTTTTGAATGGAAAGAAACGGGTAACGTTAAGATTGTATATCGGTGATGTCAGAGATACATTCTTTGACAATGAGTTTTGTCGTATGGAAATCTTGAGCCCCATTGTTACAGGTTTTCCAGGAAATAAGCGATTTATATTAACATCAGAGTTAAAGCTATTGTTGAAGTACTGACTATTTAAAGGATCTAAATCATTTTTTGATTGGTTGTCTGAAATGAAATTTACATTCGATGAAAAATTCCAATAGGGGTTTGATAAGTTTTCTTTTCTGTGAATCCAAGCGACACTTAATTTATTGTTATTCGTGTTAGAAGGAAATCCACTTTTGAATTGTTGAAAACCGAGATCCAAGGAGCCTTTAAATCCATATCGTTTGAAATATTCCATATTATTGCGGATACCCCAGCTTCCTCTCGAATAAAGATTGGCATAAACAGTTGTTTGCAATCTGTCGTTTACTGGTATGTAATATCCGAGATTTTGAAATCCAAATCCGTAAGCTGAAAGTGGAGTGATTTCAGGGAAAAGAATTCCATGTGTTCTCTTTTTTTGTTGAGGGATTACACTGAAAGGCAAGCCTAAAGGAGTTGGGACCCCTTTTATCCATAAATTCATTGGTCCAGTAACGATTCTTTTTTCTGGAATCAAGACTGCTTTCGATAACTGAAAATGATAATGTGGATCTTCTAAATTGCAAGTTGTGAACCTACCCATTCTAAAATGAATATCATCATTTGCTTGCTTTTTGGCAATGCCCATGTATAAATAAGCCTCATCCTGTTTGACAGCTAATTCTTCAATATAACCCTTTTTTGTTTTGAAATTATACCGAATGGATGAAGCCTTCACATCCTCTGTTCCATCTTTTAGAATGGGGAAATTGATTTTATTGCTGTCTTTATCAAACTCATATTTCGCAAGCACTTCCTTGTTATTTAGGTCGACTAGCATGTATCCTGCAGTTAAGGTAACATCGGTTGTTTTAAGATTGGCGTTACCGTAAAGGTGAATTTGTCTTTTTTCTAAGTCTTTGTAAATTGAATCGCGCGCACTGTAGCGAATGATATCATTCAGACTTTCATCATTGATGATAACTGTGTCTTTCGTTTGACTGTAACAGAAATCGTACGGTGACATTATTAACAATGAGCCGAGAATAAGTATCAGTATGGAATGCTTTTTGGTCAAAGATTCGACTGTATTTTTGTTTTTAAAGGCATTGTTGTGCCTGCAAAACTATTAAAATTAGCTTGTTGAAATGGAAAAAATCTTGAGATATAACTACCG
>JBKDKG010000209.1:0-10576 GCA_046345095.1 Flavobacteriia bacterium | reverse complement strand
TTCCAATTCTTTATCTAAAGGCTTTATCGAATAGAAAAGATGTTCGATTTGACGAGGAACTTACAAAATATGCCTACCGTATCTCTGATCGTATTCAGCTTTTTGAATTGATCCATAGTAAAGAAGAAACAATTATTCTTCAGACTCATGATCTGTCAACTGAAACTGAAATAAATACGTCGTCAGATGAAGAAAATCAATTAGAACTAATCGTTCAAGAAACAAATTCTGAACTCCCTAAGGAAGTTGAGCAAGAACTTATTTCACCGAGCGCAATTTTAGAAGAGAGTGAGGAAGATGTAGAAGAAGATGAAATAATTCCTCTAAACATTCGCGGGGCGCAATCCACCGAAATTCAATCTCCATCAATATCTGAAGAAGAAGAGAAAATTTCTGCAGAAAATGAAGATTTGTTTGAAAAAGAGCTGTTGTCAGAGGTTATTGCTTCAAGTTATAATTTGGATCACCTTATTTCAGAAAATGATAGTGATAAAACAGAAGTTCAAACTGAAAATATAGAAGTACAAGAATCGGAATCTATAGAGTCAATTGATGTTTCAGATGAAAACGCAGCAAATGCTTCAGAAGAGAATAAAAAATCATTTTTCTCATGGCTGCGATCGAGTGCGAATTCGAAGCCAGAACTTTTTGACGAAGAAAAGGCGCGAATTGAATCAATTCTGGAACAATTCTTAAAAGATGAACCGAAAATAACGCGACCAACAAAAACAATTGAGGCAGAAGAAAAACCAAAAAAAGAATTTTATTCTCCTGCGAAAAAAGCCAAAGAAAGCATCAGTTTAAACAACATGCCAGTCAGTGAAACTTTGGCAAAGATTTTTGCCCTTCAAGGAAATTTTCCGAAAGCAATTTTCGCATACGAACAATTAATGTTGACAAATCCAGAAAAAAAAGTTTTCTTTGCAAGCCAAATTGAAGAATTACAGAAAAAAATAAATAATTAAACATGGAAATTTTATTCTCAAGCCTTATCATTTTAGCAAGTATCCTGTTGATTCTTGTAGTTTACATCCAGAATCCGAAAGGCGGAGGCTTAAGCTCTGATTTCGGTGCAGCGCAGCAAATCGGTGGTGTTCAGAAAACAAATGATTTTATTGACAAAGCAACATGGTCTTTGGCAGGAATCATTATGGTATCAAGTATTGTTCTTACGCTACAAGCAAAAACACCAGATCCAGCTGCACAGCAACAAATGCAACAACAAGAGCAAGGTCAAGGTCAAGGACAACCTCAAGGTCAAGGACAGCCTCAAGGAAATGGACAACAAGCACCTGCTGGAGGAAAATAATCAGAAAAGAAATTTTTAAAAATGTCAGGATGTCATACATTCTGACATTTTTTTTGTCATTACGTGTGCAATCTGAGTAAAAATGTCGGTGAAATAGGGATGGCACAAAATTAGACAGAACGCGGGCAAACATTAAAATTTACAAATTATATGTCAACGAAGTTTAAGCCTTTAGCAGACAGAGTTCTTATTGAGCCTGCACCTGCGGAACAAAAAACAGCAAGTGGTATCATCATTCCTGACACAGCGAAAGAAAAACCATTAAAAGGTACTGTTATCGCTGCCGGAAAAGGTAAAAAGGACGAGCCAATGACTGTAAAAGTTGGAGACGTTGTTTTATATGGTCAATATTCGGGCACTGAAATCAAATTGGATGGAAAGAACCTTCTGATCATGAAAGAAGCAGACATCTACGGAATTTTTTAATCACTGGTTTTAATTAAAATTTAAAAGAAATGGCAAAAGACATTTATTTCGACGTTGAAGCGCGAGACAAATTGAAAAAAGGTGTAGACGCTTTAGCGAATGCAGTAAAAGTTACACTTGGACCAAAAGGTCGAAATGTTGTAATTGGCAAAAAATTCGGTGCACCACAAATAACAAAAGACGGTGTTTCCGTTGCTAAGGAAATTGAGTTGAAAGATCCTATCGAAAACATGGGAGCTCAAATGGTCAAAGAAGTTGCTTCAAAAACTGCGGATATCGCTGGGGATGGAACAACAACAGCTACAGTACTTGCTCAAGCAATTATTGGTTCTGGACTTAAGAATGTTGCTGCGGGTGCAAATCCAATGGATTTGAAAAGAGGAATCGACAAAGCAGTTGCAGAAGTTGTGAAAAACTTGAAAAAGTTATCAAAAGAAGTTGGGAAAGACAACGACAAAATCAAACAAATTGCGACAATTTCAGCTAATAACGACGAGACAATCGGAACTTTAATTGCTGAAGCGATGAAAGTTGTTGGTAATGATGGTGTTATTACAGTTGAAGAAGCAAAAGGTACAGAAACAGAGGTTAGAACTGTAGAAGGAATGCAGTTTGACCGTGGTTACCTTTCTCCTTACTTCGTTACGAATACTGAGAAAATGATCACGGATATGGAAAAACCGATGATTCTGATCTACGAAAAGAAAATCTCTAATATGAAAGAATTACTTCCTATTCTTGAGCCAGTGGTTCAAGCAGGACGTGGTTTGTTGATCATTGCTGAAGATGTGGACGGAGAAGCACTAGCGACGTTGGTTGTAAACCGTTTGAGAGGATCCTTGAAAATCGCTGCTGTTAAAGCCCCAGGGTTCGGAGACCGAAGAAAAGCAATGTTGGAAGATATCGCAATCTTAACAGGCGGACAAGTGATCTCTGAAGAGCGTGGGTTCACATTGGAAAATGCGACACTTGATATGCTTGGAACAGCAGAAAAAATAGAGATCGATAAAGACAACACGACAATCGTCAATGGAGCTGGTAAAAAAGCTGATATCACTGCTCGTGTTAATCAGATCAAAGCACAAATTGAAGCAACAACTTCAGATTACGACCGTGAGAAATTGCAAGAGCGTTTGGCTAAATTAGCTGGAGGTGTAGCAGTTCTTTACGTTGGTGCTCCGACAGAAGTTGAAATGAAAGAGAAGAAAGACCGTGTGGACGATGCTTTAGCGGCAACCAGAGCGGCTGTGGAAGAAGGAATCGTTCCAGGTGGAGGTGTTGCATTGATTCGTTCAATTGAAACATTGGATAAATTAAAAGGCGACAATGAAGACGAGATGACGGGAATTCAGATCGTGAAACGTGCTGCTGAAGAACCATTGCGTCAAATCATCGCAAATGCAGGTGGTGAAGGTGCTGTAATCGTTCAAAAAGTGCGGGAAGGAAAAGATGACTTCGGATACAATGCGCGAACAGAGACGTTTGAAAAATTGTACAAAGCGGGAGTCATTGATCCAACGAAAGTAACGCGTATCGCCGTTGAAAATGCAGCTTCTATTGCTTCAATGCTTTTGACAACTGAGTGTGTCATTGCAGACGAGCCGGAAGAAAATGCACCAGCGATGGGCGGAATGCCAGGTGGAATGCCCGGAATGATGTGATCTCGACGAGGCTCGATCACCTAATTCGACCTAGCTCGATCACCTTTCCCCTCCCTTATTCCCTCCCCAAGGAGGGAGATAGAATCTTCCCCCTCAAGAGGCGCTGCATTGAGCCTACCGAAATGGGGATCGAGGGGGAGGAAAAAATACAAGCAATTACAGAGTCCGTCCAAGTGGCGGACTCTTTCTCGTTTCTTGCTTCCTGATTGTTCAGATAGTGAGAGACGTCTATATAAAGGCCCTCTTCGGAAACGGAGAGGGTTTTATAGTTTATGCATTAATTCTTGATGGTTTCCGAAGCATTTCAAATACTTCGGAGCGTGGGATACGTTAATTCTAGTTGATTACCGCAGCATTGCAAATACTGCGAAGCGTGGTGTTCGGAGTGTAAATTCGAATTTCTCAACGAATTGAATATACTTTTAATATAAATTAAACAAGGTTTATTAAAAATTAGAGTACATTTGGTTCTATCCCAACGGGGAAATTTATTGGAAAATATTTAAGTAGCGTTTGCTATAACGTCCTGTACCAGAAAAGTCGAAAATTCAAATTCACAGGGAAGTTAAAGTTAAACGCTCATGCTAAGGCGTGGGCGTTGCTTTGCTTTGTGAATTGGGCTTCGACTCCCACTGGTGCAAGTACAAGCAATTGTCCCACGCTTCTTTTTTTGTATAAACTGCACTGCGGGACGGGTGCACCAAACTTTTCTACTATGAAAAAATGTGTACTTACCGCCCTTGCAGCCGGGCTTTGTTGTGTTGCAACAACCTTTGGTCAGGTACCCAGTTATGTCCCCACAAGTGGCCTAGTTGGCTGGTGGCCGTTTAATGGGAATGCCAATGATGAATCCGGGAATGGGAATAATGGAACGGTGAATGGAGCAACACTTACTACGGATCGGTTTGGGGCATCAAACAAAGCCTATAGTTTTAACGGTATAAACAACTTTATAACTCTAACAGGGACTGGAAGTATAAACTTTTCTCAGGGAGCTACATTCTTAGCTTGGGTTAATTCAAACGACATTCGAAATGCATCAATCGTAGACAAGGAAAATGGATGTGTAAGTTATGGTTATAGACTTAATCTTAGAAGCAACAATCAAATATGGGCTGAACAAGGTTGTTATGGTGCGCCACAAAGTGGTACCTCAACAATAGTTGCAACTAATGCCTATTTAACCAATAATTGGGTTTTAGTTGTTGGAGTGTTAAACCAAGTTACTGGAACGAATTCGCTTTACATTAACGGTGTATTGATTAACTCGGCAAATGTTACCCAAATGATTTCAAATACAAAAGAAATTGAAGTCGGTAGAAGGTCATATCTTACAGTAACCGACGAATTTATGAATGGTAAAATAGATGACATTGGTATTTGGAACAGAGCCTTAACGCAACAGGAGATCACAGCACTTTACCAAGGTTGTGCAGTTACAGCAAGTATTGCTCCTCAGTCAAATACAACTTTTTGTCAAGGTGGTTCTGTATCACTTCAGGCCAACACAGGAACGGGCTATACCTATGAATGGTATAAGAATGGCGTCTTTATCAGTGGTGCAAGCCAGAGTTCGTATATAGCTACTACTTCGGGTAATTACACAGTAAAAGTGATAGATGGATCGTGTAATGCAACGAGTAGCGCTGTTACAGTAACCGTAAATACCAACCCAACTGTTTCATTGGCAAGCATTGGCGCATTTACTAATTACTACGCAACACCTGTTACCTTATCCGGCTCACCTTCAGGAGGTACTTACAGTGGTTCTGGTGTCAGTGGAAATACTTTCAACCCTCAACAGGCTGGGTTGGGTGCAACAAGCATTAATTATTCATATACCAATGCAAGCAACTGTTCGGGTTCAGCAAGTACTTCAACCATTGTTTACGATACTTTAGGGACGGTATGTACCAGCACTGTCACAGTCTACGACACCATCTACACAACCGTCACAGATACCTTGATCATCAATACTACGCTTTCATTGGCGCCGCCAAACGATCAAAATACGATACTCATCTATCCTAACCCGGCGAGTGATCACATTACGATCGATAATGGAAACTATGCAGCCATGGCTGGTTACAGCATCGTTATTGAGAACAATGCCGGTCAGCAGGTATTCCAAAGTACAATCAACCAAGCACAGTTCTACCTGGATCTAAGCACCTGGACGGGCAACGGCTTGTATTTCGTTCATCTCATCGATCCAAGCGGTGCTACGGTGACTGTGAGGAAGATCGTGTTGCAGTAAAATTATTTAGTTCCAACTAAAAGGGCGATGGTATCTACCATCGCCCTTTTTTCATCCCCCCCCTTGAATCGTTCATGATTTTGAATCTAAAAATGCTTCAAATTCGCTATTTTTGGTGAACATACTTGTGTCCAAAAGCATGAAAAGTCTAGACGGGAAAAGTTTAGAAAAAGCATTTAAATTATTTGAGTCAGGTGACATTGACCGCATAGAAATTGGAACTACCAATGGTCTGAAGGAAATTCAAGCCTATATTTTCAGTGACTTGTATGATTTTGCAGGAACGATCAGAACAGTCAATATTTCAAAAGGTGGATTTCGTTTTGCGAATGCTTTATACTTGAACGAAATCTTAGTGAAAATAGAGCAAATGCCTGAAGATACTTTTGAGCAGATTATTTCAAAATACGTTGAAATGAATATTGCTCACCCTTTCATGGAAGGGAATGGTAGAACGATGCGCATTTGGCTTGACCTAATTCTTAAAAAGAGATTACAACGCGTTGTCAACTGGCAGTTTGTAGACAAAACTCTGTACCTACAGGCCATGGAACGAAGCCCAATAAACGATCTGGAATTACGAACTTTGTTGCACGCACATCTCACGGATCAAACAAACGACAGAGAAGTAATCTTTAAGGGCATAGAGCAATCTTATTATTACGAGGGATATGATAAGGATAAGGAATAATCAAAATGATCATTTCAATTTCAACAATTTTTCGAGTACCGAAGAAATGCCTCCAACAAAGATATTTTGCTGGATTTGATACATGTCTGATTCAATAGGAGCTACTATAAACGTATAAGCAGGATTGATTAATGCAATCGCCCTGTAAGATCCTTTGCTCAATTGTGGCGCTGAGGATGCCTTGCATTCGATAGCAATGATCTTATCATTTATTTGCAGTACCAAATCCATTTCGTCACCGGTAGCCGTGCGGAGAAAATACGCAGGACAATCCAACGCAGATAAAAGTTGTTCGGTCACCAACCCTTCCCATGAAGCACCAAAAACAGGATGACCGAACAAAGCTTCAGTATTTTTAATACCCAATAATTGATGTAAGAGGCCCGTATCGCGCACATAAATTTTCGGAGATTTAACCAAGCGTTTTTTGACATTGATCTCAAAGGGAGGTAACGAACGAATGATAAATGTTTGTTCAAAAATATCAACGTATTTACGAATTGTGGGATGTGTCAGATCTAATGAGCTACCCATCTTACTCAAATTGAGGGTTTGCCCTTGATTATGGGCACACATTGTTAAAAATCTGCGCAATTGCATGGCCGGTGTTTGAAATCCCAACTGAGGCAAATCCCGCTCGATATAGGTTTTAATAAAGTTCTCTCGCCAGATACAACTGAATTCATCATTCTCAGCTAAAAGACCATCAGGAAATCCGCCGCGATTCCAGAATGTTTTGAGATCTACCTGCGGAACTTCCGTGATTTGAAAGGGCGTGAGCGAAAGAAAGCCTATTCTACCTGCCAATGATTCCGCACTTTTCTGCACCAAATCACGTGATGCAGATCCGAGTAAAATAAATCTTCCATTTTTCCTGTTTCCGTCTACCTCACTTCGCAACACGGAAAATAAATCGGGCACTAATTGTATCTCATCCAGGCAAATGATCTTATCTGAGTTAGCTTTAAAATATAGTCGCGGGTCACTTATCTTATTCAGATCTTCAAGATTTTGCAAATCAAGATAAATGGCATTTTCATTTTGAAGGATATATTGCTTGACCAATGTAGATTTACCACATTGTCTTGGTCCCAAAAGAGCAACAACTGGAAAAATTTTCAAGTATTTCTGAAGTTCGGCCTCAATATTTCTTTGTAGATACATTTTGTTAACTCTTGATTTACAATAACAAATGTATTTAAAATTATAGATTTGTGCAAATTGAAACTATCACTTTCAATTTACACGTTTTTTTGATTCAAACAGAAATAAACTAAAATTTGACAGCAAACAAAAAGGCGATCAAACGACCGCCTTTACTATATGAAATCTTAAATAAAGATTAATATCTGTAGTGCTCAGCCTTGAATGGACCTTCTACATTTACACCGATGTACTCAGCTTGATCTGGACGTAATGTCTCCAATTCAACACCGATTTTTGCAAGGTGTAAACGTGCCACTTTTTCATCCAAATGCTTTGGAAGCATGTAAACATCGTTTCCGTAATTTGCGCTGTTTGCCCACAATTCCAATTGAGCCAACGTTTGGTTCGTGAAAGAGTTTGACATTACAAAAGATGGGTGACCAGTCGCACAACCAAGGTTTACCAATCGTCCTTCAGCAAGAATGATGATCTCATTTCCTTTTACGTTGTAAATATCAACCTGTGGCTTCACAGTGTATTTTGTTGAACCATAGTTCGTATTCAACCAAGCCATATCGATTTCATTGTCAAAGTGACCAATGTTACAAACGATAGCTTTGTCTTTCATTTTTTCGAAATGTCTTCCCATCACGATGTCTTTGTTACCAGTAGTTGTAACAATGATATCACCAAGGTGAACAACTGAATCCAAACGCTTTACTTCGAATCCATCCATTGCAGCCTGTAACGCACAGATCGGATCGATCTCAGTAACGATCACTCGTGCTCCTGCTCCTCTCAAAGAAGCTGCAGAACCTTTACCCACATCTCCATATCCGCATACAACAGCTACTTTTCCAGCCATCATCACGTCTGTTGCACGACGGATAGAATCTACCAATGATTCTTTACAACCGTATTTATTATCAAATTTTGATTTAGTAACTGAATCATTTACGTTGATTGCTGGCATCACCAAAGTTCCATTTTTCACACGCTCATACAAACGGTGAACACCTGTAGTCGTTTCTTCAGAAAGACCTTTGATGTCTTTTGTTAATTCTGGGTAACGATCAAAAACCATGTTTGTTAAATCACCACCATCATCCAAAATCATATTCAAAGGCTTTCCACCTTCAAAAGCAAAAATTGTTTGTTCGATACACCAATCAAACTCTTCTTCGTTCATACCTTTCCAAGCATAAACTGGAATTCCAGCAGCAGCAATTGCAGCAGCAGCATGGTCTTGCGTAGAGAAAATGTTACAAGAAGACCAGGTAACTTCAGCACCAAGTTCAACAAGTGTTTCAATAAGAACAGCTGTTTGAATTGTCATATGCAAACATCCAGCGATTCTTGCACCAGCCAATGGCTTCGTTGCGCCATATTCCTCACGCAATGCCATCAAACCTGGCATTTCAGCCTCAGCCAATTTAATTTCTTTTCTACCCCACTCCGCAAGACTGATGTCTTTCACTTTGTAAGCCAATTTTTCCATTGTATTGCTCATATTCTAATTTAAATCAATTTAATTGCGTGCAAAATTACGACATTAGATGTTAGACTGCAAGACCTTCAATAAAAGTCTTTGCTCATCTTTTTGGTTAAAGACGTTCTTCAATAAGACTGACTAAACAGTCTATAAACCTTGGGTGATCATTAGAGCTTGGTACCAATTGTACTTTCTCTCCACCGTTTTCCTCAAATATCTCTTGATATTCACCGCCAATTTCAATAATGGTTTCAAGACAATCTGCAACAAAAGCAGGACTAAATACAAGTAATTTTTTTGCTCCTTTCTTACCCCACTCTTCCACGATTTTATCAGAAAAAGGAGTCAACCATTTTTTATCTAAACGTGATTGAAAACATACCATATACTTATCTTCAGGGATCTGTAATTTTTCTGCAATCAATCGTGTTGTTGCATAGGATGTCGCCTTGTAACAAAATTTATTCTCATCGTTCATTTCCGTTTCACAAGGCTGATCCGAACAAAGATCTGAACCATCATACACTTTATCAACTTGTCGTTCAGGCAAACCGTGGTAGGAGAAAAGTACATGATCGTATTCCATCCAATCAAACGATTTCGCTCGATCGACAATGGAATCAACGTAACCATCCTTGTCCCAAAATTGACTAATTATTTTAACCTCAGGAATCACCCACCATTTTGAAATGATAGACATTGCCTTTTCTATAGCTGAACCAGATGAAGCACTTGCGTATTGCGGAAATAAAGGCAAAATGATTAACTGATCATAATTTACTTTTCGCATGCGTTCCAAAACACTGTCCATCGAAGGATTTTGATACCTCATGGCCATTTCAATTGTAACCTCAGTCGCATTGAATCGTTCTTGCACCAATTTTTGAACAGCCTGAGTATGCGTCAACAGCGGAGACTTCCCCTTTCCATGTTCCCACAGTTCTTTGTAGATTTTAGCCGATTTTGGTGCTCTAAAAGGAACTATAATTCCATTCACCAAAATTTTCCGAGCCAACCAGGGGATGTCTATCACCCTACGGTCATTCAAGAACTCTGTTAAGTATGTTCTTACATCACTTGTGGATGGACTATCCGGAGTTCCAAGTTGAATTAAAAGTACGCCTGTTTTCATTTATAAAAGTTCAAATGTTCAGGTCTCGATAAGTCTTCCGTGGCAGACACTCGACCTGCATTAATTATTGGCCCGCTGAACACCATTCAGCAAAGGGCATGTATTCAAAATAATTTTTTCTGCCAATCTTCTGTTCTTGATTCATCCACAAGATCCAACTTCTTTAGATAGCGAATTGTTTTATCAAAAGCCAATGGATATTCTATTCCATCGTAATTCCAATCTGTCTCTATCAACCAATTTTGTACTTGACCAGAACGGAGGTTATAGCGCCATGAAATCACTTCCACAGTATCTTCATCCGATTTCAATTCTTTCGCCTTTTGATTCACGATTGCGCACATTGTTTTTAGTAAATCGGAATGCTTTTCAAGCACCTCTTCACGAACAGCAATCACAAAACAAGGCCACGGGGTAACAACCTCATCGATGTAGCGGCACTTCCCTTGTTCAGTATAAGGA
>JBKDKG010000208.1:0-10762 GCA_046345095.1 Flavobacteriia bacterium | reverse complement strand
GTGGTATACAGGCGATATACAAATCGTCTATTCGAATGTTCGAAATCTTCACTTCAACGCTCTTAATATGTTCTTATTTAAAGAGGTTTACAAAAAAGAATGGACAAAAGAAGAGTATACAAAAGCAACAAATTAAACTAGAACACTATGAAAAATATTATTTTCATTTTCGCTCTTTCATTATTACCAGCGGCATTTAATGCTCAAATTACTCAAACCGTTCGAGGTAAAGTATTCGATAGTGAAACCAACTACCCTTTACTGGGTGCCAAAGTGGAAGTGATAACAGGAGACAGTGTAAAACGATACCGGGCGATTACTAATGAAGAAGGTCAATTTATCATTGAAAAGGTTCCCGTTGGAAAGCATGAATTGGAAGTTAAGATACCTACTTATGACATGAAAAGCGTAACTGTCGAAGTTAATTCAGGTAAGGAAGCAATTGTTAACGTTCCACTCACTGAACGAATCATTGAAGAAAAAGAGGTTACCATAACAGCTCGTAAGAAAGGGCAAGTCATCAATGAAATGGCCTTAATTTCTGCGCAACAATTCAGTGTTGAGGAAACAAACAGATATCCTGGTTCCAGAATGGATCCAGCCAGAATGGCTTCAAATTTTGCAGGTGTTCAGGGAGCTGATGATTCGAGAAACGATATCATCATTCGTGGAAACTCACCTTTGGGTGTTGTATGGAAAGTAGAAGGGATCGATATTCCGAACCCCTCCCATTTTGCTATTTCTGGAAGCACCGGTGGGCCAGTTTCTGTTCTTAACAACAAATTATTGGGAAATTCAGATTTTTTCATGAGTGCATTCCCTGCTGAATATGGCAATAGTACATCTGGTGTTTTTGATCTGAAATTACGCAATGGTAATGACAGGAAACATGAATTCACCGGGCAATTAGGTTTGTTCGGCACAGAATTACTAGCAGAAGGGCCGATGAATAAAAAGGGTTCAGCAAGTTATTTGGTGATGGGTCGCTATTCAACATTGTCCATGTTTCAAGGTTTGGGAATTAAAATCGGTACAGATGCCATTCCCATATACGGAGATGCAGCCTTCAAACTAAATTGGAGATTGAAAAAAGGTGGCAATTTATCACTTTTTGGAATAGGTGGAAAGAGTCAAATTGCAATTAAAATTTCAGATCAAAAAGAGTATTCAAGCGAACTTTATGGTGAAGGAGACCGCGATCAATATTTTGGAACATCCATGGGAGTAGCGGGAGTAAATTATAAAAAGTCGCTCAATGAGAAAACATATATTGCATGGACAGCTGCTTATTCCTATGAGGAACAACATGCAAATCATGATTATCTCGTTAGGCAATTAAACATATCAAATGGAGACACTAGTATAAGTGTCACCAATAAATATCCTTTAATGGCATATTCGTTTGGGATTTCTAAGGTGTCTAATTATTTTGCCATCAATCATAAAATTAGCAAGAAGCACTTGCTTAAAGTAGGAATATATGCCGATGTTTTTAGCGTCAATATGTTAGACAGTGTTCTAACAAATATAAATTCTCCTGGTAGCTTCATTAAAAGATGGGATTACAAAGGAACTGCCGGTATGATTCAACCTTTTGTTCAATGGAAATGGCGTGTGAATGAGAACATGGATTTTACAGCGGGTATTCATAGTCATATTTTTCACGCTTTATCAATTAGTGTTAGTCCCGCAGAACCGCGTTTAGGCTGGAAATACCGACTCAAAAACAATCAATCAGTTTTTGCCGGAGCAGGAATGCACAGTCAAACACAACCGCTATACACTTATTATTATCATAAGTATGACGCAAATGGAAATGCTGTTCGCTACAACGGCGGTATGGATTTCATGCGAAGTCTGCATTCTGGTGTCGGTTATGAAAAAGCATTTAACAAAGGATTTAATGTGAGAACTGAAGCTTATTACCAATACATCTACAATGTGCCTGTGACAGTTGTTCCTTCTGCTTTTTCAATGATAAATATGGGGAGTGGATTCTCTAGAATATTTGCGGATTCACTTCAAAACACTGGAACAGGTGTTAATTATGGAATTGAATTAACCATTCAAAAATACTTTGATAAATCATTCTTCTTTTTGTTTTCGGGTACACTTTATGATTCAAAATATACAGGTAGTGATAACATTGTACGCAACACATCCTACAATGGAAGATATGTTGCTAATTTCTTAACTGGTAAAGAATTCAAAATTGGAGATAAACAAATAATTGGAATTGGGGCAAAAATCACAGGAGCAGGAGGAAGACGTTATGGCTTGGTTGATATTGCACAAACAGACTCCCTTAAAGAAATTATATTTAGGGATTCACTGTACAATGATCTTCAATTCAAAGACTATTTCCGAATGGATTTAAAGATTAGTTGGAGAATGAATGCGAAAAAAGTAACGCATGAATTTGGTTTAGACTTAGTAAACATTCTTAATACCAGAAACCTACTTAATTTAGCTTATGCACCATCTTTAGATCCTAATGTTGTATCATCGTCAAATTACCAACCAATATCTCAAAAAACTCAACTTGGATTTCTACCTATCTTCTATTATAAAATAGACTTTAAAATAGAAAAAGGAGAATAAAATTACCACACAGGGCAAGTGTTGCAGTTGTTTGTTGGGCGAATGTAAAATAAAAATCCAACATTCGTATCAAACTGCATAAATGCAAACTTTTGAGAAGCAAAAGCATTTGGATCGTTTGTACGAGTACCAACATGAGTTTGCGCCATGTATCCTCCGCTAAAGTTTGATTGAACAAACACATGCTTAAAAAATTCGAAACGAAGCCCAAAATGACCCGAGATTGCATACCCCGAAAACGTTCTTAATTCGTCATCTTCCTTTCCTGCAAAGCGAAAAGTATTATCAGAAACTAAACCGCCAAATCCTACACCTAAATTTGTTGAAAGTACAAATTGTTGCTCTCTGCCAGCTGCAAGCCATTGATCTGTTCGAGTAAGCTCACAGCGAATATAATTTAATCCAGAATTACTAAAGTGAAAAGTTTGGCTAGAGAGTGTTACTGGTTCATTGGTGTAGGAGCCATTCCAGTAATTGACTGTATCAACTCCTGTATTTAAGTTTCCAGACAATAATACCTGATCCCCATTTTGCATTTCGTATTTCAATTTATCGTAGCCCAATGAAATAGCAAAATGATTTTTAAAATAGTATCCAAAACGAACGTCGTATTGTCCAGTAGTACACTTTAAAGGATTGAGTTGAATCCCTGGATCCAATGTGTTTGGCATATCATGAGCGGCCAATCCTTTTAATGAAAATTGGTAGCCTGGACCAGTTAAATTTAACGTACTATTTGAATACCAACTTCTATTGTAACCATAGTATGCAAAGAAAGTTCCTTTAGAGAACGATACCTTTGGTTTTCTCTTGTGCGTTTGGGCCAACTGATAAAATGGCAAAAGAAATGCTATCAGGACAACCGCAAGTTTCATCTTATCTTGTAATAATTCTTAACCACTCCGCTTGGTCCATTATTTTTTCTAGTTTATAATGTACCTTTTTATCTGGTGTGTGCCATTCAACTATGCCATAACCTTCAGAAAAGTAATTTATAGCCTGGCCCTTCAACACATTCTCTTTTCTCGTAAATGGATTAAAATTCGTCAAACAAATATTATCTTTCATAATAACGGTAGGAACTTCTTCGCCTAAAACATCATGTAAAATTTCACCTCCATCTACCTTTCGTTTTATCTCCTTTAAAATAAGCGTAGAATCTAAAAAACCCTGGAAACGACTTGCAAACCAAACCTCTTCCGAATCATTCATTGGAATCAATTTGTTTTTAAATAGCTCAGCTTTCGTTTTTTCTTGATTGCGATTTACAACCATGTGATCCATTAAATCTAGGGAATCAACGTTGTAGTTTAATGCTTCTATAATTCTTCCATCTGCCGAATAAACTTCAACGATTAGGTGCTGACCTTCTGAATCATTTAATGCGTAAATTCGATGGAACTGTTCGTCCAAACCATGAGCAACATCACGAAATAAGTATATCTTCGGAATTGTATCTACTGGATAGAAATACTTAAAATATGGATTTGCAGATTGTGCCCCCTTTTCATTTGAACAAGATGCTAAGACGAGAAGGAGAAAAGAGAACCCTATTAACTTTTTCATTTAAGACATTTTTAGAAATGCAACTTCCTTTTCTGATAGATGGCGGAACATACCACGCGGTAAATCTTTCTTTGTCAAGCCAGCAAACTGAACTCGATCCAATTTTACGACGTCATAACCTAAGGCTTCAAACATTCTTCTAACGATTCTGTTTTTTCCAGAATGTAATTCAACACCAACTTCGCGAGAATTACCATCTTTCACAAATTCAGCCACATCAAAATTAGTTTTTCCATCTTCTAAATCTACTCCTTTTAAGAGTGCTTCTAAATGCTCTCTTGACACTTGTTTGTTGAGTTCAACATGGTAAATTTTTGATGCTCGATGACGGGGATGCGTTAATTTCTTTGCAATATCTCCATCATTCGTGAACAACAAAAGACCCGTCGTATCTCTATCCAATCTTCCTACCGGATAAATGCGTTCTTTACATGCTTTTTTAACAAGAGTCATTACAGTTTTTCGTCCATATGGGTCATCCATTGTTGTAATGAAACCTTTAGGTTTATTCAAAAGTACGTATCGTTTTGTTTCAGCATTAATTGTTTCGCCATCATATTGAACTACATCTCCAAGTTTAATTTTATAACCTAACTCGGTAACAATTGATCCATTTATGGAAATGACTCCCGTCTGAATTAACACATCAGCTTCTCTTCGAGAACAGACACCCGCATTTGACAAATACTTATTCAATCTCACCTCATCATCATTGAAATTTGGCAGTGGATCTCCTTTTTTAACCTTTTCTTTAAAGTCTATGTACTTGCGTTTATCTCTAGCGCTGACTGTTTTAAGGGCGCCTTCTTTTGCTGGACCACCTGATTTTTTCTTTGGTGGAGCAGCTGATTTAGACTTATTAGCAAACGGCTTAGGGGTGCTACTTCCACCTTTTTTGGCGGGCTTTTTTGAATTGGAGTTATCTCTATTTGAAGAGCTTCTCCCTGAATTTTTTGTGTTCATCACGAGCAGAATTTCACCACAAAGATACAGTAAATACTATCAATTAGTTACGGATAAAATGCATCAGTTATATGTTCGATGGATGTACGGTATGAATTAGTGACAATGGACACTATATCAAACCTAGCATTTTTTGTAATTTGCCTGCTTTGAATGTAATTGTTTGCTACTTGTATAATTTGTCTTTGCTTGGCTCTTGTAACGGCCCTCCAGGGCTCACCAATTTCCGCAGTTTGTCTCGTTTTTACTTCTATTAGCACTAATACACCATTGTCTTCAGCTATAATATCTATTTCACCTTTTTTAAAACGAAAATTTCGATCGAGAATTTGAAAACCTTTTTCTGTAAGAAAACGGTCAGCGATATTTTCACCAAATTGACCTAGTTCAGTTGTATTCATTATCAAGTAGGAGTTTTACTTGAAGATACAAAAAATAAAGTAGAATGTCGTTGTAAATATTAAACTGAGAAGGCAATTTATTTAGATCTCGCCCATTAATTCAAGGGTCTCCTTTGAGGCGGCCTGTTCTGCTATTTTCTTTGCTGCACCTGATCCTCGTCCATAATTTGTGCCATTGATTGAAGCAACAACCGTATAATTCCAGTGAGCTCCTTTATTTTCTTCAGATAAAATTATAAAATCTAACTTCAATCGTTTTTTCTGACACCAAATAAACAATTTAGATTTAAAATCGATTTCCTCCTCAAGAATTCTATTGAGGTCCATGTATTTTCTGAAGATGTGATTGTATACACTGCTCTTGACTTGCTCGAAACCCCCATCTAAGTATATTGCTCCCATGATTGCTTCAAATGCGTTTCCTTCAAGTGTTGAAAGATTGATTGACCTGCCCTTATGATAACGAATTACATTTCGAAGCTCCATGGATTCAGCTATTTCACCCAGGGTTTTTCGGCTAACAACTTTTGATTTTATCTTGGTTAGATAACCTTCGTCTTCGTTTGGAAATCGATGATAAAGATACTCAGCCACGACTGCGTCAAGGACTGCATCTCCAAGATATTCTAACCTTTCGTTGGATGAGTCGTTTTCTGAACTATTGAGCGATCGGTGCGTGACTGCCTGAATAAAAAACGAAAGACTTTTGGGACGATATCCAAATCGTTGAATGATGAAAGCGATCAGTTCGAGTTCATCATCTGATCTTTTCGGTTTGAATAAAGATAATTTCAGAAGTTTATCCGTTAAATTTCTTGACAATAACACTTGTATTGTGGCCACCAAAACCAAAAGTATTTGATAGAGCCACATTCACAGTGCGCTTTTGAGCTTTGTTGAATGTAAAATTCAGCTTATTGTCCAATTCAGGATCGTCCGTAAAGTGATTAATTGTTGGCGGAACAACGTCGTGCTTAACTGCCATAACACAGGCAATCGCCTCAATTGCTCCAGCCGCTCCTAGCAAGTGTCCTGTCATGGACTTGGTTGAACTTATGTTCAAATTGTATGCATGTTCTCCAAATACTTGCTGAATCGCCTTTACTTCAGCAACATCTCCAAGAGGTGTTGAAGTACCATGCACATTCACATAGTCGATTTCAGAAGGATTAATTCCTGCATCTTCTAATGCTGCAATCATTGTATTCTTTGCACCAAGGCCTTCTGGATGTGGAGCAGTCATGTGATATGCATCCCCAGACATTCCACCACCAATTACCTCAGCATAAATTTTAGCACCACGTTTAATAGCATGCTCGTATTCTTCAAGAATCAAAGCTCCTCCACCTTCACCGAGAACAAATCCATCACGATCAACATCAAATGGTCTTGATGCTGTCTCAGGCGATTCATTGCGCGTAGAAAGTGCTTTAAGAGCATTGAACCCTCCCATTCCCATTTGGTTGACAGCAGCCTCTGAACCACCTGTAACAATTGCATCAGCTTTACCAAGACGAATCAAATTGAATGAATCAATAATAGCATTCGTTGCTGATGCACAAGCCGAAACAGTCACATAATTTGGTCCACGCAAACCGTATTTGATTGAAATATGGCCTGCAGCAATATCAGCAATCATTTTTGGGATGAAGAAAGGATTGAATCGTGGAGTTCCATCACCCTCAAAGAAATTTTGAGCCTCGTCTTGGAACGTTTTCAAACCACCGATACCTGAACCCCAGATAACGCCAATTCTGTCCACATTTGGATTGGATTCCATAATTGCAGAATCCGCCATGGCTTCCGAAGCGGAAACCAAGGCGTACTGCGAAAACTGATCAAGTTTCCTTGCTTCTTTTCTATCGATAAAGTCCTCCGCATTGAAGTTCTTTACCTCGCAAGCAAATTGCGTTTTGAACAAAGATGCATCGAATTGCTGTATCGGTGCAGCACCACTTTTTCCGTTCAGCAACGCTTCCCAGTACTCATTCAGTGAATTCCCGATAGGGGTTAGAGCACCCATTCCAGTAACAACAACTCTTTTTAATTCCATAAAGAAATGCTTTGCTCTAAAATAAGAAACTTTTAATTAGTTAGCGTTCTCTTCGATGTAAGAAATTGCGTCACCTACTGTTTGAATGTTCTCAGCTTGATCATCTGGAATTGCGATATTGAATTCTTTTTCGAATTCCATAATCAATTCTACTGTATCCAATGAGTCAGCGCCAAGATCGTTTGTGAAAGACGCTTCATTCGTCACTTCACTTTCTTCAACACCCAGTTTATCTACAATGATAGATATTACTTTTGATTTGATGTCAGACATTTCTTTTGTTTTAAGGGTTAATCAGGCTGCAAAGAAAAAAACAATGCTTTAAATATCAAAATTATTTAGTGCTTAATTGTTTCAATGCATTTTATTGTGCCCATAAAAATATCAAAATAACGGATTCATCCCCCCTTTTAACGAGATACTTTTTAATTTTGCTGTATGAACAAAGCACGCCTTGCTATTTTTGCTTCAGGGACCGGGAGTAATGCCATTAATATAATGAATTATTTTCAGGAACATCCAACAGTAGAAGTCGCTTGTATACTATCAAACAGAGCGAATGCTCCAGTTTTAGAGAAGGCAAAAATACGGTTAATTGAGACCATTATTCTGAGTAATGAAGAGGCTGAAAACGCTTCAGTTTTGCTTGAATTAACTGCCAAATTAGAAATTGATTATGTAATTCTTGCTGGCTATCTCAGATTAATTCCGGCTGAATTTATTTTAAAATTTAACCGTAAAATATTTAACATCCATCCCTCACTTTTGCCAAAATATGGTGGAAAAGGCATGTTTGGAGACCATGTTCATCGCGCAGTATTGGAATCTGGAGAGAAAGAAACGGGGATAACAATTCATTATGTTGATCCTGCATTCGATGAGGGAGAAATAATTGATCAATTTAAGTGTGTTTTAGCTGAAAATGAAACACTTGAAAGTGTCAGATTAAAAATAAACGCACTGGAATTGACTCATTTCCCATCGGTTATTGAAAAAACAATTCTAAAAACAGAATGATGAATTTTTTTAATGGGTTTAGTTGGAGTGAATTATTCAAGACGACTACCGTTCTATTTGCAGTAATCGATGTAGTGGGTTCTGTTCCTATAATTTTAAAAATAAAAGAGTCTGCAGGAGAACTAAATGCCGCTCGGACAAGCTTTGCTTCATTCTGCATTATGATTGGTTTTCTCATTCTAGGTGAAAACATCCTTAAATTGTTCGGAGTAACAATTGAGTCTTTTGCAGTTGCTGGATCACTTATTCTTTTTGCCATGGCACTCGAAATGATTTTAGGCATTAAGGTATTTCGCGACGAAGTCACAGGGAAAACTGCAAGCATAGTTCCCTTGGCATTTCCTATTATTGCAGGCGCAGGAACAATGACTACCCTTGTTTCTTTGAAGGCAGAATTTGATCAGATAAACATCGTACTTGCAATTGTAATTAATGTAATAATCATTTTTGCTGTTTTAAAAATGACGAAGCGCATCGAACAACTATTAGGTGTTGGTGGAATTGCAATTATAAAGAAGGTTTTTGGAATCATACTGCTTGCCATTGCAATCAAGCTTTTCACCACCAATCTCCAGGCACTTTTTTAATCTATTTTGGTGAAAAAGAACCAGGTTTATTTTCTTGACCTTTGATAACTTCCATTCCATTTTCAAAGGTTTTTTCTATTAATACAGCACCTTTTTTATCATACACAATAAAACGTCCATGCTTTAACCCGTCTTTATAGTCAATTTCCTGAAGGAGCTTTCCTTTGCGATCAAACTGCTTCATTGTACCATTTAATTCCCCTTTTTTATAAACTGAGATCACAGCAGGTATCCTACCTCCGGGGTAATAAGCAGACCATTCACCATCTTTCAAACCTTCTTTGTAATCACCTTCTTCTGTTTTTCCAAAATCTTTTGCTGAATAGGAAATTGCGTGACCATCTTTTTTGCTTTCTAAACGCTCACGGTCTTTCATAATGCCGTAATCAATTTTGGACTTTTCTTTAAAAATCTTATATGTTACAACATCTTTTGGTTTTCCGTTTTCAAAATAATCGGTCCAAATGTCTGTTTGAAATCCATCTTCGTATGTCCCTGTTAATTTTAATTTTCCCGAAGGGTAGTTAGAGGTCCAATCCCCATGTAAAAGTCCGGTCTTAAACGTTGATTTATTTTTCAAATTACCATTGTCCCAAAAGTTTGACCATTCACCTTCTTCTTTACCTTCTTTATAAACACCGGTCATTAGCAGTGTTCCATTCTCATACCATGTTTGCCATTGGCCCTCTTTAAGATCATTTTTAAAGGAGCCCTCTTTAAATTTTTTGCCATCCTTAAAGAAGTAAGTCCAAAGTCCAGTTTTTAATCCTTGATCATATTTTGCATTGTATGAAAGTTCACCTGTGGGAAAGTAATAGGTCCAATCACCTTGCTGAAGATCATTTTCAAAGACACCCTCCATGTCTTTTGTACCTTTATTAGTATACCAAGTCCACTTTCCTACTTTCTTGCCTTCTTCATAAAAACCTTTAACATTGAGCTGGCCACTGTCATAGAAATAGTTGTACTCTCCGTTAAGTTTACCATTCCTATAATTACTGATTTTTTCGGTGTCACCTGTATAGTATGCATAGGTCCAAGTACTATCCTTATCACCTGCTTTAAAAAAACCCTTCAACGTAGTATATCCATAAGGACTTATTTCCTCAAAGGGTCCGTCCTTTAATCCATTTTTAAAATTGTACCATTCCTTGACCGTTCCTGTGGTGTGGAAAGTTGACATTTCTCCAGTTCCATCAATAATTGTCTGTGTGTGTAGGGAATCAGGCAGCCAAAACGCAATAACTCTGTTTTCACCCGCTTTTATTTCCTCAATTGATTTTTCCCGTCCATCCAGGTAAAAGTATGTCCATTTTCCAGATGGTTCGTTCATTTTATAAACTCCTTCTACCGCGAGTTTTCCATTTTCATTCCACTCTCTGTAAATACTATCTTGCCTTCCCAAAACAAAGTAGCCCTCTTGCTTTATTTTTTTATTTGGATAATACATCACTACTTTTCCATGAAGCATATCCTTATAATAATTTCGCTCTTCCTCCAAAACACCAAATCTATCATAGTAGAACCATTTACCATGTTTTTCTTTCGTCGTTTCGATTGCATCGGTGTAATAG
>JBKDKG010000207.1:0-19309 GCA_046345095.1 Flavobacteriia bacterium | reverse complement strand
GAAAGGAAAAATAAAAAAGGAAGGACACAATTCTCTCCTAAACGGTATTCTTTATTTGAAGGGTGGCGATTTGACCGAAGAATTATCAGGAATAAAAAACTACTCACTTTTCCCACTTAGCACTTATTTTAAGGCAGATTTTTTTGAAACAAAAAAAGTTGTATACTTAACTGTAGGACATTAAAAATCAATCCCATTTACTCTTTTTAATTAATTTTGGTCGTGTATGAATAATCTGACCAAACAATTGTTTTCAATTGATCGCGATCAACGTGTTGCTTCAAATGGACACAATTCATTCCTAATTTGGTTTACTGGTCTTTCAGGAAGTGGAAAGTCTACATTAGCCAATCTACTTGAAGTCGCACTGCACAAGAGAGGCATTAAAACATTCTTGCTTGATGGAGATAATATGCGATTAGGACTCAACAAGGATTTAGGCTTTTCACAGAATGACAGAAGTGAAAACATTAGACGGATTGGTGAAGTTGGCAACTTAATGGTTGATGCTGGCCTCGTTACTTTAGCAGCTTTTGTATCTCCATTTGAGAAAGACAGAGAAATGGTAAGAAATATACTTGGTGAAGAAAAATACATTGAAATTTATGTTAGCACTCCACTTGAAGAATGTATAAACAGAGATGTAAAAGGTTTGTATAAAAAAGCTTTAAAAGGTGAAATAAAAGATTTTACAGGCGTATCTTCCCCTTACGAATCACCAACTAGAGCAGACTTAACTATTGACACAACTTCAAAGGAACTAAGCCATTGTCTTGAAGCAATTTTACCTGTTGTTCTTAAAAAATTAAGCGAATGCAAAAAGAATTAGAAATTGCAATTAAAGCTGCTTTAAAGGCAGGTGAAGCAATCTTGGAAATTTACGAAAAAGAGGATTTTGGAATTGAATTAAAAAGCGACAATACTCCACTTACTCGAGCAGATTTGGCATCACACACCATTATTATAAATGAATTAAAAGAAAGTTCTATTCCGGTTTTATCTGAAGAGGGACGATCAATACCATACGAAGAAAGAAAAAACTGGTCAAAACTTTGGATTGTTGATCCTATCGACGGCACAAAGGAATTCATTAAACGAAACGGGGAATTTACGGTTAATATTGCCCTAATTGAAAATAACGAACCAATGTTAGGGGTGATCTATGTTCCTGTGACCGGTGAATTATTTTTCGCGTCTAATAATCTCGGCTCTAAAAAATCGATTGACGTAAGCACCAAATCGACTGTTCAGTCGGTATTTCAGAATTCAATCGAACTACCGCTTAAAAATCTTAATAAAGAGTATACAGTTGTTGCAAGTCGATCTCACATGAATCCGGAGACCGAATCATACATTGAACAATTGAATTTTAAGCATGGTAACGTGAAGACAGTTTCAAAAGGAAGCTCACTTAAGTTATGCCTAGTAGCTGAAGGAACAGCAGACTGTTACCCGAGGTTTGCGCCAACGATGGAATGGGATATAGCTGCGGGTCATGCCATTTGCAAATACGCTGGATTTAACGTTATTGATCAAAAAACAATGAAAGAGATGGTTTATAACCGGGAAGAATTGTTGAACAATTGGTTTATTGTTCAGTAAACTAGTTCAGTTTATACTTTTTAAAGAAAGCATCCCAATTCCAAACAAAGTTGCCCATCACCTCATCCATTCTCTTTAGGAAAAGAGGATTTGGCGCTTGCATTCTTCTGAAATACTCATCTTGATATTGGTTCAGTTTGTATTTGTAAAAGATTGCTTTAGACATTCCGTAAACCATGTTTTTACTTGGATGGTTCACTTTAGCAATAAAACCTTGGTACTCACGAATCATTTTTGTGAAATCCATTTCAGGAATGGCATAAATCTTTGAAAGTTTTTCAAAAATAATTTTCTCAACCCTACCTGCTTGATCAGCGTCAAAGGTGCTTTCCAAATAAGAAAGATTACCTACAATAACGATCAAACCAAATTCACCCTCATCTTTATCTGAAATTGCCGGAGAAGTAACAAAAGCAACATCTTCGTTAATTAGCTGTGCTACCTCCTTAAATCCATTATCAACTGTATCAAAAATCGAGTTGATAAAGATATTGGCAACCTGATTGTCCGATAATTTTCGTTTCAGAATAGTACCAAGCATTGTTAATCTATTGTTGTGATTCGTTTAATACAAATTTAAAGTCTGACTTGTGCCTTTTCATACTGTGAATCAATAGGTTTTCAACTAAGTTTTCAACACATTGAAAAATGTTGATGAAATCGAATCTACAATTCACTGAAAGAATAATAAATCTAAAAAAAATATTTTCTCTTACCTCAAGGCAAGCGATAATTTAACAATTAAAAAGAATGAAGCAGGGATTAACTTCAAAAGAAGCGAAAAGAAAGTTATCACAACAAGGTCCAAATGAGTTACCCACCAAAAAAAACGATGGCTTTTTTCAATTGGTGAAAGATGTTGTTACAGAACCAATGTTTCTCTTACTAGTTGCCTGCGGTTCTCTATACATATTAATTGGCAGTTTTCAAGAAGGTGCAATTTTATTAAGTACGGTGTTCATTATAATTTCTATTACAATTTTCCAGCGACAAAAAACCGAGAATGCACTTCATGCTTTGCAAGAACTTGCTTCACCAAGAGCACTTGTTATTAGAGATGGCAAAGAAATAAGAATTCCTGGACGAGAAGTCGTATCCCAAGATACAGTATTGCTATTCGAAGGAGACCGCATTCCTGCGGATGGACAACTTATTGAATGCAATGGATTAGAAGTAAATGAATCTATTTTGACTGGAGAATCGTTGCCCGTAACAAAATCATTAGAAGAAACAAAATCTACTGTTTACTCAGGAACCTTAATTACCAAAGGGCAAGCAGTTATGTTAGTAACGAAAACTGGCCAAAAAAGTAAAATTGGCACCATTGGTAAGAGTCTTCTAGGAATTCATGCTTCGAGAACTCCTTTGCAGACGGAAATGAAAAAACTTATTCGAAATCTTGGCATCATTGCAATAGTCGTTTCAGTTGCGGTAACGTTCATTTTCTATATTCAGCGGGGTCAATTCATACCTTCCTTGTTAAGTGGATTGTCAACAGCAATGGCATTAATTCCTGAAGAATTTCCTGTCATTTTAACCGTCTTCTTGACTTTGGGAGCCTGGCGTTTGACCAAAATAAAGGTCTTAACTAGAAACCCTTCTGTTATTGAAACACTTGGTTCTGCAACCATTCTATGCAGCGATAAAACAGGAACGATTACCCAAAATAAAATGGCAGTGGCAAGTATTGCTAATAAAAAAGAAATTATTCCCGAAGCCACATACACCAACCCCTCAACGTTATTGTTTTTAGCCGATGCGAAAATGGCATGCGCAAGTGACAGCAGAGATCCAATGGACAGAGCGTTACTTGCTTTCGAGTCAAAAAAAATCGAAAAACTTAACTTAGTCGATGAGTTACTTTTTAATCATGATCACCTAATTACGATTAGATCCTATGCCGATGAACTTCATAAAAAGCAAATCCATTTTTGCAAAGGAGCACCGGAGGCCGTTTTAGCGAAATGCATCATTTCGGAGACTGAAAAAAATCAATTGGAACGCTTATTAAAAACCATGGCTTCAAATGGTTTACGCATTATTGCTTTTGCAAAGGGGAGCTCTGATTTACATGTGAAGGTCAATTACAAAACAATTCAACTCGAAATTGTAGGATTGATTGGTTTTGCTGACCCTGTTCGCAAAGAAGTAAAGCAAGCTGTCGCTGACTGCCGTTCTGCTGGAATAAAAATAGTCATGATCACAGGTGATTACCCTGAAACAGCAGCAAATATTGGTCATCAAATTGGACTGAATGCCAATACAATTCTAACGGGAAATGAAATCGATAAATTAGGCAATAACGCATTAAAAAAAGCCCTCTTAAATACCGAAATCTTAGCTCGAGTATCTCCACAGCATAAATTACGAGTTGTTGAAGCATTGAAAAAAAACAAAGAAATAGTTGCCATGACCGGCGACGGGGTAAATGATGCCCCATCTTTGAAAGCTGCGCATATCGGAATATCCATGGGAAACAAAGGCACTGATGTTGCTCGTGAAGCATCTTCTCTCGTGTTACTTGATGATAATTTTGCCTCAATTGTCAAAGCAATTCGTTTGGGCAGAAAAATTTCCGACAATTTACAAAAAGCAATGTCTTATGTTCTTGCTATTCATATTCCTATCATTGGTTTAGCAATAAGTCCAGCGTTTAGCGCAAACTTCCCATTGCTACTACTGCCTATTCATATCGTTTTCATGGAACTGATTATTGACCCTATGAGCTCCATCGGATTCGAAACTGAAAAGGAAGAAATAAATATCATGACCCGGCCACCAAGAGACTCTCAGAGATCATTTTTTGGAAAGAAGGAAATTTTTTCCAGTATTGCAGAAGGTTTGGTGTTTTACTTATTTGTCTTGGCGATCTACCTACTCACTGTTCATAGTCACGAAAATCAAAAAGAACTTCGGTCTATCGTTTTCACAGGCCTAATTTTGAGTAATTTGTTATTCGTTCTTTCAAAGCTTTCAAAAACTGAGAATGTTTTTCGCATACTTCTGTACCACAACATGACAGCCAAAGCCATCTTGCTTGTTGCATTTACCTTGCTTTTTTTAACCATCAGAATCCCAGTAATCTCAGCTCTTTTTGGCTTCGAATTTCCTGGTTACTATCATTTCTTAGTCCCTTTAACTGCATCACTACTATTTTTAACATTATTGGAATTACATAAAAAATGGAGAAACAAAAAACTTTCAGAAGCGCGATATCAGGAAAGGAATTTCTTGAAGAAGAAAAAATAGTTGCAGGTCAACTGAGATTTGCCATATTGGATCTCATTCTAAAAGACCACCCGAATCTTCTTGAAACAGACTTAATTTCTGTCAATGAATTAAATTTTTACCGGGAAAAGTACATCTCATCATTTGTTTCCGATAATCTATATGAATTAGGCGAAATGCGCGATAATGTTCTTCAGTCATTAAAAGAACATTCCATTTTATCTACAAAACTTGAATTGGAAGAACAGCCGGAATTAACACTTGGTCAGCGCATAGCAGATCGCGTTGCAGAATTTGGTGGAAGTTGGACCTTTATTCTCTCATTTTTCGGATTCTTGACCATTTGGATCATTGCAAATATTTTCTTCCTTCGTTCACACACGTTCGATCCTTACCCTTTCATACTTCTAAATCTTATTCTATCCTGCATTGCTGCATTGCAAGCCCCTGTGATTATGATGAGTCAGAATAGGCAAGAACAAAAAGACCGGGAACGATCAAAAAAAGACTTTATGATTAACATGAAAGCTGAACTTGAAATTAGAATTTTGCACGAAAAACTTGATCACCTCATCATGCACCAGCAACAAGAATTAATTGAAATTCAAAAAATTCAAATTGACATGATGAATGATATTATCGCTAAAATAAAGTAATTAACGGAACAGCTCAAGAATTGGTTCACCTGTCATCGAACCACTTCGTTGAAGATTCAAAATATTTGTGAGTGTTGCGGCAATATCGATAATTTCAGTTTTTCTGACTATCTCTTGCTTTGGAATTCCCTTCCCATACCATAGCAATGGAACATGGGTGTCGTAATTAAATGCAGAACCATGACTTGTCCCTTTATGTGCTTCTGGACTATCCTGTGATTTTGCCAAATAGCCCGACTCAAGCATTATAATAATATCCCCACTTTCTGCCGGATGATAACCTTTCCGAATCATATCACGCCATGCGTCATCATTTCCTGATTTGGTTAAATCGTCAGCTGTAAAAACTCGTTTTACATCTTGCCATTCGCGTATTTCTTCTACAATAAATTCAGAAACATCAGAAAATACAAGTTGGTTCTTTCTAATTGCCTGGCGATCTAAATAGATGTTCAAATTATATTGACCAAGTATAAAATCTTCCCCAAATTTGGATTTGACTTTATTTTTCAAATCTGCCATTTGATAATTTAAAAAGAAATATCCTCCTGGCAAATTTCTATCCTTTAAATCTTGCGGAACGGGCACCACAGCATGATCAGCAGTCAAAAAAAGTACAAACTCATTTTTGCCAACTTCCTTTTCCAAATTATTTATCAACCGTTCTAATTCTTTGTCCAATCGCAAATAAACATCCTCTAACTCCACTGAATAAGGGCCAAAGGCATGTCCTACAATGTCAGGTGTTGAATAACTAATACATAGCATATCCGTTTCAACATCTTTGCCTAAATTTTCATTGGTTATCGAGTTCAATGCAAAATCCGTTAAATAGGTATTCGCGAAAGGAGTAATTGTAAATAGTTCATAGTTGGACTTACCACCACACATTTCTTTTAAATTATATGGAAAGGTGGGTTCTGTTTTTCCTGACAATTTTATTTCATAGGGCGAATTGTCTGGTCCACACTCATTGTAGGTAGATAAATCGTATAATGTGTTCCACGTTTGCTCCAAATAATAATCGACTTGCTTTTGACCATTAAAATCTGCTACCCACTTAGGTAATTTATCTTCGAAATAACTGCTTGTTATGAATTGTCCTGTTGCATAGTCGAACCAATAGGAACCATCACTCAAATGCCCCCCTGGCAATATTGACCCTCGGTCTTTTATTGACATTGAAATGACTTTAGAATTCGGATAGGTCATCTTCAATTGATCAGTAATTGTAGTCGTTTTCAAACGATGTGGCGAACAAAGTCCATCTTCTGAAAACGTTCCAACAGATTTCACCGCAGCGTCACCGACACAATTGACCGTCTCATTCTTCAACCTATCAAACCAATCATTGGCAACTATTCCATGATTTTCAGGAGTAGTTCCAGTGTAAATAGAAGCATGACCCGGACCAGTAAAAGTAGGTGCATAATTATAGCGTGTATTGCGACAATTTGTGCCACGCTCCATTAATTTTAAAAATCCTTTTTTACTGAATTTATCTTGGAAACGATACAAATATTCATAACACATTTGATCCACCACAATGCCAACCACAAGTTTGGGTTTCTTCTGCGATTGCGCTTTGACAGCCGAAAACAAGAACAGAAACAAAATAAAGACAACTAACTGTCGCATAAACACTTTTTTTGATAAAAATAACGAAACAAAAATCTCTATAGAATTTCTTCCCTTTAACTTTGTGTAAAATTTAAAGAATGCTGGGACTGAAGTTGTCGACTGACCCAAGATGGGTTAATATCGTAGAGAAGAATATTGAAGAAATTCTTGTTGATCATGCTTTTTGTGAACAAAAGGCGGCAAGCAACGCTATTTCAATGATTATACAATATCCTCATTATTCCGATCTTGTTGAAGCAATGACTGCCATCTGTCAGGAAGAAATGGAGCATTTCAAAATGGTTCATGACAAACTTTTAGAGCGAGGATTCAAATTGGGGTTTGAGCGAAAAGATCCCTACGTGAACGATCTTGCTCTCTACCTTAAAAAGACAAAAACTCAAAGCTCAAAAAAAGGCTTCTTCGTGAATCAAATGTTGTTTGCTGCTATGATTGAAGCGCGCAGTTGCGAACGGTTTAAAATATTGTCAGAAGAAATTAATGACGAGGATTTACGGACTTTCTATAGAAGTCTAATGGAAAGTGAAGCGAGACATTATACAACTTTCCTAGGTTTTGCAAGAAAGTATGGCGAAGGTATCGACATAGATAAATGCTGGCAACAGTTCCTAGAATTCGAGTCTTCTCTTATGGAGAAGTATGGAAAAAATGAAACCATGCACGGATAGCCGCACATGGTTTTCAATTTCATGCTTTTTATTTTATATTAAAGCCAATCTAAATCGCTTCGGAACACCACCTTGATAAGTTGTTAAGTAATATACGCCACTCGACACTTCCGGCATTTTAACCTCAAGCTTAGGTCCATTAGCTTTTGCACCATAGACAAGTTTCCCATTGATGTCTAAAATTTCAATTGAGCTATTTATTTCTAAACCACTCACAACAAAGGTTCCTTTATTTGGATTCGGATAAATTTGAATCGTAGCGTTTTCTTCTTCAACCAAAGACAAGCATGCATCAACTGTAATTGCTACAGATGCGGAATCTTGGCAACCATTTCCATCCGTGTAACTTGCAATAACATACCATGTACCAATTCCTGTAAATGAAGAAGAAGGGTCAAACGAAGTACCACTTACACCTGGGCCGTATAAAAGTGAACCAGAAGGTGTCGGAACCAATGTGACCAATCCTGAATAAACACAAACTGTATTGTCAATATCCGAAGTGATTAAAGTGACCGAAGGTGCTGCATTTACAGTAATGTAATCCGTCATTGTTTGAGTATCCGATCCAGCAGAATTAGTCACCGTCAATGTAACGGTATAAACTCCTGATGTTGTATAAGTATGCGAAGGTGATTGGTCTGAAGAAGAAGTGCCATCTCCAAAATTCCAAGTCCAACTCGTCGGAACATTCGTGGAGAAATCATTGAAAACAACATTACTTCCTGAACATATTGTTGTTTGGGCAGTTGTAAATGATGCAACAGGAACTGAAACGGGCCCTGCCTCATTGAACATTACTTTGAAATCATCGAAATAGAATCCGTCAGCTGTTGTTCCGCCATCAGATTGAAACCTGAATCTTACTTTTATTGATTGTCCCAAGTAATCGCTCAAATTAATCTCATCCAAAACCCAAGATGATTGAGTGCCTTCATAGACTGGTTGGTTATTTGGCTGCACACTACCGTTAGCACTTGTTCCCATGACAGTATAATTCGTGCATTGCCCAATCCAAGTCGTACCGCCATCCGTTGAAACTTGAAACTGAACATAGTCATAATCTGTTTCTAGCCCCCATTTAGCATAATAACTAATCATCGCTGCTGTGGCATTTGTCAAATCAATTGTTGGCACGTAAGTATAAGTCTTTGTTGAATTATTAGAATAATTTCCAGATGGACTTTCAGTAAAAGATTTTGTCGCAGAAACAAAAGTAGAAGTTGTCGTAGACCATGTGCCTGTCCAATTGGTTGTTGCAGTTGCATCTTCCAGTGCTTGCAGTGTTAAAGCTCCATATGTTTTAACAATTGTATCCTTTTTCACCCACAAACCATTATCGGTTTTTAGGATGTACTTGACCAAATCACCGAATTGAATCGATGGAGACAACGTATAAGAGATTGATCCTGATGCAACAGTTCGGCATGGAATATCATAAATCACAGGAGTTCCAACAGAAGCAATATTCATCAGTGGTTCAATAGAAACTGTTACAACACCATCTTCCAAGCCAAGTCGCTGTGCCGAATGATTGAAATTTCCGGACGTCGTTGCAATTGAAGCAGGATCGGTGTCCTGCACAACTAAATACTTTCGTGTAAGATGTGCTAAAACAAGATTAGGAAAAACCATTTCCTGACAAGTGGCTTCAATTTCCGAAGCTGGTTGCCAAAATTCAGTACCTACCTCAGGAGTATGAGCCATGATTGTATCTTTAACCCCAACCCCAATATCTTCCTTGTACATGTAATCATCAGAATCACCCGAAGCAGGATATAGAGCCGAACTTTTCATACCTGTATATCCGTTGTATTGTACCATATGATTGGTTTCATCTTGAAACCAATTGTGCCTTGGAGCGAATTCCGCAGTCGTTGTTCCTATTGGAAAGAGAATACTACCTGCATAAGTGTGGGCATTGAATGCAGTTGTAAAAGAATGATTTCTTACCAACCATTGCATCGCTTGTGTTTCGGGTTCAGAGAAAGCAGCAGTCCCACAATACGTATCATTGTTCGTTTGTGTTGATGTACCTGTAGTTCCCCATCCGTAAGAGTAGTTTCTATTTAAATCAACTCCATACACCCCTCCTCCATTGTTTCTGCGGTTCTTTCTCCACATTCCACCACCAGAAGGATTTGTTGTTTCATTGTAAACGTAACCGTCAGGGTTTATGCACGGCACAAAGTACATTTGAGTATTGTCCACCAAATATTTCACTTCCTCATTTGTCGAATAATTCTCCAATAAATACCACATGTAGAATATTGTTTCCATCATACTCATTGGCTCACGAGCGTGATGAATAGCGGTGTAAAGCACATTTGGTTCGCCACTTTCATCTGAATTTGGATTATCCGAAATTTTCACATGATAAATGGGTCTACCGTCATGGGTTAAGTAATTGGAAATTTGTGATTTAGCACTAATTAAAGTAGGATATTGGGATGCCATTGCGTCCAACTCAGCCAACATTTCAGTGTACTTTAAATATCCACCCATCGTCCCTAGATTAAAGTTTGATGGAGTAGCAGGTGAAAAACCTGATGTTCCGCCACCCCCTGTTCCAGAACAACTGACATTTTTTTGAGCTGGTTCTTTTTTTAATAGATTTTGTTCAACATAGTATTTCTGCACATCATCAATTAGAACTTCAAATGAAAAACCATTTTCCTGCATAATGGAAATTTCTCTGTCAGAAAAATCCGAGATGAAAAAAGTGTTCTGCTTGTAGGTCCCATGATCAACTGTAACCCCTAATTTGCTTAATCTTGAAAGGCCTTCCGCATCTGAGTATATTTTAACCCGAGAATACTGCTGTGAATAAGAGAAAAAAGAGCACAAAAGAGCGCACAGACATATGGTAATTATTCGCATAGTTTTAAGTTTCTTTCTAGTTTAGACTGACAATTTACTGACATTTTTTAAATGCTGAATGAGTTTTAGACGAAAAGTAAAAATATCATTACCAATAGTTGAAAAGTTTGCATTATCTTAATTCACTCATCAAGTCAAAAAGACATTCATAGCGTTAAGACGCCACTAATAACATATGAGTTGGGATTTTTTGAATTTCAAGCTAATTTTAACTTATAAATCATACAATATGACAGACAAAAAAATATCCTTCGGAAAAATATTTTGGCCAAGTTTTTTAGCCATATTCATCATGTCCGTAATTGGAATACTTATTTTTTCATTAGTTCTTGGAGGTATAATTGGAAGTTTTGGTGATTTCGGCCCAAAACCACTTGCTGTGAAAAGTAATACAATTCTTCACATGACATTGGATGGCGAAGTAATGGAAAAATCCGACGCCAAATTTGACCCTATGAATTTCGAAGTTAAAAGCAATATAGGTCTGAGCGACATCTTATTTGGACTTGAAACAGCAAAAAACGATTCAAAGATTAAAGGTTTATTTTTAGAAATAGGTGATTTGCAATGTGGCTATGCAACTGCCAAAGAGATTCGGACTGCCATTAAAGATTTTCAGAAAAGCGGAAAGTTTGTTGTTTCATACAATGCCGGTGAGTTAATTACTCAAAAAGAATATTATGTTTCTTCAGCAGCGAAAGAAATTTATGGGTTCCCTTCTTCGGCGTTGGAAATTCTTGGTCTAGGTGCAGAATTAAGTTTTTTCAAAGGTACCCTAGACAAACTAGACGTTGAAGTACAAGTAATTCGTGGTACAAACAATGATTTCAAAAGTGCTGTAGAACCTTTCTTTCGCTCTGCCATGAGTGATTCTAGCCGCTTGCAAATCAATCGTTACCTAACTTCAATGTGGGAAGACATGCGCGAAGATATGGCAGCTGATCGTAAAATGGATATTGAGGATTTCAACAGTATTTCTGACAGCATGAAAATAAAACGTGCTGAAGATGCCGTGGATTTAAAACTTTTAGATGGAGTTAAATACCGCGATGAAATTATTTCAATGCTTAGTAAAAAAGTTGGCGCAGAAGATGAGGACGATCTGAATTTACAAGCTTTTGAAAAATATGCGAAAAAGAAATTCTATCGTGATCAAGTCCTAACAAAGAATGATAATCCTAACATTGCAGTTATTCTTGCAGAAGGAGATGTATCTACCGATGGGGATGGCTTGTCATCAAAAGACATCTGTAAACTATTTCAAGATGTCAGAAAAAATAAATCAATTAAAACAGTCGTTTTCCGCATCAATAGTCCGGGAGGAAGTGCACTTGCAAGTGACGAAATTTGGAGAGAAGTTCAAATTACCAATAAGACGAAAAAAGTGATCGTTTCCATGGGAGATGTTGCCGCGTCAGGCGGTTACTACATTGCCGCACCGGCGACAGCAATCTTCGCTGAACCGACAACAATTACAGGATCAATAGGTGTTTTTGGAATGATTCCTTATACTGGCAAGATGCTTGAAAACAAGCTGGGAATAACTTTTGATCGGGCATCAACGAACGCCCACTCCGTGATGACAACAAACCGTAAATTAACGGCCGATGAAATGCAAATGATTCAAGCTGAGGTTGATGTAACATATGATCAATTTCTTTCTCGGGTTGCTGAAGGTAGAAAATTGACAAAAGAACAAGTTAACGTAATTGCGCGAGGGAGAGTTTGGACAGGAAGAGATGCCTTGGAAATTGGTCTAGTGGATGAAATCGGTGGACTTACAGATGCCATTTCCTACGCTGCGAAAAAAGCCGATATAAAAGACAAACGTGTACTCTATTATCCATTGAAAGAAGAGGATAAATTCCTTGAGATTTTTGAAGACCTTAAAGATGAATCTGAAAATGCCAAGGTGATTCGAAGTGAAAAAATACCAGAAGAATTGTTGAATTATTACAAGGAATTGAAAAAATTAGAAGCAAGAAGTGGCATTCAAATGCGTCTGCCTTACGATGTGCGATTTTATTAAACAAGACCCTTCGGGGTCTTTTCGCTTTTAAGTGTTTTTTCTTTTGAAATTATTCCTTTCGCGTGTCCATTCATAGCGCTTTTTAGGTCGCTTATTCTTCTTCTTAGGCATCGTTCGGTATGCCAATCCTGCTGTATATTGAACATAATCCATTATTGTTCTATAGATCCCCGGAACCAAAGCCAGCTTTCCAATACCTTGCACTTGAAGCCCCCAGTTTTTAGAAAGCCAATAATTCAACCCTAACGTTAAATTGGCAGTAATTGACAAAGAACCTTCATCAATAGATCTGTAAGTAAATCCACCACCAATTGCCATAAATGGATCTAAATCTTGTGACATTTTTATAAATTGATTCAGACTGAGTTTGTAATTGTAATTAGCTGAGGCCAAAAATCCGTTAACACCTACACTATCATTTACTATTACAGAAGAACGATAGGGAGTAAAAGTGAAAACACCTTCATTACTAATTCCTTTTTTGGAAAACTTATTAACCGACAAGAAACTAGGATATGGAGCAAAATTCCAAGATCCTTGAACATCAAATAAATTAGGCAGTTTTTCTTCGTTGTCGTTTACAACAACATACCCTCCTGTTATAATCCAGTTATAAGGGTTCTTTTTTCTGCTCTGAGCTGTGGGCTGAGCCAATAGAGTTTGACAAGATGAAAATAATACTAAGAACACAGGAATAAATATTCCTTTCGATCCCAAAAAATTAATTTTCAATCCAAAAGAGTGGTTCATAATTCTTACCCAAAAAATAACCTCAACGCTGGTTGAGGTTATTTCTAATTGCATTTATTTTGAGGCGATCTCTACGAATTCATCGTAAGTCACTTGCTTTTCATTTAATTTGACTGTTTCTTTGAAATACTGAGTCAATTTATGCTCAGCCAACATGTCGTATACCCTATTCGCTTCATCACGGTTTTTCAAAACTGACATCGCAGATGCTGTCAACTCATTATCCTCAGGTGCAGGAATTCCATATTGCGCATAATTGCTTACCAATAATCCTTTCGTAAATTCAACTACTTCTTGATTATCAAGTTTAATCTCGTTATTCTTGAAAATACTTCCCTGAATTAACTGCCATTTCAAACCTTTAGCATACCCATCATATTCTGTTTCGATTTGCTCTTCAGTAATCGCTTTTTCATTTGACAATTTAATCCATCTTTTCAAGAATGAGTTTGGCAACTCCACTTTTGTTTTCTCCAAAAGATCATTATATATCTCTCTTGTCAAAATCTTGTCTGAATCAGTATCAAACATTCCTTTTAAATCATTCGTGATTCGATCTTTCAACTCTGACTCTGATGTTACATTTCCAGCACCAAACAATTTATCAAATAAGTCCTGATCCAACTCTGCCAATTCCATGTGCTTAATCTCATTGATCGTCATTTGGAACTTTGCTGAAACAGTTGCCATTTCTTCTTCTGTAACACCCAACATTGCAGCAGTATCTTTTCCACCTCTAGACACTTTAGCAGGATCAACAATTAGTACTTCACCTTTTGCCTTTCCTGTTAAATCCTTCTTTACTTTTTTATCCTCAACGAATTCCATTGAAATAGTTGATGAATGCATCACCCCACCTTCTTTGATAGTTTCATCGTCGTTTAACTCAACAAATTGCGCCAAGATCATGTCAGATTCTCCAACATTTTCTGTTGAAACCAGTTTACCATACCTTCTTCTAAGATCTTCGATTTGTTTATTGATCAAGTCATTGTCAACTTTAACCTTCAAATAGTCATACTTGCTTTTATTTGAAAGTGGGATTTCAAAACTAGGAGTCAAACCGATCTCATATTCGAATTCAAATGTGTCCGGTTGATCAAAACTTCCAACTACATCTGAACCCTCTTTTGGTATTGGGTTACCAAGTATGTCGATTTTATTTTCCTCGATGAATTTGTACAATGCATCATTTACAATTTTGTTCAATTCATCGGCTAAAACAGCTTTTCCATATTGCTTTTGAACAATACCAAATGGCACATGTCCGGGTCTAAATCCTGGGTTTTTTGCTGTTTTGCGATAATTCTCAAGTGTATTCTTCACCTTAGTCTGATAATCAGCCTGTTCGATCTTCACTGTTAACACTGCATTCAGCGCATCAACATCTTGACGAGTTACATTCATTTTTTTTCTATTTAAACAACTACAAACAAAAATGGCCCCGTCAAAAAACGAGACCATTCGCTGTGCGGATGGAGGGACTCGAACCCACACACCTCTCGGCACTAGATCCTAAGTCTAGCGTGTCTACCAATTTCACCACATCCGCAAATTATATTTCAACTTTTCGGTCCGTTTGACCTAACGATTCATTCAAATCGGAGTGCAAAGATATTGAATTATTTTAAATCCAAAATATCCTTTAAATCTTTTTTAAACAGCACGACAAAAAATTGTGAATAAAACCTTGCTCATGAATTTCCAATGCGCATCATTTCACTGTAACTTTGTAGAGGAAATTAATCAACATTATGCTCAGCATCAATCCAAAGGAAATCACCGTTCAAAAAGTTCATCAATACTTACTAGGTGCTGTAGGACCTCGTCCTATTGCATTTGCATCAACAAAAGATGCGGAAGGAAATGATAATCTTGCTCCTTTCAGTTTTTTCAATGTATTCAGTGCAAATCCACCAATTTTAATTTTTTCTCCTGCAAGATCGGGGCGTTCCAATACTACAAAGGACACCTATAACAATGTGAAAGTGAATCCAGAGGTTGTCATAAATGTTGTTAACTACGACATCGTGCACCAAATGAGTTTGGCAAGCTCTCCATATGCTCCAGGTGTAAGTGAATTTACCAAAGCCGGCTTCACTCCAATAGCGTCAGAAACAATAAGCCCGATGCGTGTAGCTGAATCTCCCGTTCAATTTGAATGCAAAGTAAATGAAGTAATTGAATTAGGAGATGGCGGTGGCGCAGGGAATCTAATAATCTGTGAAGTAACAAGAATACATATTGATGAAAAAATTCTTGATGAAAACGGAATGATTGATCAACACAAGATTGATCTGGTTTCCAGAATGGGCGGAAACTGGTATTGCCGAGCAGATAAAAATTCAATGTTCGAAATTGCAAAACCAATCACAACATGTGGTATCGGTTACGATCAAATTCCGCTGGACATTCGTCATAGTACTATTTTATCGGGAAATGACCTTGGCTATCTTGGAGGAATAGAAGAATTGCCAAATGAAACGGATGTCAACGAATACAAATTGTTAGAATTAAGCGAACTATTCGTATCTTTAGAAGACAAACCTGCAGAATTAGAACGAGCACTGCATGCTAGAGCTAAGGATTTATTAAATGAAAACAAACTGGAAGAGGCTTGGATGACGCTTCTTTCTTTTAATAACGGATAAACAAACAACAAAAAATAACCATTATGTTTAAATTAACAGGAACCGTGAAGGTGGTGAACAGTACAGTTCAAGTGTCAGAGAAATTTTCAAAGAGGGAGTTCGTAGTTACAGATACTTCAAGTATGTACCCTCAGGATATTATGTTCCAAGCTACCCAAGATAAATGTTCTCTTTTGGACGCCGTTCATACCGGTGAGCAAGTTGAAGTCTCCTTCAATCTGAGAGGACGTGAGTGGACAAGTCCACAAGGAGAGGTAAAATACTTCAATACGTTGGAAGCATGGAGAATCGAGAAGGTGACACAAGCTGCTGGACAAGGAATGCCACAAGGCGGACCTGCTCCAATGAATTTAGATGCAGTCGCTGCTCCAATTGCCGCAAACACTGCTGAAAGCGAAGATGATGATCTTCCATTTTGATATCCATGAAGATATTTTAAATTAAGCCGGTTGATCCGGCTTTTTTTACACCTATTTTTGTTTGCTAGACACGGTATTTGTTTGAAAAATACAACCTTCTAATTAATGCAGAAATACAATTATAAAATTCTTCTGATTTCAATCGTATGTTTTTGTTGCTTCAATTGTATTTCGCAAGGGCTTCATTTTAAAGATAGTAGCTATACGAAGTCTTTTAATTTGGTTCCAATTCTTGCTTTCGATTCAGATAATGGATTTCGTTATGGTGCAACAATAAATATTTTTCGGATAAAAAAATCTGATATAAAAGGTGACTTCCGACCTTTCAGCGATAATTTTTTCATAAGAGGTTTTAATTCAACAAAAGGTAATTTCCAAGGTACATTATTACTAGAATCGAATAGCTTAATACCAAATAAAAAAACCTTTATTGAAATTTCCGCAGCACGCGAGAACTCATTCGATTTTTACGGTTTAAATGGCTATCTATCTGGTTACGACAAAAGACTTGTTTCAGAAGGTCAACCAGAATTTATTCACAAAAACTATTACCGACACAGTAAATCATTCATTAAAGGCCGAATTGATATTCAACACAATTTATTTTCAAGTTATACAAGGTTATTAACTGGGGTTTCTTTCGTTAGAAATTTCACTGCTCAGGATTCTTTATCACTGCTCTCTGAATACGCACAGCAAGGGTTAATTGACCCCATTGGATCACCAACAACATCAATGCAATTCACTTTTGGATTAATTCAAGAAAAGCGAAACAATCAGTTTTATTGCACGAAAGGGCATTGGCATGATTTCTTCTTCGTCTATTCCCAAAACAAAAATTCGAGCTATTTGAAAAGCATTGTAACGTTAAGAAATTATATTCCCATAATTTCAAAAAGAAATATTTTCATGTTTCGTTTAACTGGTCAAAACACGCTTGCGGGAAAAATACCGTATGATCATTCAGGTTACTATTTCGACTCTCGGCTATCAACCGATGGAATTGGTGGAATAAATAACTTGAGAGGAAAACCCAGAAACAGGATGATTGCTAAGGGTTTCATCCTTCTTAATTCAGAATTTAAAAGAACTCTTTTCACAAAAGAGATAAAGAAATCAGAATATACAGTTGATGCTTCTCTATTTGGAGATCATTACCTAATAACCCAATTGTATAAGTTCGACAATAATTCATCACCAACTAATTACGACCCAAATCAATCCAGATACTGCGCTACCCTTGGACTTGGAACGTATATCGTAATAAATAAAAACAGCGTCATAAGTATTAACTATGGTTATCCTGTCACAAAAAATGAACAAGGTGGCAGATTGTATATTGGCGCAGGATTTATGTTTTAATTCATTTTGCGAGCCTGAAAAATCATAATTCTGCGAACAAATTTCTTTTTGAACATTCATCTATATTTGCATTTCAAATTCATATAAATGATCTCTGTAGACGCTTTAACAGTCGAATTTTCTGGAACCACACTTTTTAGTGATGTCTCTTTCGTAATAAACGAAACTGACAAGATTGCCCTAATGGGTAAAAATGGTGCGGGTAAGTCAACACTTCTTAAAATTTTGGCAGGTACAAATAAAGCAACCCGAGGCGGCGTATCTTCACCAAAAGGAACTGTTATTGCGTACCTTCCTCAACATTTACTAACTGAAGACAATTGCACCGTTTTCGAGGAGACATCTAAAGCTTTCCAATCTATTTTTGATATGAAAGATGAGATAGATCGAATCAATCATGAATTGACAATTCGCACTGATTATGACTCTGATGAATACATGAAGTTGATAGAACAAGTGTCGGAAATCAGCGAGAAATATTACTCTATTGAAGAAATCAACTATGACGGTGAAGTTGAAAAAACATTAAAAGGGCTAGGTTTTGAAAGAGAAGATTTTAATAGATCGACATCAGAATTCAGCGGAGGATGGAGAATGCGAATCGAATTGGCTAAAATCTTACTTCAGAAACCAGATCTCATTCTTCTAGACGAACCTACCAATCACCTTGACATTGAATCAATTCAGTGGTTAGAAGATTTTCTAGTGAATCAAGCAAAAGCTGTTGTAATTATTTCTCACGACCGAGCATTTGTTGACCATATCACCAATCGAACGATCGAGGTAACGATGGGAAGAATTTACGACTATAAAGCAAAGTATTCTCATTACCTTGAATTGAGAAAAGATCGAAGAGCCCAACAACAAAAACAATTTGAAGAGCAACAAAAATTCATTGCTGAGACGACAGAATTTATTGAACGATTTAAAGGAACATATTCAAAAACACTTCAAGTCCAATCAAGAGTAAAAATGCTCGAAAAACTTGAATTAATTGAAGTGGATGAAGTGGATAATTCTGCTCTTCGTTTGCGCTTCCCTCCTGCTCCACGCTCTGGCAACTATCCCGTTACAGTTTCAGAATTGAGCAAATCGTATGGGAATCATGTGGTTTTTAAGGATGCATCGATGTCGATTCAACGAGGTGAAAAGATTGCCTTTGTTGGTAAAAATGGTGAAGGTAAATCTACTATGATCAAAGCCATCATGGGTGAATTGGATTTCGAGGGTGAACTTCAATTGGGCCACAATACACAAATCGGATATTTTGCGCAAAATCAAGCATCGCTGCTTGATGAAAACCTATCGATTTTTGAAACTATTGATAACATCGCAGAAGGAGATATTCGCACCAAAATCAAAGACATTCTTGGTGCATTCATGTTCGGTGGAGAAACGAGTGCAAAAAAGGTAAAGGTTCTTT
>JBKDKG010000206.1:0-8864 GCA_046345095.1 Flavobacteriia bacterium | reverse complement strand
CGCTTGTAAGTATATAAAACACCAGTGCCTGCATCTAAGTAGGTGAAACTTGATGAACTTAAGGCATCAGTAATATTTACATTGATCGTCGGGTCATAACTTGTACCATTGTATTGCGAACCCCATCTACCTGCATTGGGATTGATAGAGCGTTGCCCAAAACCAGTATAAATTCCAAGTCCAAGCGTGCTATTTCGATTTAACATTAGATGATACGCCACATTCACGTTTACATTGTTGCTTACAACTTTTAAATCTCCAGATTGGTCATTGAAAAAATTAAGTCCAGCTGCAATGATTCCCTTTTTATCCCGCTTTTTTTCATTCAGTCTTGCATCAAATGAAGCGGCAATTGTCTTGTAAGGAGTTGCAACACTTTTCCATTGACTTCTATAGTTAACAATACCCTGCATTGGCGAATTCGCTCCTGCAAGAGCTGGATTTAACGTGAGTGGTGAAAATTCCATTTGTGAAAAATGCACATCTTGACCATAAACACTTTTATTTCCTACGATTACTGTCGTAACCAATGTTAAAATGAAAATTTGTTTTTTCATAATCGTTCTTATTTCGTTTGTTAACGGATCAAGGTAACATTACCAGATTCTTCTTTATAATCGCCATTGTTTAATGTAACAATCAATTTATAGGCGAATACATCAGCATTCAATTCTTTTCCTTTGTAGGTACCATCCCAACAGATTGAAGTGCTAGTTGTTTCAAAGACTTTTTCTCCCCATCGGTTGTATATTGCATAACTCAATGAAGAAATACAATTTCCGTAGATACATAGTTGAGTGTTCTCCGTATTTCCGATACTTGCATTTGGTGCAAATACGGTTGGCACATAAAGATCACCGCAGATTTCATTTACAATAATTGTAACGTCAGCTGTACCTGTACATCCGGATGCATCTGTTCCCGTAACCGTATAAATGGTTGTTTGAGATGGACTCGCAACTGGATTGGCACAATCTCCACAACTTAAATCTGTCGATGGGTTCCAAGTATACGTGGTTGCTCCAGAAACTGAAATTGCTACCGAATCACCTTCGCTAATTGTTTGCACAGTTGGTGATGCTGTTATGTTTAGTGATCCAATTGTGATAACATTTAAATTGTCTGTTGCAGAACATCCATTCGCATCGGTCACAGTCAATGTATAACTGCCGGCCGCTAGATTGCTAATATCTTCGCTTCCTGAAACAAATGCATTCGGTCCTATCCAATTTGTTGCATAAGGAGATGCACCTCCAGAAATGGTCAAATTGATAGCTCCATTCGATGCACCGCAATCAGCAGCTGTTACATTTGGTGAAAGTACAATTTGAGTTGGTTCTGTGATTGTCACTGAAACGGCACCCACACATCCAGATTGATCCGTAACAGCAACATTGTACACTCCAGCTGATAAGTTTGTTGCCGTTGCATTCGTTCCTCCCGTAGGAGTCCAACTGTATGTGTAAGGAGCTGATCCACCTGTTACATTTATTGTAGCAGATCCATCAGCTAGACCAAAGCAACTTGCATTTGTTTGACTTTGAACAGTTACACTTGGCCCACCAATTGTGGAAACAACAATACCGATAGTCGATGTACAACTGTTTTGGTCAGTTACAGTAACGGTATAACTTCCGCCAGGGATGTTGGTCGCACTTGAGCTGTTGCCTCCTGTTGGTGACCATGCATAAGATAAAGCGCCAGTTCCACCAGATGCATTCACAGCAGCTGCTCCGTCGTTTGCTCCGCAACTTGCTGGAGTAATTGTACCTTGTGTAACTGAGATAGCAGTCGGTTCAGTAATATTTACTGACACAGTATTTGAACAACCACCACCATCGGTTACTGTAACGGTGTAAGATCCTGCAGTAAGGTTGTTTTGAGATGCACCTGATAATCCACCTGGTGACCAACTATAGGTCAGAGCGCCAGAACCTCCTGATCCAGAAACAGTTGCAGTGCCATTCGTACCGCCATTACAGCTAGGGTTCGATGATGCACTTAATGTAATCGAAGGACCACCATTTGTTGTTACACTTGCGTTTGCAGTTGCGGTGCAGCTATTTTGATCGGTAACTGTCACAGTATAATTTCCTGCAGCCAAATTATTGGCCGTTGCTGCATTTCCTCCAGAAGGTGACCATGAATAGGAATACCCACTTGTTCCTCCAGTTGCGTTCGCCGTAGCGGTTCCTGTACTTACACCGCAGTTAGTAGGTGTTGTAGTGGCTGCAACAGTAAGAGCTGAGGATGGTTGTGTAATTGTTACCGATGCTGTGCCCGTGCACCCAGCTGAACTTGTTGCAGTAACAGAATAAGTACCAGCTGTTAAGTTACTAATCGTAGCGCCAGAACCAGACGGTGACCAAGAATAGGTGAATCCACCAGTTGCACCGCTTGCTGAAGCTGTAATAGCACCATTTGAGCCTCCGAAGCATGAAACATTTGTAGGTGTTGTGTTGACTGTAATCGTTACGCCTGAACATGGATCAGATCCACATGCAACAACGGTCGATGGATCAAATGTGTATACAGTTCCCGCGTTATCTGTTACTTGAATAGAAGTGGCACCTGAAGGTGGGGTTACAGTTGCACCTGTTCCAAAATTCACATATCCATTTGCTGTTATTGTACAAGGTAATGTAGCGCCAACACAACCGATGAATGGAACTACAGTTCCTCCACAAGTAACACAGTCGTTAGACGTAGTTGTAGTCGTTTGAAAGTTAGCCCATGTATAAGGAGCGGTTCCCCCAGATACAGTTAGGTTTCCATTGGTTTCCAAACATACATCCAATGTAAGACATGGATTAACAATAATAGAGATTGTCTCAGAGCCACACGATAAAGTATAAGTAATGGCATGTGTGCCTGGTCCAGCAACAGATGGATCAAATACACCTGTTAAAGCGTTTACACCTGTACCACTCCATGTACCACCTGCAGTTGCTGCAGTTAGTGTAATTGGAGAATCGCTTTGACAAAGTTCCTCCGGGATACATACGGTAGCATCGCAGCACGTTGATGTCAATGGTAAACATGCTCCAGCGGCAGAAAAAGATTGAATGCCCCCTGATCTTGAAGCCGAGTTGCTGTTACCCGTTCCTCCAACAGCTATTACATCACCAGCAGTGCTCACAACCACATCATATACTTTAAAAGTTGTTGTATAACTTGCTTGTTGTACTAAACTAGAATTGAATTTATACACCCCGTTTGTGGAACCGACATAAATATTTCCGCAATTGTCAATATCAATACCACTATTAGAAACAGATTTTGAGCCAAAGAAATCCGTGGTTAAAGTCCCACCTGGGATATTGACAGAACTAATGACAGCACCAGTGCTTAATGAGCGTTTTTGAAGTTGTGCACCTGTGTTAACATAGAGTGCATTCGCATCAGCCTTTATAGCACAAATGCCTGAATTGTCGTAACGGAAATCCTCACATTTATATCCAAAATCTATTCCATTTGTGATTTTAAACAGGGAACTTGACCCACTAGGGCAAAGTGAAAAATTATCATTTATATAACCCAAAGAATCGTGAACCAGGAAATAGTATTTTCCATTGGGAGCAGCACTAACAGCTCGAACCTCTTGAATATTTGGCGGAATACCTGTCAATGGACCAACAGCAACGGATTCTTGTGCGGTAATATTCCCTGTATTGACATTCACGTCGTAAATTACAGCCTCTAAGCCTAAAACCGGTCCCCCCGTTCCCCCGATAACCAATTTTGTTTGGTCACAGTTAAATGAAATTGTCCAGAATTCTGCACTTGAAAATATTCCACCGGGACTAGGGTTGTTCCAAACTACTGCACCTGCAGTATTTATTTTTTGAATTTGAGCAACAGAACCCGCAGTTACGTATGTGTTTCCAAGTAAATCTGTTGCCATTGTGCCCAACCAAACATTTGATGTATCGTAAGGTGTGTTATAAGTCCATTGCAGTGCACCCGTGCTGTTGTATTTTAAAATTTGCATTGGCATAATTCCTCCTGCAACGTAGACATTTCCGCTTGCATCTCTGTCAACTTCCCATACACAATCCCAATTGGTGGCAAAGGCAGGAGTTTGAGTCCAAGGGTCAATAACTATTGTTTTTGAAGCATCATAATTACCAAGATTGAACCCAATCATTCTGCCTGTTTGTTCGAATTTTGAATCGATTATAAGATCCTTATTACCTTCGTAAAATGTAATTGGAGCATGGTCGATAATATTTCCAAAGGAAGTTGGAATGTTTATTTCCCCATTTATCATTGAGATATCCTTATCAAAAATCATTTGAATTTTTGAAGGGTCAGCCCCAGGATGCAGAATAAGGGCATATTTTACGCCAATTTCTGGATGCACCACGTATTCGATATCTATTGAAGGATAAATATTTTTATAAATTAGTTTGGAAAAACCTTTCGCTTTGGAATAGGAAACATTTTTGCCATTTTCAGGATCCTTAACTGAATAGTTGTGATAATCGATGGTTTCATCCCGTCCTTCAAGACTAACATTCGTTGAGGAATTTAACCAACTCATTCCTACTTCATCAGCTTTGAATTTGTATTTACCAATGAGTTTTTCATATTTTTTGTGGTTTTCTACGCTGCCACCTAATTTTTTACGCAGCTCATCTCTTTCAGATTTTGGAATTTTAATTGCTTCCAAAAATGAATAAGAAACTCCTTTGTCTCCAAAAAATATGCGCGTCCCACTAAAATCGATAGCATATCGAATCTTCCCAGTTGAGGCGGTTTCATTTTGGTCAAATTGACCAATGTTCTCCACAAAGGATTTACTTTTTGAATACTCTGCACTCCAACTTGCTGACCGATCAGCTTGAGCAAAAAGTTGAGTAAGAGAAAGTGTAAATAGAAAAACTAGTTTTTTCATTTTCAGATAAATAGTTTACGCATAATTAAGAATACGACGTTTTAAAATTATAAAACATAAATGAATCTTAAAGAGCAGTTTAGTAATTTGACAACAAAATTAGGCTTTGGAAAATTGGCTTTCTGAGGGGGCGGCCCCTCAAAAGCATTTTGACTGAATTATAACTTGTTAAATTTTAAACAAGTGAATGTCCTGTCATCTCAATTGGTGATGCAATTCCCAGTCTTCTTAAGATAGTCGGTGCAACATCAGCAAGAATTCCACTTTTAAGTGAGATGCCCTTTTCTCTACTAACTATGATTACTGGAACCGGATTCAAAGAGTGAGCGGTATTTGGCGATCCATCAGGATTTAAAGCATAATCAGCATTACCATGATCAGCAATTACAAGAAATTCATATCCAAATTCAAGTCCTTTTTCTACCACAGATTGCAAACAAGAATCAACTGTTTCAACCGCTTTAATAATGGCATCATAAACTCCTGTATGACCAACCATATCTGGGTTGGCGAAATTGAGACAAATGAAGTTGGGTGTTTCTTTTTCAATATGTTCTATGATGCGGTCTCGAACTTCCAAGGCACTCATTTCAGGCTGCAGATCGTAGGTTGCAACTTTTGGTGAGTTTACAAGGATACGAGACTCTCCATTAAACGAATCTTCTCTTCCACCAGAGAAAAAGAAAGTGACATGTGGATATTTTTCTGTTTCCGCTATGCGCACTTGTGTCTTGTCTAATTTTGACAGCACTTCTCCCAATGTATTTTTTAAGTTATCTTTTTCAAAAACTACATGTACATTTTGAAAGGTAGCATCGTAGCTCGTCATGGTTACGTAATGAAGATTCAGCTTTTGCATTTCAAATTCAGGAAAATCCTTTTGAGTTAGTGCAAGGCTAATTTCTCTCGGGCGATCAGTTCTAAAATTAAAACAAATCACTACATCCTCATTTTCAATAATAATTGGAGAATCTCCTTCCTTTCTTATGGAAATAGGTTCAATAAATTCATCAGTAATATCGGTGCTGTAGGATGCTTTTATACCATCCAACGCACTCGGGAAAATGGTTCCGTCGCCTTTTACAAGTAAATCATAGGCTTTTTTAACTCGTTCCCACCGATTGTCTCTGTCCATGGCGTAATAGCGACCTATGACAGATGCAATTTTTCCTGTTGTTTTTGTCAGTTCTGTTTCTAATTCAGCAATAAAACCTTCCGCACTTTTTGGGTCGCAATCACGCCCATCTGTAAAAGCATGAATGAATACGTCCTCAAGTCCATTGTCTTTTGCCATTTTACAAAGTGCATAAATATGTTCTTGTGAACTATGAACACCTCCCTTTGAAACAAGTCCAATTAAATGAAGTTTTTTTTTCTCAGATTTTGCTTTGTGAATTGCATCCAATAAAACTGTGTTTTTAAAAAACTCACCTTCGCGAATCGATTTGTTAATTCTGGTCAGTTCTTGATAGACAATGCGACCCGCTCCAATGTTTAGGTGGCCGACTTCAGAATTCCCCATTTGACCTTCAGGCAATCCGACTTCCTCACCACTCGTTATGAGTGTTGCATTTGGATGATTTGCAAGAAGTGAATCCATGTAAGGAGTGGATGCATTGTATATTGCATCCGATGTCGAATGGTCACCGATTCCCCAACCGTCTAAAATGATTAATCCAAAATGCTTTGTCATACCTTTAGTGTTACTTCAAATTTTGCTCCTCCGTCTGTATTGTCCTTGAGTACAATACGTCCATTGTGTAATCTTGTCAACTCTGATACAATGAACAATCCCAAACCACTGCCTTTTTGTGACCTCGTTTCTTCACTTCCTGAGCGATAAAACTTCTGAAAAATACTTCTTTTTTCTGCATCCGAAATGCCGGGTCCGTTGTCACTTATTTTTAGTGTTATTTCAGCTGGGGATGCGATAACATTCAATTTAATTTTCACTCCGGCACCACCGTATTTTGCAGCATTTTCTAAAAGGTTTTCAATAATTGTTTCAATGAAAAACTGATCAGCAAGAAAATGTAAATCACTTGGAATTATAGAGTTAATTTCCACTCTCGGATTTCGCTTTTTAAATCGTTGAATGATATCTTCAAATAGTGTGGAAAGATTTAAATCTGTTTTTACAGGTTTTAAGGCATTGTTCTCTATGCGTGACGCATTTAAAATATTATCTATCAGTGATTCTAGACGCTCGTTTTCCTCCATGGCTTTAATAAGAAGCTCATTTCTTTTCTGTTCATCGAAATTGTGCTTTTTGATTGTTTGGAGAAACAATCGAGTGGCAGCCAGCGGCGTTTTTAACTCATGCGTAACAGATAGGAGAAAATTATTTTGACTTTTGGTAAGTTTCAGTTCTTTCTTAATTGAAGAGCGAATCTTGAACAATCCGATGATGAGTAAAATGAAGAAAACAAGACCTTCGCCCAAAATCATGGCAACTCTCTTCGAAACAATGGAGGGTTCTTTTTTAAGTTCGCCAGTCAATTCGATGAGGTGATATCCCCACCATACAAATTGCAGGAAAACATAAATTCCTAATAAATAGAAAATGATAGCGGTCTGTCGTTTCATGCTGCTTAGACCGTATTAATCAGTAAGCTCTTTCGTTCTTTCCTTCCATCCAATTCATAAAGGCCTTACAAGCAACTTTATTGCCTCCTGGTGTTGGATAATTGCCAGTGAAATACCAATCGCCTAAATTGTTTGGACATGAAATGTGCAGATTTTCAACTGTTTGATATACAATTTCCACTTCTGCATTAATGTTTTCAGGAGTTAAAAGTGTTCCAATGCGAGCTGAAATTTCTTCATGTGTAAATGGAGCGTAGATTTCTTTTACATGATTGATAATCTGCTCTTTTGGAAGATGCATTTGCGCGTTACATTTTGCGTAGACATCATCAAGAATGTGTTCTTTTCCTTGTTCCTTCAATAAGCTGATTGCTGCTTCAAATGCAATAAAATCCCCCATTTTTGCCATGTCAATACCGTAACAATCTGGGAATCGAATTTGAGGTGCAGAAGAAACAACGACAATTTTCTTAGGCTCTAAACGATCAAGAATTCGAAGAATACTCTGTTTTAACGTAGTGCCTCGAACGATGGAATCATCAATTACTACCAAGTTGTCTTGGTTGCGTTTTACACTTCCATAAGTAATGTCATACACGTGTGCCACAAGGTCATCTCTTGAATCATCTTGGGTAATAAATGTTCTTAGTTTAGCGTCTTTAATGGCAATTTTCTCAATACGTGCTCTTTGAAAAAGAATCTTTTTAAGCGCTTCTTCAGTAATGTCGCTGCCAAGGCTAGATATTTCCTCAAATTTTCTTCTGTTGAGGTAGTCTTCCAAACCTTTGATCATTCCGTAAAAGGAAACTTCCGCTGTATTTGGGATAAAAGAAAAAACTGAATTGTCGAGATCGTGATTAATCGCTTCTAAAACTTGTGGAACGACATTCTTTCCAAGTTCTTTTCGTTCATTGTATATTTCAATATCATTTCCTCTTGAGAAATAGATACGCTCGAAGGAACATTTAAGCGCTTCTTCTGGCTCGTTGATTAACGTTTCAGTGACATCGCCATTTTTACGAATAATCAATGCGTGACCCGGAGTAAGTTCTTTGATGTGTTCGCTTCGCAGATTGAATGCGGTTTGGATTACTGGACGTTCTGAGGCAACGACACAAATTTCATCGTCCTCATACCAAAAAGCTGGTCTTATGCCGGAAGGATCCCTTAAAACAAAGGCGTCACCATGACCAAATAAACCTGCCATTGCGTAGCCACCATCCCAAACTTCAGAAGCTTTTTTTAGGATTTTTTCAATGTCAATGCGTTCTGCAATTTTGGCGTAAATCTCCCGGTTTGTAAGAGTTTCATTTTTTATATCTGCATACAACTCTTCATTTTCAACATCTAGAAAATGGCCAATTTTTTCTAATACAGTAAC
>JBKDKG010000205.1:0-2176 GCA_046345095.1 Flavobacteriia bacterium | reverse complement strand
GAATTGGAAAGATTTGAGCGTACGGAAAATTTTCCGTCATATCGCGCAAGTCATTGATGTCTTGAACGCTCAAAGTTGCTGGTTGTTCAATTCGAAAAGCTATGTCTTGAATGTTCAGCACTACCAGTTGGATAAAAGTTTGTTGATGACGTCCTGAACAATTTGTGTATTGATTTCTTCCAACAAAGTGCGCTCAACAGTTGCCAGATCTGTATTGGAGTCAAAGTCGACAAATCGTGTGCTGGTGAGATTCATTTTTTCTTCCTTTGGGGCGGAAACGAAGATAGTGAATTGAACACTGATTGTCAAACGGTTCTGTGCAGAATTGTCTCCTTCCTGAATAGCCACTGGTGTCACACTGTACGCATTGATTTTTCCTTCAACATAGACTTCACCTTTCCCAGTTTCAGGATTCAATAAAAGGCGTGTGTTGTTTTGAATGCCATCTTTCAGCTGTTCAGACAATTGAGGTGCATAACTGATTGGTGTGTTGGGTGCATTGTTTTCCAATGTGCGAACAGAAAATGTTTTCCATTCCTCGGGCATCGATCCATTATCAATGAAAGATACGCTGCTTGGCCAACAAGCGCTAAGGAGCAAAGCAATTGGGAAAAACAAAAGAAATTTCATCAGTCGATCAAATTGTATTCTTTGATTTTTCGGTATAGAGTTCGTTCTGAAATACCCAATTCAGCAGCAGCATATTTTCTTTTTCCTCGGTGTTTGTCCAACGCCTTCTGAATCAATTCCTTTTCTCTGTCTTCAAGGGATAATGATTCTTCAATTTCTTCATGTGTTTCAAAATCAAAATCCTGATTACCAATTGTGAAATCGGGTGCAGGTTCATTCGCAGGCGGCAGAATTCTTGGTTGAGCAATCGTTGCTGGGTTTACATCTTGATAAAACCGATTAACCATTGCCGTTTGGTCCGTGTTTAGCGACATTTCTCCTCCTTGAGAGAGCAATTCGACAACTAGTTTTTTTAAATCAGTCAAGTCTTTTTTCATATCGAAAAGAAACTTGTACATCAATTCTCGTTCAGAAAAGTTATCGCTACCTGATTCATTTACAACCGAAGGAACTTTCTCTTTTTCAGCAGGTAAATAATTGTTTAGTTCAAGCGCTGAAAGTTCTCTTGATGTTTCAATAACAGATATTTGTTCGACGAGATTTTTTAATTGTCGAATATTTCCAGGCCAGCTGTAATGGTTGATCAATTGCACTGCATCTTCCGTCAATCGAACAGCAGGCATTCTGTATTTGTCTGCGAAATCATTTGCAAATTTTCTAAAAAGCAAGTGTATATCTTCATGCCTACTTTTAAGTGGCGGAAGGGCAATCGGAACAGTGCTCAGGCGGTAAAACAAATCTTCTCTGAATTTCCCTGAGGCAATGGCACGCTGCATATTTTCATTGGTTGCTGCAACAACTCTTACATTCGTCTTGATAACTTTTGATGACCCAACACGGATAAATTCTCCGGTTTCAAGCACGCGAAGCAATCTTACCTGCGTTTGCATGGGTAATTCAGCAACTTCATCTAGAAATATTGTTCCACCATTTGCAACTTCAAAATAGCCTTGTCTACTGCCATGAGCACCAGTAAAAGATCCTTTCTCGTGCCCAAAAAGCTCAGAATCTATTGTGCCTTCTGGTATTGCGCCGCAGTTGACAGCTATATATTCACCGTGTTTACGTGAGCTCAAATGATGAATTACCTGTGGAATTATTTCTTTACCTGTGCCACTTTCACCTGTTACGAGCACAGATATATCAGTGGGTGCAACCTGAATTGCAACTTCCAATGCTCTATTGAGCAAAGGTGCATTACCAATGACACCAAAACGTTGTTTGACTTGCTGCAGGTTCATTTGTCTTAGTTTTTGTGTGGTTCAAGTATTTCGACAACTTCACCTAACAAGGTAGCTGAAGTGCAGTCATCAATTCGCACCAAAACGTAGTTTCCTTTGGTAAAATCACCTTTAGGGAACACGACCATTGAGTTTCTTCCATCCCTTCCACACATGTGTTCGGTTGATCGTTTTGAAAATCCTTCAACCAATATTTTCGAAATCTTACCTATTTGTCTTTTATGAGATGCAAGCGAATGTTGTAATTGTTTGTCAATTATTTCATTTAGTCGTCTGCCTTTTACATCTTCTGGTACATCGTCCTC
>JBKDKG010000204.1:0-6406 GCA_046345095.1 Flavobacteriia bacterium | reverse complement strand
ATACGGCGCAGTCAAAGAATCTATAACAGCATCCGGATTGACATCTGTGTAAACAATTTGTGCATTTACTGCGCTACCTGCAACGACAGCACCATCTGCAGCAGTATAACCAGCAAGTTTTGATTTGTTAATTGTAGTTTTCTTCATGAGCATTTTTTTTGTAAATATACACCTAGTTAGGTACTTAAAGCAAATTTTTGAACTTTTTTTCAATTTTCTCCATTTCTAATTCTTCCCCCAAAAATTCACCTAATAGTTGAAATTGATCGAGGTTAACATCAAGAATATCATCCAAATCAAGAGCAAGCACTTCATTTGTCGGCTGTGTTTGGATCCATTGTTCTAGGTTTAGTATTTCTTTCTCTATACTCTTTAGAAGTGCGGATGAGACGGCATCTTTGGGAAGTTTCTTTTTTAAATCCTTTGCTTTATCTTCAATTGATGATTCTATCGATTTCTCAACATATATTAATTTGTAGTGAAAATTTGGCGGAAGATCATTCAAATAGCGATTGGAAACATAAACGATCTTGTTCACATTCTCATTTAGCCATTCTGGCGTAAACATTACGTTTGGATTTCCAATGTATTTGTCAGAATCACCAATCACAGCACCACCCTCTTTTAATGCCTCAAGAATAGCTTTGAAATCGACTGAATCTGAGCCTGACAAAATGGTTATTTCTCCTTGAATATTTTGCTTCAAAAATAAAATATGTTCAGCCGCTTTTTCAGGCAAGCCCATATAATCTTCATACAATTTCACCAACCATTTGTGCGCCTTGGTCATCCCAGGTGAAAGTCTTATACAAACTTGAAAAGCTTGCTCCGCATCCTCAAATTCCCCTATTTGCACCAGAGCCTCCCCTAGATGATAATGGTATTTCGGTTTGTAAAAATCCTGTTCAATGGCAATTAGGAATTCATTGATTGCTTCTTCGTGTTTTTTCTGTCGAAGTAATGTTAATCCCAATCCATAATGCGCTGGCGTAGCTCGGTCATCTATTGCGAGCGCAGCAATATATTGATCATAGGCAGCTTTGAAATTCTTGCGTAACAAATGTATTTGCGCAATATTCGTAGTCAATTGCAAATTATTAGGATTCTTCTGCTGCACACGCTCAAGCAACGGAAGTGCTTTTCCGGGTTTATTCATTGCCAAAAACAGCATTCCTTCCAGATAATCAATGAACATTGGCTCTTCAAATTCATCGTTTTTAAAGGGATCCTTTTCAGACTTTAATGTTTGTTTTTGAGCGACCTCAATCACTTTCATTTTTTGAATGACTTCGGCACATTTCGCATAGATTTTTTGAGACAAGTAAGCAAATGCAAGACGGTGCCCATAGCGCAGCACATTCGATTCTTCAAATATTCTTTCGAGAATTTCAATGGCTGGAGCTACCCTGTTTCCATTGATCATGTTTCGCGCAACGTAATAATGATTCTCTCTTTTACTTTTTTCGACCTCTTTTAACTTATCGTCATCGAGTGCTTCAATGTATCCCAACTCAACAAGCTGTTGCAATGCTTCTTGGGCTGCCCAAGGATCTTCGCGAAACAACTCATCGTGCATTCCTGCATTTCCTTCAACTTCCTCCCATGAACTAATATAATCAGCCTCAATTGGATTTTCAAAGCATTGGTGCAATACTTTTCCCTCCATGTCTTTGCCAACTGGTTTTCCGAGGTAATGCAAAATTGTTGGTGTAACATCTAAAACACTTGCACCCGAAAACTCGTGGTCTTGTTTTACACCAGGTCCTGCCATGACAAAAATACCAAACGGTGAATGTTCAACTGCCGGACCAGAAGGTTCTCTAGGTATATAAAGCGGTCGTTGATGATCTGAATGGAATCCATGATCTGAGAGCACAATAACTGTCGTGTTTTCATCAATCATATCGAGTGTTTGGACCAACATCATGTCTTGGTAACGGTATCCAGCTTCAACAATATCTTTGTAATTGTCAAAATCTTCCTGGGGAATGACATCGCGTTTTGGCGGAAAATAACGCATCGCAATGTGGCAGAAATGATCAATTGCATCGTGGTAAACAGCACTAAAATCCCATTCTGTATTTTCAGTTAGATAGGTAAAAGAGGCATGCACTGAAGCGGCATTGGCAATGGTTTTAAGCACTGCTAAGGTGCGCGTATCTTTCCGTAATTTTTTGTCGTTCAATAAATTCGGCATGAAAGGCAAAGCCATCGGCAAAGTAATCTCATGGGGATGAACTCTTAGACTTTTCATTGTTTCGTTAAGGGATTCCGGATGTACCGTTCCTCTCGGCATTTCCCATGCTTCACCCAAGGCCTTGTTCGCTTGCTGGTAGAGATTCGATACCATCACGCCATTTATCGGTTCAGCTGGATTACTTGGCCACCAAGCCACCACATTACTTTTATATCCTTCCTGATTTAAAATATTCCAAACTGCCTTTACTTTTCTGGATGTTGATGTAACTGGACGCAAACCTTCACCATCTGGAGTTGGTTCAATGAAACCTGCTATACCGTGTTTATCTGCCCTAAAACCTGTTGCAATACTTGTCCATAGCATTGGAGACAAAGGGGGGTCCAAGGTTTGAATGCGACCATATGCTCCGCGTTCCATTAACGATTTCAAGCCAGGTAATTTCCCTTGCTCAAGCAAGGGATTGATCACTTTCCAATCGGCAGCATCCCAACCGATCACAAGTACTTTCTTCTTTGACTCCGATTTATTTCTTGAATTATTTTGTTGCCCCAAATCCAGATTTGGCATTGTTTGACCTGATGCTTCTCTCCAAGCTATTAATCCTTTGTAGCCAAGAGCCAAAAGTCCTAAGGAACCTTCAGGAGTGACCTGGTATTTCTTCTTATTTTCTTCCATCAATGATTCAACGAAAATTTAAAAACAGGTATAAAAATACGTGTATAAATGAAAAGAGCCGACACAAGGTCGGCTCTTCCAAAAAATAAAAAGTTTGTTCTTAGTGAACCATAACTTTCTTAGTCACTTTACCAGTTGCAAATTCTGCATTGATAACATAAACTCCAGCAGTAAGGCCGTTCAAGTTTACGATGTACTCATCAGAAGATGTTTTTCCAGTAGAAACAGTTTGACCACTAGCAGAAACTAAAGTGATAGTACCGTCTGTCAAACCATTCAACATGATTTTAACTGTGTTATCGTTTTGATTAACAAAGTGAAGAGTAGACTCAACATTTTCAGTTAAACCAGCAGTTTGGCCTGCAAGAAGCCCTGTGTTAGGTGTTGCATTGAATGCATAATCTTTGATGGTAAATACATCACCAGCAGTCGTTACATCCAAACGAGCCCATCCGTAATGTGCATTAGCACCTAAAAAAAACTTCAACCCAAGGTACTTGTCAGTAACTCCATTTGCCCAATAAGAATTAAAAGGGAAAGCACCATTGGCATTATAAGCCATAGATAATGCAGCAGCAGGGACAATCCATGCAGTCGCTGCATCGATAGAAGTTCCAGAAGTAAGTGCAAAAGCATAATCGTATCCTGATGGAGCGTCACCAGCAACAGCATTTCCAAGTGTACCATAAGGAGCAACCAAAGTTGTTTTGATTGTGCTAGGCGTTGGAGTTGTGGTATCGATAGAATACACAAAGAAATCTATCACTTGGTCGTTGTTCAAATCCAAAACGCCAAACGAAGGACCACCATTATTAACGGCATCAACTGTTTCGTCTGGGTTTACATCTGTGTAAACAATTTGAGCATTTGCTCCGGCAACAGCACCAACTACTGCAGTAGCAGCCGCTGTGTAACGTGTCAATCTAGATTGTAGATTTTTTTTCATATGAAATCATTTAAAGTTAACTGTTGCAATTTTACGATTATTTTTTGAGAAATCAACTAAACTTAAAGCACTTTAAATGAAGTCGATTAATTTCTCAACATTACTTATATAGTAAATATCCAAATTCGGTTGTTGACTGAACCAAGTTTTAGTTGAATCATGAAGACGATAAAAGTCCTTGATCAACTCCGAATTATAAGTGTTCTTGCGCATTTTCATTTTTTTATTGATGAACGCTATTGCATCTTCTATATCGTCTTGAATGAAAATAAAACGGTAGGAATGAAGGGCGTTTAGCCCACCAAAATATTGCATTGGCACATAAATAATATCGCCTGACATTTCAATCAACCAATCCTTATTCATCACATTAATTTGCTGCGTGTCGAATAAACTTATTGAATCGCCAATATTCACCCCATTTGATTCCAAGAACTCCAATGCACTTGCAAGTTTTTCTCCCGGCAATCCACTGATGATGGTCTTCGCACCAATTTGCATTTTAGACACGATGGATTTGTACTCTTCAATCTTGGAATCATTTTCAGTCACCTCGTATAAATCCAACAACCACCTGTAAATTTTAGGAACTTTTGGCATCATGGTTCGAACGAGCTCAAGTGTTCCAATTGCAGCATCGTATTCTTTCATTAAGGCCAATGTCTCTCCCAAATGCAAATGAGCTACGGGAAAATGGTATAGTCGATCAATGGCATTCAAGAATTCTTCTACCGCACTTTCGTATTCTTCAGCGCGGAGATAAGCCAACCCTTTACCGTAGTAGGCATAAGCATTTTCAGGGTCAATTTTTAAGACCTTGTCAAAACAGTCAATTGCCTTGTTTTTTTGCTGAATGGCATTGTACACTTTTCCCAGGTCTAGGAGCAATTCAAAAGACTTAGGATTTGACTCTACCGCTTTGTTCAATAATGATATACCTTCTAAAGGATTATTTAAACCAATTTGAACCTTGGCATCCATCACATCAATATAGCTATCATGAAATACTTTTGAATGACGGATAAACTTTATGTATTCATCGGCCAAAGCAAAACGATTGGAGCGGATAGCGCTATTAACAATATCCGTTAGAATGCGGTAATCCGGATTTGATTTGTCTTCAATCTCCAATAAAATCTCTAGTGCTTCATCATTGAAACCTGCGCTGGCGTATGACTTTGCCAAGTAAAAGTTGTTTTCCTTAACTAGCCCTTTTATTTGATCGTACTTTCCTTCGCCTTCAACGTTGACCTCATCGATGTATCCCAAATCAACTAGCTGTTGCAAAGCTGCTTCATTGTTAGATGTTTCACTATTGGAAGTTGGAACGAGTTCTCCACCAAACTTCTCACTATTTTCCCAACTGTCAATGTATTTCAGTTCTTTAGGCTTCTCAAAAATATCAACCAAAGGCTTTCCATCCATGTCCTTCCCTATAGGCAAATCCATAATTGCCAAAAGTGTTGGTGTAACATCCAGCACGCTGGCTCCAAAAATCTGCTCACCTTTCTTTATTCCCGGACCTTTCGCAACAAAAATACCATACGGAGCGTGCTCAACAGCTGGTCCTGAAGGTACCTGAGGAATATTCACCGGTCGAAGGTGGTCAGAATGGAAACCATGATCAGAGACAACAATAACAGTTGTATTTTCATCAATCATTCCTAACAACCTTTCCAACATCATATCATGGAACATATAAGCTCCTTCGACAACATTTTTATACAGGTCAAAATCTTCTTTGTCAATGTGATCGCGAAGAGGCGGATAGTAACGCATATAACCGTGACTGAAGTGATCCAAGGCATCGTGATAAACCGCTGTAAAGTCCCACTCTTGTGTTTCCATCAATTCTGTGGCTGTGGCATGAACAGTCACGGCATGGGATAAATACTTTGAAATGACCATCAAATTATTGTCTTCCTGTCTGTCCAATTTGAGCACTTCTGGAACAAAAGGTGAAATTAAATTCAAACTTATTTCCAGTGGATGAACACGCAAATCTTTCAATTGATCTATAAGGCTTTCAGGATACACAGATGCTTCAGCCACAGGCCATTCGTTCACATCTAATAATTCAGTACCCTTCTTTTCTTGCTGAAAAAGATTGGAAACCATACAACCATTGATTGTTTCAACAGGATTACTAGGCCACCAACCGACAATATTAGACTTGTAGCCTTCCATCGTCAGCATGTTCCAAATTGCCTTAACTTTTCTGTAATGCGAAGAAACAGGTCTGACTCCTCCATTTCCATCAGGCTCAATAAATCCAAGCACACCATGCTTAAACGGGCGAACACCTGTTGCCATAGAAGTCCACAACATGGGAGAAAGCGGCGGATCCATGGTTGCTATCTTTCCTCTAACACCTTGGTCAATCAAGCTCTTAATGGCTGGCATTTTACCCTGAGCAATCAATTTATCAATAATTTTCCAGTCGGCAGAATCCCAACCTACCAAAAGCACTTTATTTTTTTTCATCTCTCGCAATTGGATTTTTCGCCAAATAATTGTCTCTCGCCTCTTTCCAAGCTCTAACACCAACATTCCCGAGGGCCAATAAACCTAACGAACCTCCTGGA